>JAWXBZ010000130.1:0-8444 GCA_034440375.1 Candidatus Eiseniibacteriota bacterium
CTTCCTGGCCATCCGCCGCACCCCCGGCGACCCCTACGGGGGAGTCCTCGTTGTTGAGAACTGGTTCGAGGAGTTTCGCGGGCGCTGAAGATGGGAGACTCGGTCCTGAATCGGCGGCTATCATGGCCGGCAAGCTCAACCATCAAAGGAGAAGTCACATGACCGATAATCACCAGCCCGCGCTCCCGGCCCTGCCCCCTCATGCGCAGTTGATTCAGATGGGTACCGCTTACTGGGTCTCCAGAGTGGTGTATGCCGCGGCAAAGCTGGGCCTGGCCGATCATCTTTCCGCCGGGCCACGAAGCGCCGTCGAGCTGGCTGGCCCGACGCACACGCATGCGCCCTCGCTGCACCGGCTGATGCGCACCCTGGCCAGCCTCGGCATCCTGACCGAGAGCGCCGCGCCGCGCTTTGCTCTCACATCCCTGGGCGAGGCGCTCAAGACCGGCGCGCCCGGCTCGGCGCGATCCACCCTGCTGGCGCTCGGCAGCAACTGGAGCATGGCCGCCTGGGAGCATGTCATGCATTCATTGGAAACCGGCGGGACCGGCATGGAAAAGGCCTGGAACGTGCCAGTTTTCGAATTCCTTTCCACGCATCCCGAGGAAGCCTCCCTCTTCAGCGAAACCATGGTGGGCTTTCACGGTGCGGAACCGCCGGCCGTGGCCGCGGCATACGATTTTGCCGACTTCGAAACCATCGTGGATGTGGGGGGCGCCACCGGAAATCTGCTCGCGGCGATTCTGGACCGCCATCACCGACCACGCGGCGTGCTGTTCGACAGGCCCCACGTGGTGGTTGATGCGCCAGCCTTGCTCAAGGCACGCGGCGTGTCCGAGCGCGTGACCATCGAGCCCGGCGACTTCTTCACCACCGTACCCACCGGCGGCGATGCCTACCTGCTCTCGCACATCATCCACGACTGGACCGAGGATCAGTGCCTGACGATCCTGGGCCACTGCCGCAAGGCCATGAAGCCGGGCAGCCGCCTCCTGATCATCGAGATGGTGCTGCCTCCCGGCGACACCCCGCACCCGGGGAAGATGCTGGACATGGTGATGCTGGTCATCGCCGGCGGCCAGGAGCGCAGCGAAATTGAGTACGCGGCCTTGCTGACGAAGGCCGGTTTCCGGCTCACCCGGGTCGTGCCGACGGCGTCGGCGGTGAGCGTGGTGGAGGCGGTGCTGGCTTAAGCAAAGGACCCGCTTTCACGTCCAGTCACTTGAGGACGATCCCGGATCGCTTTCGCTCCGCGCAGAGCTGATTCCTGGACCGGCCGCTCGACGGTCTCTCGCTACCTCGCAGATGGCCTCGAATCGCTCCGCAACGGCCGACCAACCGTGATCGCGCCGGACTCGCGCAACGGCCCGTGACGTCAGGGAGTCGGCCAGGGCCGGATCCGTGAGCACGCGGATCACCGCGTCGGCGAAATCCCGGGGCGAGTCGGCCAACAGGAGTTCGACGCCAGCCGTGACGGGCAACCCTTCGGCGCCCAGCGTCGTGGAGACAACCGGCTTTTCCATGGCCATGGCCTCGAAGATCTTGAGTCGGGTGCCGGCGCCGACGCGGAGCGGAACCACCACGGCCGCGGCTTTGGCGAGATGGGGGCGGACATCGTCCACCCGGCCGGTTACCTCGATGCCACTGTCACCATGCGCCAGTCGGAAAAGCTCGGCGAACGGACCGCGGCCGACTATGGTCAGTGTGGCATCCGGGAGCGAGGCGCGTATCCGCGGAAAAATGTGGCGGATGAAGTGGATCATCGCGTCATGGTTTGGAAGCCAGTCCATGGCCCCGGTGAAAACGAGGTGGTGGGCAGCAACCGGGTCGCCCGCCCTTCTGGCAAAAGCGTTGATGTCGACGCCGGTCGGAAGGGTCTCGACATGACGCGCCCCGTACTCCGATCGATAGATGTCGCTCTCCTCGTGCGACACGGTCACGACCTGGTCGAAGCGAGGCGTCATCCGACGCTCGAACTTGCGCGTCTTTCGCCATTGGTGCATCAGGTAGGCCCGCCGGATCGGATCTTTCTGAATGTCGGCCAGTCGTCGCCAGATCGTGGCTTCAACGTTGTGAGCGAACAGGAGGACGGGTGAGGACAGTGGGAAGGGAAGATTGACCGCTGCGGCCACGAAATCGCACACGATGAGATCGAAGCGTCGCTCGCTCGTCATCTCGACGATGGCCCGCGTCGTGGCCTTTGAACGGTAGACCATGACGAAGTACGGAAGCGGCGAACCGATGTTTCGGAGCAGATCGAGGCAGAATCCGGGCGTAAACGGCGGATGCTTCGCGTGGGGCATCACGATCGTCTCGTGGGCATATGCCGCGGCGCCGGCTTCGTCCCTCGCAGCGGAGCCGAACTCATCGAGGCCCATGTACGTAATGCGATGACGGGTGGCGAGCTGCTTCAGAATTTGAAAGCTTCGGATCCGACCGCCGAAATCGACGGGGTGCAGCAACCCGGACTTGATCCAGAGGAGGTTCAGCCGCCGCCCCCGGGTAACGAAACGCGGACTGTCGTCGAGCGCATCAGATATGGATCGCTTCCCCATCGGCCGCCGCCGCCGCTTCCATGACCGCTTCGCTGAACGTCGGGTGGGCGTGGATGGTCCGGTGCAGCTCCACCTGCGTCCCCTCGGCCCCCTTCAGCACGTTGAGTTCGGCCACCTGCTCCGTGGCTTCCGGCCCGATGATGTGGCCGCCCAGCAGTTCCCCGTACTTCTTGCCGAAGATGAGCTTGACCATCCCTTCGGTTTCGCCGACGGCCTTGGCTTTGCCGAGGGCAGAGTATGGAAATTTGCCGACCTTGTAATCCAGCTTCTGCTCCTGGCACTGCTCTTCGGTGAGGCCCACCGAGCCAATCTGGGGCTGGCAGTAAGTGCAGCCCGGGATGTTGTCGTAGTCGACCCTGGAGGCCTTGTGGCCGGCAATCTGTTCCACGCAGACGATTCCCTCGGCGGAGGCCACGTGGGCAAGGAGCGGCGGTCCGTTTACATCGCCGATGGCGTAGATGCCGGGGATGTTCGTGGCAAAAGTCTTGCGGTCAACCTTGATGAAGCCCTTCTCCAACGTGACGCCGACCTTGTCCAGGCCCATCTCCTCGCTGTTTGGCATGATGCCGATGGCCACCAGGGCGCATTCGGCATCCACCAGTTGCTTCGTGCCGCCGGATTCGATCTCGGCCTGGATCCGCTTGCCGCTGGCAGCCAGTGAATTGACTTTGGCGCCGATATGGATGGCCATGCCTCGCTTCTCGAATGACTTCTTGAGGATGGCACCGATTTCCTTGTCCTCGACGGGGACGATCGTCGGCAGCATTTCGACCAGCGTCACCTTGGAGCCGAAGGCGTTATAGAAGCTGGCGAACTCCACGCCGATGGCGCCGGCGCCGATGATGAGGATCGACCCGGGAAACTCGCGGCGGTCGAGGGCGTGGCGGCTGGAGAGGATCAGCTTGCCGTCGAACGGGGCGAACGGCAGCGGCCGCGGGCGGCCGCCGGTGGCGATGAGGATGTGTTTGCCGCCGACCGTTGTTTTTACGCCGCCGGTGGCTTCCACTTCGAGTTCGCCCTTGGCCACGAATTTTCCGGTGCCGGAGATTACCTCGATCTTGTTCTTCTTCATCAGGAACTCGACACCCTTCACGATGGTGTCACTGACGGTGCGGCTCTTGTCGATGACCTTCTTGAAGTCGAACGACAATCCTTCGATGGTGATGCCCCACTCGGCGGCTTTCGATGCCGAGCGGTAGACTTCGGAGTTCTTGAGCAGCGCCTTGCTCGGAATGCAGCCCCAGTTCAGGCAGACGCCACCAAGGCGTTCCTTTTCGACGACCGCGGTCTTGAAGCCAAGTTGCGCCGCGCGGATGGCCGCCACGTACCCGCCGGGGCCGCCTCCCAGAATCACGACATCAAAGTCTTTGCGCTCCGCCATCGAATCAATCCTTTCGTCGGTCAGGCAGCGGTTTCACGAACCGCTGTTCCGGCTCATTCAGCCGGGTTTGAATTCGGGCGCGCCGTCCTCGGCGCGAATCAGTTCATATTGCAGATTGACGGCACCGGCCAGGAGCTCGCGGGCCGTTTCATTCAATTCGGTCCGGAAGAAACCGGCTCCGACCCGTGTCACCAGGCCGTGGGTTCCGATCACGAAGTTCGTCGGCACGGTGAACAGCCGGTAGGATGAGGAGACGGGCCAGGGGGATTCCTCGACGGCCACCGGCATTGTCCAGTCGTACCGGGCCGCGAATGCCGCCGCATCCTCGGCCGAATCCTCCATGATGGCCACGATCGATCCCGGTCGCTCACCCATCTCCCGATGACACCGCTCGATGAACGGCGCCATGATCAGGCAGGTCGGGCAGGTGGACTTGAGAAAGAAAACCCACGCGGGTCCCCTGGCCAGAAGCGTGTCGAGTTGAATCGTGCCCCCGCCGAGCCGCGGCAGTGAAAATTCGGGCGCCACCGCGCCGGGGCCAAGATGCGACATGTGGGGGACTCCTGGGTTCGAACTGCTTGAATGGCTGAATAGCTGAAAGGGCCGAGCCGCCGAGACATCAAAGCCCCGCCGCCCATGGGGCGCCGAGGCCGCTTTCAGGGAAAACTACGGCACGGAGCGGGGGCGGTCAAGGCGCGTCGATCCATGCCACCAGATGCTCCTCAGCCCAGAATCGGGGACGAAAAAGGCTCCCGGCCAGAAATCCGACATGGCCGCCGCGGGTCGTCACGTCGAGACGGATTGGCGCCCCCGATCCGTCGATCACCTGGCGGACCTGATCCAGCACCACCGCCGGAATGAATGGATCGTCCACCGCATTGAGGCACAGCGTCGGAACCGTTATGCGGTCGAGATATCCGAGCGAACTTGATCGCGTGTAGTAATCGTGTGCCCCCTCGAAACCATGGATGGGAGCCGAGGCCGCATCATCGAATTCGTAAAACGTGCGGGCAGCAAGGGCGCGACTGAGATCGAAGCGCCGGGCCGCCTCGGGCGATCGGGCGGCCAGTTGTTGAACCTTGGCCTTGAGCGTTGCCAGGAAGATCCGGGTGTAGTAACGACCGAGCCCCTGTTCCATGTGGCGGGCGCTGGCCCCGAGGTCAAACGGCACCGACATCGTGGCGGCCTTTTCGACGCGCGGGTCGTCGGGGTGCTCGCCCAGCCATTTCAGCAGCACGTTGCCGCCGACCGAGGCACCGAGCACACGGAGCGGCCGTTGGCCTGTTCGCTCGAAAAGTGACGACAGCACCCAGTCGAGATCTCCCGTATCACCGGAGTGATAGAGGCGGGACCCCCTGTTGGGAAGCCATTGATTGCGATTCTCCGGATTGCGGGCGCAGGAACGAAAATTCATGGCCGTGGCCCCGCGACCGCGGGCCGCCAGCAGGCGAAGCAGCCCCTGCGCGTACACCGAAGAAGAGCTCCCCTCCAGACCGTGAAGCAGCAGGTAGTGGGGAGGTCCCTTCGGGGTGGCGACGAGATGGTCCAGGACGATGTCATCGCCGTCCGGCGTAAGCAGGCACTCCCGCCGAATGGGGGACCGGTGCGATGAACGGGTCAGGCGCCCCCAGATGGTCTGCACATGGGGATTGGAGAGACCGGGCGCGGGGTGGAACGAGTGGTTCATGACGCGATCCTACTCAAATGCACGCCGCTCATGGAGTAGAATTGGCGCCTCGAACCAATCAGCCGGAGGAGCCATGTCCCGAATGGATTTCATCGACATCGAACTCGAGCGCCTGAAGGCCGAAGGGATGTATAACCAGATTCGGACGATCGAGAGCGCCCAGGGAGCGTGGATCGTCATCGATGGCCGGAAGGTCCTGAACCTCTGCTCGAACAACTACCTGGGGCTGGCCAATGACCCTCGACTCAAGAAGAAAGCCGCCGAGGCGCTGGAATGCTGGGGAGTCGGGCCGGGAGCAGTCCGCTCGATTGCCGGTACCATGTCACTGCACGACGAGCTGGAACGAAAACTCTCGGCATTCAAGAAGCGCGAGGGAACGCTGTCCCTGCAATCGGGCCTGCTCGCCAACGTGGCCACCATCCCGGCGCTTGTCGACAGCGCCGAAGACGCCATCTTCACCGACGAGCTGAACCACGCCTCGATCATCGACGGCGTGCGGCTCTCCAGGGCTTCGCGCCACATCTACCGGCACAGCGATGCTGATGACCTGCGCGAGCAGATGAAAAAGGCCGGTTCGGCTCGCCGAAAGCTGATCATCACCGACGGCGTTTTCTCCATGGATGGCGACGTGGCGCCGCTGCCCGATCTGGTGCGGGTGGCCGAGGAGTTCGACGCCATGCTCATGGTGGACGACGCGCACGGTGAAGGGGTCCTGGGCAGCCACGGGCGCGGCGCCGCCGATCATTTCCATCTCCATCAGGAAGTGGACATCGAGATCGGCACGCTCTCCAAGGCCTTCGGCGTCATGGGCGGGTTCGTCTCGGGCTCGGGCCGGCTGGTCGAGTTCCTGAAGCAGAAGGCGCGACCATTTCTTTTCTCCAGCGCGATGACCCCGGCCGATGTTGCCGCCTGCATCGCAGCGGTCGATGTCCTGTCCGAAAGCGACACGGCCGTCAAGAAACTCTGGGCCAACGGCGATTACCTGAAAAAGGGGCTCCGTGAGGCCGGCTTCGACACCGGCGTGTCCACGACGCCGATCACGCCGGTCATGCTTGGCGATGCCGACCGGGCCCGGGCTTTCAGCCGCCAGCTGTTCGAGAAGGGAATCTTCGCCATGGCCATCGGCTTTCCGACCGTGGCCCGGGGCAAGGCGCGGATCCGCTGCATGGTGTCGGCGGCGCATGAAACCGCCGATCTGGATCAGGCAATCCAGGCGTTCCGCGAGGTGGGGAAGGAACTGGGTGTCGGTGGCTGACCTTCGAGGGACACTTCTGGGTCTGTCGGCGCTGGCCGTCCTGTTCCTGGCCTCGGAAGCCAATTCGCAGACGATCCTGCCCGACCCTGCCCAACCGTCGCCTGCCGACACCCTGCAACCGGTTGCAAGGCCCCGTCCTCCAAGACCGGTGGCGGCGGCCCCCACCTGAAGCGGCTGACCCGGCGAGGGCGCGCCGCTCCGGGGGAGCGGAATTGATGCGAAATGGACCTTTTCTGGCCGATATGTGGATACGGAGCTGGAACGCCCACGCTGGCGCTTCACCGGCAACTACCGGATTGCCCGCTGGCTGTCGCTCGGCGTCGAGGTGAACCCGGAGGCCGGTGAAGTCGGCCCGTTGGTCAGCCTGTTTGCATTGACCGAAACCGAGACCCGTCCGGCGGTGTTCTTCGGGACCAGTTCCGACCGTATCGGTTCGCCGAAGGGAACGCAGTCCTATTACATGACCGCCGCCAAGTACCTGCCCGCGCTTCATTTGGCTCCGTATGCCACGGTCAACTACTCCGAGTGGGATGAGGGGGTCAATTTTCCGTTCGGCGCCACCCTTGAATTGGGTCGCGGTTTTTCGGTCCGCCCCATGTACGACGGTCAGCGGACTCATCTGCTCGGCAGCTGGTTTCGAAACACGTACGGCGTCACCCTGATCTGGGCCTGGCTTGAAGAGCCGGGGGTGGCGATCTCGTTTGGCTTCTAGGAGTGCCTTGATGAAGAAGTCCGTCTACATCGCGCTAACCGCCATGTTCTGTCTGTTCAGCACCGATTCCGCCACGCCGGCGACCGCTGCGGCACAGGAGAGCGCCGCCACGAAGCTGGCGGCAATCAGCCATCCCGACAAGGCCCTCTGCACGGTCTGCACCGCCAAGGGGAGCGCTCATGGTAAAGAGGCGGTGGCGGCCAAAAGCGAATACAAGGGCTCCTGGTACTACTTCTGTGCCGTGGAGTGCCAGAAGACGTTCGACGCCGATCCGGCGTCCTGGGTCACGCTTCCGCTGCCGCGCCCCGCGCCCGACATTTCGGTTCGGGTGAACGGCGAGGACTGGAAAATCTCCGAGTTCAAGGGGTCGGTCCTGTTGATCGATTTCTGGGCCACCTGGTGCAAACCCTGCGTCAAGATGATCCCGCAGCTTCAGAAACTGCACGACAAGTACAAGTTGACCGGTTTCAATGTCGTCGGCATTTCGATCGACGAGGACCTCGCGAAGACGATCAAGTTTGTCGTCGACAAGAATATGGGCTACCCGGTCAGCATCGACGATTCGGCCAATCCCGCCTGGGAGGCTTTTGGCGTCAAGGGGATTCCGGCCACCTATCTGATCGACGGCAACGGTCAGATCGTGGCCCAGTGGACCGGAAACGACGTCAAGTGGAGTGAGATGGAAAAGAAGGTCGAGGCGCTTCTCGCCTCGATGGCGCCGCTGAAACCGGAGTAATTCGGGACCAGGCGCTGTCCGGGCCGCGCGGCCCGTCGTATCCTGTCCGTCTCATGCTGCCGGAACAAGAACTGGATCATTTCCGATTCCTGGATGCCCTCGGGGCGCACCTCAGCCA
>JAWXBZ010000131.1:0-5601 GCA_034440375.1 Candidatus Eiseniibacteriota bacterium
CACGGCGACGATGGTCGCCGGTTCCGGGCCGGCGTGGCCGGCGGATCTGCCCTTCTTTTCCACCTTCTCGATCTGTGCCATCGACACCGCCACGGGCCAGTCCGGCGTGGCGGTGACGACCCGTGTGCCGTTCGTCGGTCGCGCGGTTCCCTGGGCACGGGCCGGAGTCGGGGCAGTGGCCACGCAATCGTGGACGGTCGTTGAGTATGGTCGCAAGGGCCTCGATCTCCTGGAAGCGGGTGTCCCGCCGGAGGAAGCAATTGAACGGCTCCTCGATGGGGACAAAGGTCGCGAGCAGCGTCAAATCGGGATGATCGACATGCAGGGCCGAAGCAAAGCTTTCACCGGGAACGAGTGCAGTGTCTGGGCTGGAAGCCGGCAGGGAACGCACTACACCGTCCAGGCCAACATCATGGTCGGACCCGAGGTGGTCGACGCGGTGGCCGACCACTTCGAGTCGACTGCCGGCCTCGGCATGGCGCTCGCCGAACGGCTGATCCTGGCTATCGAAGCCGGACAGCGATTGGGCGGGGATCGCCGCTGGGGCCACTTCCAATCCGCCGCCATCCGTGTGGCCGACCCCAACGACCCCGGCCGCGGAGGTGACCACCTGTCCACGTCCATCGACGTCGGAGAGCACGCCGATCCGGTGGCGGAGATGAAACGTATCTACTACCGGACCAATCGCCGCCTCGGCTATCGGTCGTTCTCGGAGATCTCGGGACCGGATGTCGTGGAGCTGAACCGGATGCTGCATGACCTCGGCTACTGGCGAAAGGAACTCCCGAAGTTCCCGGACAAGCCCAGATTCACTCCGGATCTGTCCCTGCTTCGCCGCGATCCCAAGGCGCTCTCCCGGTCGTACGACACCTTCGACACCCTCTCCACCGCTTTCATCGCGGAGTACGGTCAGTTCGGCAACGAAACCCGTGATGCCGTGGATCGATTCCGCAAGGACAACGGGATCGACTACGCGGGGAATCCAAAGGCTCTGGTGGATGAGAAGTTTGTCGATGTGCTGCGGCACGCCTGGGGAGCTCGACAGGATTTACACCGGAAAAGTAGTAAGTCGCTCAACAGGTAAGCTTGGACTTTGTAATTAG
Source organism: Candidatus Eiseniibacteriota bacterium (assembly GCA_034440375.1). Taxonomy (GTDB): domain Bacteria; phylum Eisenbacteria; class RBG-16-71-46; order JABDJR01; family JAWXBZ01; genus JAWXBZ01. The sequence goes on from JAWXBZ010000131.1 coordinate 1,104, forward strand.
TTGGCCGATAGCGGGTCAGGATTTCGAACGCGGCAGGCACCGTTTACTTGACACACGGTCGAACTTTGTAATATAAAGTTCTTTTCATTGGCTGATCAGGAAGTCGGATCGCGACCTCCCGCCTGGGGTGCGCGTCGGTAGTTCCCGCTACGCTGGAAGGCACGACATCGCCAGTACAACCACTCGGAGACCTGGATGAAAAGCATGAATCTCGTTCGCATCGCGCTCGTGACGGCGCTGATATTGATGGTGCCACTGGTGGCGATGCAGTTCAGCAGCGAAGTGGATTGGAACGTAGGTGACTTCATCGTCATGGGCGCTCTGCTGTTCGGCACGGGTCTCGTGTACGAGTTCGTGGCCGGCCGGAGCAGCAATGGCGTATATCGATTCGCCGTCGGCCTGTCGGCCGTGACGTCGCTCCTCCTCATCTGGGTGAACCTGGCGGTCGGAATCATCGGAAGCGAGGACAACTCCGCCAACCTGATGTACGGCGCGGTACTGGCCGTCGGCTTCCTCGGGGCCATCGCCTCTCGCCTCGAGCCGCAGGGGATGGCCAAAGTGCTGTTCTCGATGTCGTTCGTTCAACTACTGATCCCGTTCGTGGCGCTGCTCGTCTGGCAGGGCGACATGGCGTTCGAACCCGGCGTGGTGGTCACGTTCGGGGCCAATGCGCTTTTCGTTGTGCTGTTCGCGGGAGCGGGGCTGCTGTTCCGACAGGCGGGCACCGCTCAGACAGCGGTTACCGCCTGAACAACAGCCGTGGCCACACCCGGGGACTGATTCCTTGACGGGGGAGCTTACGAGGATCCCCCAGATCCCGGAAACGGTTCACCCGGGTAGAACTTTGGCAGGATGCCGCCTGGCCTTCCGAAATGAGGTTCAATGTCATGAGCTTCCGGATGGCGTTCTGGATCCACGAATGATCCTGCCTTCCTTGAATAGTAGAGGCAACCGATCTGGTCGGGAGGCGCGTTCCGGATGAATGTCTCCGCCTGGTTCAACATCTCCAGCCATTCCATCTTCATCCCCGGTAAATCAATTGGATCCGTGACCATCAACGCTGAAAAATCCTCAGGCCGGTAACGGCCGCGACGTTTCAGGAGTTCCAGCAGTGACAGCGGACTGAATCCGGGATCCTTGCCGGCGCCGGCCCAGCACAGGGGACCCAGGGGGAGGATGTCTCGGTTGATGTACAGGATGTCGAGGAAGTCGCGCGGCTCATCCCGGCCGGCGAGCGCCAGCACCTTGTTCACCGCGATGTCGATCGGATGAAGCCGAAACCCCACATCCGGATTGTACATGGCCGGCATGAACCGCCAGGCGGAGTCGTGGGCCCATTCGATCTTTGTCCTGTCGTTGCCGAGTGACACAAGGGCACGCAGGTAACCCGGCTGGTTCATCTCCATCTCGAGAACGGCCTCGAAGGTCAGCCGATCGAGGTCGAAGGCCGTGTTCACGTGACCTCTATTGAATTTCCGCTCTTCGATCCGAGTGCATTGAGCGGTAGGGTGACTTACAACGCTTGGCAGATCTCGGATTGGGACATCAAGGCTGGGCTGTTTGATACCGCAGGGTTCAGTCCGATCGACGCGCCGGTGAAGGTTGTGCAACTTGACTCCCGGAACCCCTGGTGGTATTTCAACTCGTTTTCCGACCTTCCCGATGGTCAATATTACGTCGGCGCGTTTCTGGACCTGAACCACAATGACGCTTATAACCCGTCAACGGAGCCCGCGGGGTTCTATGGCGGAGTCAGTTCGCCGACGCCACTCGATGTTGTCAATGGCAACGACTTCCTGGGAATCGAAATTCCGTTGAGCCTCCCGGGCCCGGGAATCACCGCCACCTCGGTGCCGTGGCCGGTGTCAAGACCGAACGAGAAGTTCCTGCGGATGTGCGAAACAGTCCGAGAGGCGGCATCAATCAAATGACCTAAACGCGGTTTGCCGGTTTGGTGGGCGCAAATCCTGATTGGCTCCGGCCCTCTGCCGCCCCGAGCAACGCCCACCCGTCGATCACACCGACCCGCTCGAACATTGACTAGCCCTACCGCACCTCCATGCGCACCCGCAGCTGATCAAAGCGCGGGTCCTTCCACAAGGGCGCGAAGTCCGCAAAGTAGGTCGCGTAGGCCAGGCGCAGTTCGCGCTGGGCCAGGGCGTCGTCGAGATCCAGGAAGGCGGCGTCGAGGTCGCCCAGCTCGGCATGCCAGCGTGCCCGATCGGTGGGAAGCTGCCGGGCCACGGGAGCCGAAAGCTGGGCCCGCAGGATTTCGTCTCGTCCACCGCGTGAGTAGGCCTCGCGCAGCTCCCGGGTCGGCACGGTGACGCGTTTCGAGACGGCTTCGAGTCTCTCGTGAAAACTGAAGTACGGCTCGATCTCATCCCGCTGCCAGCACAGCCGTGCGGCCAGCTCGAGGGCCAGCGGCAAGGTCGGCGCGAGCTCGAGGGCCTTGCGGTAGGCGGCCATCGCCTCGTCGAGCTGCCCTTCGAACCAGTGCCACTCTCCCATGATGGTCCAAATGTTGGCGGAGAGGGGGTCGAGTTCCCGGGCCCGGCGGAGTTCACGCAATGCCGCGCTCATCCGGCCCGTCATCATCAGCAGATCCGCGTACCATTTGTGCGCGTTGGCGTCGTCCGGACTCAGCTCGATCGCCCGGCGAAACTCGTTGTCCGCCTCGTCCCATTTCAAGTCGACCATCAGGGCAAACGCGAGTGTGGCGTGGGCGGCCCCCAGTTCGGGGCGGAGACTCAGGGCCCGTCCGGCCGCCTCACGCGCTTTGGGGAGGGCGTCGGACGTTGGGACCAGGCTGTGAAACGGACGGGTCACGTGACAGTCGGCGAGTCCGACCCATGCCTCGGCAAACTCGGGATCGAGGGCGATCGCACGTTCCAGAAACTCGATCGCCTTCGCCACGTCGATCTCCGTCCGCTTGTTCCAGTAAAAGCGCCCCTCGAGGTACGCGTCGTACGCATCACGGTTTCGCGTTCCGCGGCCCGTCGTCAGCCCGGATTGATTGAGCCTCAGTTTCCCTGGCAGCGCGGCCACGACGGCGCGCGCCACCTCATCCTGGACGGCAAAGATGTCGTCCAGCGTTCGATCGTACGTTTCCGACCAGAGGTGGTAGCCGTCGGCCACGTTCACCAGCTGAACCGAGATGCGCACCCGCTGGCCGGCCTTGCGGACACTTCCCTCCAGCACGGTCCCGACGTTGAGTGCCCGGCCGATGTCGGCGATGCTCGCGTCCTTCCCCTTGAAGTAGTACGCCGACGTGCGCGCGGCCACCCGTAGCCCCTGGATCTTGGCGAGCATGTTCACCAGTTCGTCGGCGAGGCCGTCGGAGAAGTACTCGTCATCGGTGCTGGCACTCCGGTTCACGAACGGCAGCACGGCGATCGAGGCCACGTTCTCCGCGGCAAGTTTCGAGGCCGGTAACGTGCCGCGTTCCGGCGCGCGGCTGAGCCCGCGCAAGGCGTTTGCCAGCTCGAGAGTCGTCTGGTAGCGTTCGTGCGGCAGCTTCTCCAGGCAGCGGCCGACAATGCGTTCGAGTTCGACGGGCAGGTCCGGGCGCAGACTCGTGAGCGGCGGCGGCGTGTCGCGCAGGATCGCCGAGCTGATGTCGGCAAACGTGGGCCCGTCGAACGGGCGCTTCCCGGAAGCCAGCTCGTAGATCAGGATGCCGAACGCGAAGAGGTCGGTGCGCGCATCCACCGCGTCGCCACGGACCTGCTCCGGCGCCATGTACGCCGGCGTGCCCAGGACCTGTCCGATTCCCGAAATCGGCGATGCCATCGTGACGGCATGCGACGAGGTGAGGTCCGTCCCTGCCTGCGCCGGCCTCGCCAGACCGAAGTCCAGCACCTTGACCCGCCCATCGCGCGTCACCATCACGTTGGCGGGCTTCAGATCCCGGTGCACCACACCCTTCTCATGAGCCGCCACCAGCGCCTCGGCCAGCGGGATCGCCAGCTCGAGCACCTGGGCCGGCGACAACCCACCCGGAGTGATGAGCCCGGCCAGATCGTGGCCGTCCACCAGCTCCATGGTGAGGAACCGGGTGCCGTCGACCTCCTCGATGGAGTGCAGGGTGACGATGTTCGGGTGATTGAGTCCCGCCACGGTCGTGGCCTCTCGCTCGAAGCGGGCCAGTCGATCCGGCGACGATGCCACGTCCTCGGGCAACACCTTTATCGCGATCTCGCGCTTGAGCCGCGTGTCGCGCGCGCGGTAAACCTCGCCCATGCCGCCCGCGCCGAGCGGGCCAATGATCTCGTAGGGGCCGAGGCGGGTGGCCGGAGTCAGAGGCATCGGGCGAGTTTACCGCACGCGTGCGTCACCGGGCTGGTTCGCCGGTGCAGCCCACTCAGACAGTGAATGGCAGAGTCCGAATCCTCAGGAATCCCGCCCGGATATACACCCCGGCAGCGCGGCTGCCTTCTTCACCCACTTCACCAGCTGCGCCTCGTCGAGCGTGTCGTCCTCGTGGATGTCGAGGTAG
>JAWXBZ010000132.1:0-15927 GCA_034440375.1 Candidatus Eiseniibacteriota bacterium
CCGCCACTCATCGGCGAAATCAGCAAGGCCGACCTGCTGGTCAAGAAGAAGGACTACCTGGTGCTGGCGCGCGCCTACAAGCCGAAGAACGCCGCGGTCTCGCTGATCAAGAATATCCGGCAGCCGATCGAGATCACCGTCTTTTTCGGCACCTGGTGCTCTTCTTGCAAGCACTACCTGCCGGGCTTCATGAAGACCATCGAGATGGCCGCCAATCCCTCGATTACCGTCCGCTACATCGGCATCAGCGAGGACATGAGCGAACCGGAGGCGCTGCTCACGGCCAACGTGGTGACGAAGACGCCGACGTTCATCGCCCGGTCGGCGGGCCAGGAGTTGGGGCGCATTGTCGAGAAGCCGAAGGGCTCCATCGAGGAAGATCTGGCGCTTCTTCTCCTGGGCGCGCGGTAAGCTGGAGCTTCTTGGGCCGCGCCGCATCCGTTCGCCGTCTTGTTGTCGTCGTAGCGGCGCTCGGCCTGGCTGTCGTCTGGGGGAGCGCCGCCTTCCTCAAATCTCTTGATCCGGCCGCCTTCGCCGAACAGATCACCCGGCATCATGTGTCGCCCGAAGCCTGGAGTTCCGCACTGGCGTGGCTCTTCGTGGGAATCGAGGCGGTACTGGTCGCGGCGCATCTCAGTTTCTGGCGCCCACGGCTCGTTTTCCTCGCATCCGGATTGTTGCTCCTCGGGTTCATCGCGGTGACCGCCGTCGCGTGGGCCAACGGGAATACCGAAGGGTGCGGTTGCTTCGGCCGGCTCGCCGCGCGCCACCCCCGCGAGGTCATCCTCGAGGATCTTGGATTCCTGCTGATGGCCGGGGCCGGCTTCTGGGCCTCCGCAGGACACCCCGGCTTCCGAAGGTCGGGCGTGGTTTTTGCCGCGTTGCTGCCGCTCGCCGTGGCGCTCCCGATTGCGGGGCCGCATCTCCCCTTCGATTCGCTGGTCACGACGTTCAATCCGGGTGAGGACCTGACCGATCTCGCCGTGGACGATCTGCCGCAGGGACTCGATGAGGGGCAGGTCCTTCTGGTCCTCGTCGGGCCGGATTGCGCTTCGTGTGACGCCGGCCTTGAGTCCCTGAACCAGATTGCCGCCACCGACGGGGCACCCACGGTCATCGCGGTTTACGCCGGGAGCCGCGCAGAGGCCCGCAGCTGGGCGCTCGATCATGTCCCCGGTTTCGCGGTCGGCTCAGCACCGGAAAAAGTGCTCCGTCAGTACTACCGAAAACTGCCCCAGGTCGGGCTGCTCTCGGAAGGGAAGCTGGTCCGCGTCTGGCGCGGTGTCATCCCCGCGCCGGCCGACGTCAGTCCCGGATGAAGCGGGCCACCATTTCGACGTGGGCGGTCTGAGGAAACATGTCGACGGGAACGGCGGCATCCATTTGGTAACCGCCACTCGCCAGCCGGGCGGCATCGCGGGCCAGCGTTCCGGGGTTGCATGACACATACACGATCTTCGGGGGAGCCAACCGGACGAGACCCTCGGTGACATCGGCATGCAGCCCGTCCCGCGGCGGATCCACCAGGACCAGATCGGGCCGACCCGAGACGAGTCGTCCTTCCTTATCGACGAGGCCCGATTCGTGCAGCGCATCCTTCATGTCGATGGCCACGAACTCCACATTGTCGACGCCGTTGGTGACGGCGTTGGCCCGGGCCGCCTCGATCGATGCCTCGATCAATTCAGCCCCCACGACCCGGCGGGCCTGCCGGGCCAGCGGCAGCGTGAGAGCGCCGACACCACAGTAAAGATCCCAGGCCATATCGACCGGCGGACCGGCCAGTTCGAGGGCCAGCTGGAAAAGCCGTTCCGCCTGCTCGGTGTTCGTCTGGAAGAAGGTGTTTGGCCCGATCTCGAACAGCTTATCGAGCAGCCGCTCGCGAATGACCGGTCGGCCGCGGACGGTCCGCCAGGTCTCGCAGTAGGCCACGCTGGACTTACTGCCAGTGGTGCCATGAAGCAGGGAGGTCATTTCTGGATGGCGCGCGGCCACGGCCGCCAGGATGTCGTCGACGGCCCGTTCCTCGGCCGATCCGGTCGCGGCCGGCCAGGTGATCAGGTGGGCCATCCGCTCCCGTGTGTTGCGGCCGTCGCGAAGGACGAGGAATCGAAAGAATCCCTCGTGCGACCTCATTTGCGAGGGAGGAAAGCCGGATGCCACCGCCAGCTCGCGCACGGTGGCCAGCACCTCGGCCATCCAGGGTGGCGCCAGATGGCACTCGGTATTGTTCAGCACTTTATCGAATCGACCGCGGACATGGAGCCCCACGCCGAAGCGGCTGTCCGGCTCGTCCCAGGCCCGGTCGGCAAACGAGAACTCCATCTTGTTCCGGTAGCGGTAGGCCGACGGTGCGGGCAGGGCCGGCCGGATCGGCGGATCCTCGATCCCCCCGAGCCGGACGAGGCAATCCCGAACCTGCGCCGTCTTGGCTTCGAGCTGCCGGTTGTAGTCCAGGTTCTGCCACAGGCAGCCGCCGCACGGGCCGAAGTGGCGGCACGGCGGCGCGATCTCGTCGGGTGAGCGAATCAGCACCTCTTCGATGCGCGCCTCGGCGAAGCCACCCTTTCGCTTGATGATCCGGGCCTTCACCGTCTGACCGGGGAGACCCCCCTTGACGAAGATGGCGTAGCCGTCGAGATGGGCCACGCCGGCGCCGCCGAAGGCCAGGTCATGGACATGGACCTCGACTTCCTGGCCCACACGCACGGGGGGAGTTTTATTCGTCATGGGCGGGGATCATCGGCGGACCGGGCGGCGAACGCAAGGAGCCCCGCGGCAACGGCGGCCGGCAGCAGCACGAACAACGCACGTTTCAGCGAATTGGCGAAGTAACTGCCGCCCCCGCCGCCGAAGGCCGGATCGACCTGCTGGTAGAGGACGAGGAGCGCGAGGAATTCGATTATCACGAGGAGGATCAGCGTCCGGACTTCCTCGGGAAGGCGTCGCCAACGACGGACGGACGCCACGAGGCCCAATCCGAAGACAGCGAAGCACCAGCCGTAAAGTTCCTGCCGGGACATGGCGCCAAATGCGGCGGAAGTGGCGTCTGCCAGCAGTTTCAGATCGGGGAGCATCGACGATCGGAGAGCCGAGGTGCTGGCCACTCCGAGCGAGGCCTTGAGAAACAACTGCCAGCCGATGGCCACGGCCAGCGCCGGCGCCGCCATGAGGAGCGTCCGGGCGTGTCTTCGGCGCAGTGCGAGGAAGATCGCCACGGCCAGGGCCAGGACCACCGAATCGATCCGGAGAAGCGTGGCAAGGCCGAGCAGAAGCGCAGGTCTCCAGATCGATTGTCGTCCGGTGGCCAGGAGCGTGGCCCCGCCAATCGCTGCGGTGGCCGCCAGGTTGGTGAGGCCCAGCGACGCGTGTCGCCAGAACTCCGGCGCGGCGATCAGCAGAAAGACGCCGAGGAGACCGGTCAGGCGATCACTCCGCCGCGCTACAAAGTCGTACAGCAACAGAAGCAGCGCGGTGAGCCAGACAAGGTCGATGACCTTTCCCTCTGTTCCGCCAAGCCAGTAGACCAGGGCGAGCGACAGGGGATATCCGGGGGGATACGTCAGATTGCTCCGGCCGTCGAGTCCGGGCGTGTTGTAGATGGAAAGGTCGAGCGTTCGTTCGGCCACGATCCAACGCGCCCGCCCGTCATAAGCGTGGGCGTCCATCGCCGACACCGGATAGAAAGCGGCCCGCCACGCCGCCACCCCTGTGATCAGGACGATGACGAGGAGGAGCAAGGCTTCCGCGGGTGTCAGCCGCCCGCGCCATGGAGAAGCCATAAGCCCGGATGATTTCGGTAGGCGGTGTTTGCTGGCACGCCTAAGTCCGGCGGTGAGAGCCGCCCCGGCGACGGCCAGGGTGACACTGCCGGCCAGCCATCCGGTCAGCGGCACACCGACGACCCCCAGGAGGGTCAGCGCAATCAGAATCGCCCCGAGGCCGAAGAGGATCGCTTCGCCGGGATTCATGGCGCGCGGAGGTCCACGAGTCTCGACTCCGTACCGGCAATCGAGTCGGCGGGGACACCCAGGCGTTCGAGATTGTGCCCGCGGTAGACGAGGACGAAGTCGACCACGGGGCGTCCGTCACCCGTGATCTCCGAGGGGCGGACCAGCCGCCTCGGGTGCAGATAGTAGGAGCACCAGATCCGATTGGAGAGCGGGTCGGCCCCCTTCCCCTCCGGTATCAGTATCCGGGCGTCGGGTGGCGTACTGCGGCGGACTTCGTCGATGAGCCGCCATGGTTCGCCCAGGAGACTCTGGGCCCTTGTGTCGCGCAGGGAGTTGCGGTGACGGTACATCTGCCTGGCCGATGCCACGACGCTTCGGGCCCACGACCCCGTGGCGGGATTCAGGGCGTAGGCCGTCAACAAGATCAGGACGACTCCGGCGGCCCGCCGATCCGTCATGCCGTTCGGGCCGCCAGCTTCCGCTCGGCGTCATGAAAAAAGGTCAGGTAGAGCAACGACGCGACGACGTAAAAGCCCACCGTGATCATCATCGGGAGCTGGAAACCATTCTTCTCGATCATCCAGCCGCCGATCTGCGTGGAAATCATCCAGGCGCCATGCCAGGCAAACTCGACCAGCGCATTGGCCAGGGGTTGCTGCTCCGGTCGTACCATTTCCATGGTAAAGGCTCCGGAGATCGGCTGGTTCATGTTCATGAGCGCACCGCGCATCCAGAAAGCCATGATGGCCAGGTCGAGCCGCTGCGTGTACGCCATGGTGATGAAAAAAGGAATGGACAGGAGTTCGGTGGCGGCGATGGCCCGGATCATCCCGGTCCGACGGGCCAGATGCGGTCCCACCAGAAAGGCGACGACCGTGACGGCCTGGGCCACCGCGAAAATCGTGCCGATCCGGTCGGGCGGCAACAGGAATCGATCGCGGAAATAAAGATTGATGAAGGGAATGACCAGGCCGGCGCCCAGCCCCGTGATGAACTTGGGCAGCACCAGGCGGGTCAGGAGCCATGCGTCCGCCCGGCGGAGCATCCCCACGAAATCGGTGACGAGGCTCCCGTGTCGTACTTCGCGAATGGCCAGGTAGGCGAAGTTGCTTATCAGGACAAGCCCGGTGGCGGTGAGCAGCGTCATTCGATAGGCCATGACCAGGCCGCCGACCACCGGCTCGAGAGAGCGGGCCATGTATCCACCGCCCGCCGCGCCGATGACCCCGGCCATGATCTCGATGGCCGAGTGGGTGCCGAAGAGGTCGAGCCGCTCCCCGGGATCGGAGTTCCGCATGAAAAAAGGAGCCGCCGCTATGTTGTGTACGGAGAAGGCCGCGCTGGCCATCGCCGCGCCGAGCATGATCAGCGGCAGGGGGACCGGCGCGACCATGAGTGCATACCCGCCCGAGGCAACGGACGCCGCGGCGATCAGAACGATCCGGGTCGGGAACCGGGAAATGATCATCGCGGCCGGGAGTGCCGTCAGAAAGGTGCCGGTAGCGCCGGCCATCAGGACCCGCCCGATGGCGGCTTCGCCGTACCCCAACTCTTTCATATACAGGTTGAACAGCACCCAGTAGGTGCCGAGCCCGAATCCAACGAAGAAGGAGCCAATCAGAAAGAGATGAGCATTGCGGCGAAATTTGAACATCGGCCAAGTTTACAAGGCGCGGCCCGGCTCGTACCATCCGGGGTCATGAACAAAGCCCCCGGCGACCGGCTCGCCACATGGAGCCGCTTCGTCAAATTGGAGCACACCATTTTCAGCCTCCCCATGCTGGTGGCGGGTGGTTGGCTGGCCGCCGACGGCTTTCCCGGGTGGCGAATCCTCGGGCTCATCGTGCTGGCCGGGTTTGGGGCGCGCGTGGTGGCGCTGGGCTTGAATCGCCTCATCGACCGCCGGATCGATGCCGCCAATCCGAGGACCACCGTCCGCGAACTCCCCAGTGGGACCCTGTCGGCCCGGGAGGGTTGGGGCATTGTTCTGGCCGGCCTCGCCGTCTACCTGGTGGCCGCCGCGCTCATCGCGCCGATTTGCCTCCTCCTGTCGCCGGTTCCGCTGGCGATCTTCGTGCTGTATCCCTATATGAAGCGATTCACGACGCTGGCCCACTTCGGCGTCGGCCTCGGCCTTGCCGTTGCTCCGCTTGGCGCCTGGATGGCGGTTCGACAGACCTTCGAAGGCGTTGGTCCAGCACTGCTCCTCGGCGCGTTCACGCTTTTCTGGGTGGCCGGTTTCGATATCATTTATGCCACGCAGGACGTCGAATTCGACCGGAACGCCGGACTCTTCTCGATTCCGGCCCGTCTCGGTGTGGATCGCGCGCTCCAGGTGTCGGGCCTCCTGCATCTGTTGGCCTTTGCTCTCCTGTCGACACTGTTCTGGTGGCAGCTGCGGACACCACTGGCCGGCGTCCTCCTGGTCCTGACCGGCATCCTGCTCCTGCTCGAGCATCGAAGGGGGGGGGATGTCGAAATGGCCTTCTTCCGAATCAACGCCGTGCTCGGCTTTGTGGTCCTCAGCTTCGTCATGGCGGGCACATGAGAATTTTGATCGGAATTTCGGGCGCGTCGGGGAGCACCGTCGGCGCTGCTTTTGTTCGGCGCTGTCCGGGTGACAAATACCTGGTGGTCAGCCCGTGGGGATGGAAGAACCTCGAGATCGAGGCGGGCCTCGGTCGGGCGGATCTCGAGCCGCATGTGAAGCGGATCTTCGAGGACGATGACCTGGCCGCGCCCCCAAGTTCCGGGAGCAATGCCTTCGATGCCACAGTCATCGTGCCCACGTCGCTGTCGACGCTGGCCAAGATCGCCGCCGGGCTGGCGGATACGCTGATCACGCGGATGGCCCAGGTGGCGTTGAAGGAGAGACGAAAGCTTGTCCTGTGCCTCCGTGAGACGCCTCTTTCGTCCATCGCACTCGAGAACGCGCTCAAGCTCTCACGCGATGGCGTCATGATCATGCCGGTCTGTCCGCCGTTCTACCGGAATCCCGAATCGGTGGATGAGATGGTCAACGGTTACGTCGACAAGGTGTTGATGGCCATCGGGGCCGGGGCGACGCCCGGGTGGCGATCGGAGCTGCTCGATTGATCGCCACGATCCTCGTGCTCCTCGCCCTCCTCGATTTTCGCGTGAGTCCGGCCATCGATCTCTTCTTCACCGCCCGGGCGCGAGCGGCCGGGGCCACGACCATCAACTCGGGGCCGAAGCTGCAAAAGGCCATCGACGAGATGGCCCGCCTGGAACAGGTGCTCGGCGGCAGCGCGCAGTGGGGGCTGGTCGAGGGAGCTCTGGCCGGCTGCGAGAAGGCGGCCGACATCCGACGTTCTTTCGGTTTCTTCCCGGAGGAGTACGTCTTCGGCACCCGCACCTTGAAGCTCAAATCGGCCACCATGACGCTGGCCGCGGCCCTGGAGGCCGCCGAGCCGGAGTTCCTGGCCAAAGTCTGGCCGAAACACAAGGCCCTCATCACGAAACAGAAAGCGGTCATCACCCGGATTCTCGGCCCCGCAGAGGCGGCCTGGTCCGCCGGTCTGACGACGCAACTGGACCTGGCACTCCCCGCGCAACCGGTCCTCACCTACCTGGTGGCGGAAGCCCCGCCTCCATGGGGGTATACGCGGCTCGATCGCGGCAGCCAGCCGATGATCATCATCGGGGTCGGCGGGGTGGAGGGGACGACACTGGCCGAGCTTCCGGTTCATGAACTGGTTCATGCCCTCGATGCGCGGCAGGGGGGAGAGCGGGGGGCGCTGCGATCACTGCGCCTGTTATTGAGCAATCAAGGCATTCCACAGGGTAGCGTCGAGAACAATCAGATCACGCACGCCCTGATGTACGTGGCCTCGGGCGAGGTCATGCGCCGAATCGTCGAAAATCGGCATCGGCATTTCGGTGAGACATACGGCACCTACGAACGGATGCCCGACGTGGCCCCGGCGCTCCTGGAATGGTGGAAGCGCTATCTCGACGGCACCGTCGACCGGGAGCAAGCCATCGGCGGCTTCGTTTCACAGTACACGGAGGGCCGTCGTTAGTGTCCTTCGCCCCGTTCGACGACATCCAGTCCTTCGCGGCACATCTCGAGGCCAGGGGCGACCTGCACCGGATCAAGGTCGAGGTGGATCCGATCCACGAAATTCCGGAGATTGCTTTCCGGTGTGTCAAGGAAGGACGCCCAGCGCTCCTCTTCGAACGGCCGACCGGCAGCCCTTTTCCAGTCCTGCTCAACATGCTGGCCACCGACGCCCGGATCGAAGCGGCGCTGGGGCGCCCCCCGGGCGCGTTTGGAGAGATGCTCGGCCGCATGGCCCACCGCCTCATGCCGCCGAAGCCGGCCAATGTCTGGGGCGAACGGTCCACGCTGCTTCGCGCGCTGAACATGCGCCGGGCCATGGTGCGCCGGGGTCCGGTCACCGAGGTCACCGGTCCGCCGGACCTCGATCAGTTACCAATTCTCAAGCTGTGGCCACAGGACGGCGGCCGATTCATCACCTTTCCGCTGGTCCTGACCCGTGATCCCGTGACCGGCGTGGGGAACATGGGGGTGTACCGGATGCATGTTTACGATCGGGCCTCCACGGGGATGCACTGGCAGATCCAGAAAGGTGGCGGCTTTCACTACCATCGGGCCGAGGCCATGGGGCAGCCCCTGCCGGTCGCGGTGGCCCTGGGCGGCGATCCGATCCTCCTCCTGTGCGCGGTGGCGCCACTGCCGGAAGGGATCGACGAACTGGCTTTCGCCGGCTTCCTGCGGGGTCGGCCGGTTCGAATGCTCACCGGCCCCGGTTCGGGTCTTCCGGTTCCGGCCGACGCCGAGTTCATCCTCGAGGGGGCGGTGGCACCGGTTGAACGACGCGTGGAAGGACCTTTCGGCGATCACTTCGGCCACTACAGTCATGCCGCGCCGTTCCCGGTCTTTCGTCTCAATTCCATCAGCCATCGAAGGAACGCCATCTACCCGGCGGCGGTTGTCGGCAAGCCGCCGCAGGAGGACAAGTACATCGGCAACGCGCTCCAGGAGATGACGCTGCCAATCCTCCGCCTCATGCACCCCGAGGTGGTCGACGCATGGGCCTATTACGAAACCGGTTTCCACAGCCTGTTCGTCGTGTCGGTGCGTGAGCGCTACCGGAAGGAGGCCATCAAGACGGCGCTTGGCCTGCTCGGCACGGGGCAGCTCTCCCTGACCAAGGTTCTCATCACGGTGGGGCCGGAGGTCAATGTCAAGGATTTCCACGCCGTCCTCCTTGCCATTCGCGATCACTTCGATCCGGTCGAGGACTTCCTGTTGTTGCCGGGGACGCCTTTCGACACGCTTGATTTCACGTCGTTCAAGATGAACATGGGAAGCAAGATGATCCTCGATGCCGTCGACCGGCCGGACGATCGACCCAATCCGCCGCGGGAACACGAGTCGTTCAATCCGACGGCCGTGCACCACCGCGCGGAACGATGGCGGCTGCTCGACGATACCCTCCTGGTCATCCAGGTGGAGCGGGACCCCTGGCCTGTGCTGGAAGCCTTTCAAGGTCTGCCGGAAGCGGACGCCCCGCCGCTCGTGGCCGCGGTGTCGCCCGATGTCGATCTGGACGACATGGAAAACCTGCTGTGGGGGATCTTCACCCGCTTCGAACCGGCCCGCGATATTCGGTTCGCCGGGGCCCGGATGGTCGGGGCAAAGCCGCACTTTGAAGGCCGGCTCCTGGTCGACGCCACCTGGAAAAACGGCTATCCTGACCCGGTTTTGATGGACCAGGAAGTGGTCCGTCGGGTCGACCGGCGCTGGAACGAATACTGGAAGTAAGCCCCGACCCTGCCCCAAAAGCCAGAGAGAAGGACGCGTATGCTCGAAGCAACCGTGCGGGACCCGAAGCTGATCCCGATCTGGAAGAAAGTGGATGCCGGCGAACGACTGACCGCCAGGGACGGATTGGTTTGCCTGTCGACGCCCGACATCCTGACGCTGGGGCGAATGGCCGACCAGGTCAAGCGGTCGAAGTCCGGTCGATTCGTCTATTACGTGTTCAACCGGCAGATCAACCCCACCAACGTTTGTGTCCTGGCGTGTCGCTTCTGTGATTTTGCCACCACGCGGCAGGCGCCCAACGCCTACGAGATGACGATGAAGGATATCCTGGCGAAGTGCCGGGGTGGCATCCGCGAGGTTCACATCGTCGGCGGCATGCATCCGGACTGGCCGTACGACCGGTACCTCGACATCATCCGGCAGATCCGGTCCAACTTTCCCGACGTCACGATCAAGGCCTATACGGCCGTCGAGATCGACTGGTTCGCCGAAATCAGCGGCAAGTCGATCGAAGAAGTCCTCTCGGATCTGGTGGCCGCCGGGCTCGACACGATTCCCGGCGGAGGGGCCGAGGTATTCAGCGAGCGGGTGCATCAGATCATGTACAAGCCGAAGATCGGCGCCGATCGCTGGCTGGCTGTGCATCGGGCCGCCCACAAGATGGGTATTCCCACCAACGCCACGCTTCTCTACGGCCACATCGAGACATTCGAGGAGCGAATCGACCATCTCCTGCTGCTCCGAAACCTGGAGGACGAGGCACCCGGCTTTCTGTCGTTCATCCCGCTGGCTTTTCAGCCGGGGCACACCGGCATTGTCGAACGGCAGACTTCGGCCATCGATGACCTTCGAATGATCGCCACCAGCCGGTTGATCCTGGACAACTTTCCCCATATCAAGGCCTACTGGGTCATGGTAGGGGAGGACACTGCGTCAATCGCGCTGAACTTCGGCGCCGACGATATTGACGGCACCATCGGCGAGGAGCGCATTGCTCACGCCGCCAACGCATCGAGCCCGCTCGGCCTAACCCGCCAGCGGTTGCTCCATCTGATCCGCGAGGCCGGCAAGGTGCCCGTGGAACGGGACGCCAAATACAATGTCATCACCATCCACGACGAGCACGCTGATCGCCCGGATCCCGTACCTCAACACTGAACCGTTCTACCGGACGTTTCAGGCCGCGGGATATGAACTTCTTGACCTGCCGCCCCGTCAGCTGGGCGAGGCGGCCGCGCGTGGCCGCGTGGTGGCGGGCCCCATGTCGCTGGTCGACTGGATTTACCTTGAAGACCGGTTCGAACCGCTCGGGCCATACGGGATCGCGGCGGCCGGCGCCGTCCGCTCGGTGCTCCTGTTCAGCCGAAGGCCGATCGAGGAACTGACCGGCGGCACCATCTCGATCACGGAGGACACTTCCACATCGGTCCGGCTGCTGGAAATTCTTTGTCGTGACTACTGGGGTATCCGCCCGGCCTCCTGGCGCCGTGGCACCGAGGAACCGACCGATGCCATGCTCCTGATCGGTGACGCGGCTCTCCGCGCCCGGGGCGAACGGGAAAAGGGCTGTTTGAATGACTATCCGGTGATGGTCGATCTCTCGGCTGCGTGGTACGAATGGCAGGAGAAGCCATTCGTGTTCGCGCTCTGGGTCGTCCGGAAGGATCTGCCGCTCGAAGAAAAGACGGTTCTGGCCATGCGCTTCGAAGATGCCCTGTACGAGGGGCTGAAACAGATTCCGGCCATTGCGATGGAACGCTCGGTCGACCTCGGACTTCCGGCCGCCGACCTGGAGCAGTACCTTCGCCATTTCCGCTACCGACTCGGTCCCGAGGACTGGGAAGGGCTCAATATCTTTCGGAGGTTGATCGATCGTGGCGCACACACTCGCGGATGACCTGGGAGCCAGGGTACTGGACGGCGCCCGACTGACGCCCGAGGAGGGACTTTTCCTTCTTCGTGACGCCGAAATGCTCGACCTGGGGAACCTGGCTCACCACATCCGGATGCGGAAGCATCCGGATGCGCAGGTCACGTTCGTCATCGACACCAATCCCAATTACACCAACGCCTGCACGACCGACTGCCAATTCTGCGCTTTTTACCGCAAGCCGGGCCACGCTGATGTCTACGTGCACTCCGTGGCTGACATGATCACCATTGTCCGGCGCGCCGTGGACCAGGGCGCCACGACACTCCTCCTGCAGGGCGGCCACAATCCCGAGATTCCGTATTCGTACTACCTGGAGATGGTGGAGGGGCTGCACGCCGCTTTTCCGCTCCTGGCGCTCCACCTCTGGTCGGCCTCGGAAGTCCACCAGATGGCGGATGTGGCCGGCAAGACCACCGGCCAGGTGTTGCAGGACATGTGGGATCGTGGCCAGCGCTCCATGCCGGGCGGTGGGGCGGAGGTGCTGACCGACCGGGTCAAGAAGCGGATCAGCCCCAAGAAGATCACCACGGCCGAGTGGCTTGATGTTCACCGTGAGGCACATCGAATCGGCATGAAGACCACCACGACGATGATGTACGGCCACGTCGAAACCGACGAGGACATCATCGAGCACCTGGAAGTCTGTCGCCGATTACAGGATGAGTACCAGGGGTTTACCGCCTTCGTCCCCTGGTCCTTCAAGCCATCCAACACCCTCATGATGCCCAAACAGACCGCCATCGCCGGCCCGGCCCGCTACCTCAAGATTCTCGCCGTCAGCCGCCTCTACCTGGACAACATCCCCCACATCCAGGCCTCCTGGTTCAGCGAAGGAAAGAAGACGGGCCAGATTGCCCTCCACTTCGGCGCGGATGATTTCGGCGGCACGCTGATCGAGGAACGCGTCCTGGCGGCAGCCGATCACCACAACCGGACCTCCACCGAGGAAGTCATGGCCATCATTCGGGAGTCGGGATTCGTGCCGGCGCAGCGGACAACGTTGTACGAGGTGTTGAGGACGTTTTAGGACGGCCACCGATTTATCGATAGGCACATCGATGAGCGAGCCCGCCGGCGCCGACGTTTCCCGTCGGCGCCCGGTGACAATCGTTCGACTTCCTGCGGCTACTTCACCATCACCATCCGCCGAGCGCTCGCGGGACGCGAAGCCAGACGGTAGAAATAGGTGCCGGAGGGGAGGATGTGACCGGCGTCATCGGTGCCGTCCCAGGCTATCTCGACCGCATCGATTCCGGGGGCCACCGCGAGGCGGCGGACGAGACGGCCGTCGGCGCCGAAGATCTGAATGGCCTCGCCGGCGTCGCGCTTCCCCTCGATGGGGATCATGGTGAGGGGGTTGAACGGGTTCGGCCGGTTCTGGAGCAACACCAGCGGCTTCGGCGCGCTGCTCCGGGTGGCGGACACCGGTCCGAAGCGTTCGATATCGCCATTCCGGCCGATGGCGGCCAGCTGGTACTGGTAGGCGATTCCGACGTCGGCGGTCCGGTCGATCCAGCTCATCCGGCTTTCGTCGCCACTCAGGAGGCGGTCGGAGACGGTGATCCACTCCGAGGCGTCATGGCGGCGTTCGATCTGGAATCCGGCGTGATCGACCGCGTCGGTGAACGACCAGCTGATTTCGATGCCGTCCGTCACGGCCGAGGCTTCCAGCGAGAGGAGTCGCACCGGCACGAAACCTTCCGTGACCGACAGGCGCTGGTCGGCCGCGACGTTCTCCATGATCTCGACCAGGCCGTTGGGCCAGCGAATCGTGACCCGATCGACGAGGGTGGCGGCCCCCAGCCCGAAGAAGGCGCAGCGCTCGTGGGAGGACATGTAGGATCCGGCCCCGATTTCCTGCATCTGGATCTGGCCGGCAACCTCGATGGTGATGCGGGTGCCGATGGCGGTGCGATTCGAAATGGTTCCGTGCGGTTCGATGACCAGGTAATGGTTGTTCAGGATCGGTCCCCCGGCGCCAGGGGCGACATCCTCGCCCTCGGTGCGGATTCCGGCCGCCTTCGAGACTTCGTCAAAGGTCCGATTGCGGTTATTCAGAAAGATCAGGCGCGAGCCGGCTTCGTACGGGCAATTCTCGCTGTGATTCCAGTCGAGATTGTTCTGCACGACCATGTCGACCCAGCCATCCTTGTTCAGGTCGCCGAACGCGGCGCCGCGGGCATCGCCAAAATCCTGGATGCCGGCATCGACGACACGGTTCACGAATCGGACCGGCGCATCCGGACCGCGATTCTCCCAGAGGGCATTTCCTTCGCACTCGACCTGGCCCCAGCCATTGGCGATCCATCCGTTGACATTAAGGATGTCGAGGTCGCCGTCGTTGTCGTAGTCGCGAAATGCGGCGCCCCAGCCGTTCAGATTCTCGGTGAGCCCCAGGTCATCGCGGTGCCAGCTGAAGGTGCCGTCACCGTCGTTTTCAAGGATCGAGTCCTGCCAGAAATTGGCCAGGAAGACGTCGAGATCCCCGTCGTTGTCGTAGTCGCCGAAATCGACGCCCATCGTGTAGCCCTTGTCCAGACCACCGGCCTCGATGGTGACGTTGGTGAACGTGGCATCGCCATTGTTACGGAACAGGGCGTCGTCACCGTCACGGATCGACTGGTCCTCGTTGATTCCGCCGTAGTCATTGGCCACGTACAGATCCATGTCGCCGTCATTGTCGTAGTCACCCGTGGCCACCCCCAGCGTCCACTCGCTCTGGCCGCCGCACCAGCCGATGCCCTTCTCGTCGGTCTTGTCGATGAACTGCGGGGTGCCGTCGGGAAGGTTGCCGACGTTTTCGTAGAAGTGATTTTTCGCCCCGATCAGCGTTACGTCGCCGCCCTCCTTCGGAATAATCTCAATGTAGTTGCCGATGTAGACATCGAGATCCGAGTCCCGGTCATAGTCGAAGAATGCCACGCTCGAGGAGAGAACGCCGGCCTTGTACGAGGTGAAGCCGGCGGCCCGGGTGATTTCCCGAAACGTGCCGTTTCCGTTGTTGAGAAAGGCCCGATAAGGTGTCGATGGCTGATTGGGGGGGTAGGGACCGAACGTGACCAGGAAGTCCTCCCACCCGTCATTGTTCAAATCGCCGCAGCCGAAGCCCATCCCGTTGGCGTTGAACCGGATGTTCCCCATGACCTGAAAGGTGACGTCGATGAACGTCATGTTCCCCTGATTCTGGAAGATTTCCACTTTGCCGTCTCGGACGGTCATGAAAAAAAGATCAAGATCGCCGTCCCTGTCATAGTCCATGAGGGCCGAGCCGGACCCCATCAGATTCGGGCCCGGTTCGTTTGCAGCCCGGGCGGGGGGGGGCAAGGAGGCGAGAGTCAGGAGTGTGACCAGGAGAAGTGTCGGGAGTGCGGTACGGCGGAACGAAGTCGCAAGTGTCATTTCCAACCCTCCAGGGCGAATGCGCGGAAATGGACTGGGATCACGGGGCAGGCAGGATTCCCCGAAAATGGTTCAATAAAGTTTAAACCAAGGATGTCAATTTTGTGTAAATGAAGTTTGCCTTACCCCCGCCTAAGTTGGACCGGGGGTAAGGCAAATAATGTTTTATTGTAGTAATACGATCTGAGCAGGGATGGCGCTGGGGATAAAGGTGCCATCCCTAGTCGATAATCATGAGTTTCCCTCCAGTGGCACGGCCATCGACGTCCACCCGGTAGAAGTAAAGTCCGGTTGGTAGATGATCCTTCTGGGCGGCCAGATCAAACTCATGTACCCCGGCCGGCCGGTCGGCATCAACGATCTGCCGGACCAGACGGCCGGCTGCGTCGAAGAGCCGGATGGCCAGGCGTCCCGCAGAGGACTGCTCGACGATCAGACCGACCGAGGCACCGATCCCTTTTGTCCGGACCGGGGTGCCTGGCTTGGGTGTAACGGAAAGCGTGACTTCCGCCATGAGGAGCCGGCCGTCCGAAAGGCGTCCTTCGAGACGAACCGGCACCAGGGTGGTACGGGTGATCCCATCGAGGAGCCGCTTCAGATCGTCGGTGGGAAAGGCCACGGCCAGTTCACGCCGTCCGTTGCCATCACTGTCGGCCTCGAACACCGTGCGACGGGCGTCGGCTGAAACGCGGTCGATCGAACCGGTACCGGTCGAGATCATGACCAGCGAGCGCTGGTCGACCTCCCCCAGGCGGAAACTGCGATCCATCCGCTCGAGCTGAACGACGAACCAGGGGCGCTGCGCGAACAGCTTGAGATCGCGATTA
>JAWXBZ010000133.1:0-3714 GCA_034440375.1 Candidatus Eiseniibacteriota bacterium
CTCTGCTTCGTGGGCCATCACGACAAGGCCTATGACTGGGCGGAGCGGCGCCGGCTGGAGGCGCATCCCAGGACTGGGGCGGCGCAGCTGGTGGTGATTCGGGAGACGGTGAAGGAAATTGTCGTCCCGGTGTATGTGCCGGCCGAGGTGCCGGTGGTGCCGACGCCGGCTGTTGACCTGGTGCCACTGTTTGCCGGGATGACGGACGACGAATTACTCGGTTACGGGGTGCCGGCGGACTGGCTGGCGGATGTTCGGCGGGCCACCGAGGAGACGCTGCTGGCTCTTGTGGATCACCTGCCGGCTGAGGCCGTGGAGGCGTTGCTGGAGCTGGCGGTGGGGGGCACACCGCGAGTTCCGCAGCCGGTGGGTGCGGGGGCGGATCCATTCGAACATCCCGATGCGCGGCGGCGCTTCCGGGTCATGACGAATGTGGAGGAGTTGGAGCGCGCCCTCGAGTTTCCGTGGGACAAGTGGACCGTCTTCCTGCATCCGGAGCAGCGGCAGCTGGTGGAGCGGGACTTCGGCGGGCCGGCGCGCGTTGCGGGTTCGGCAGGGACTGGCAAGACCATCGTGGCGCTGCATCGAGCGGCCCACCTGGCCCGGGCGCATCCGGATGCCCGCGTTTTGCTGACGACGTTTTCCGACACCCTGGCCAATGCCCTGCACACCAAGTTGAAGCGGCTGTTGAGCAGCGAACCGCGCCTCGGGGAGCGGATTGATGTCCACTCGCTGCTGGCTGTCGGAGTGCGTTTGTACAAGTCCCATGTCGGGCCGGCGATTCTCGCGGACCGACAGGCCATCCGCGACCTGATGCGGGAGGCTTCGGCAGCCGTACCGGGCCACAAGTTCAGCCTCCACTTTCTTCTGACCGAATGGGATCACGTTGTGGACGCCTGGCAGCTGACAAGCTGGGAGGCGTATCGCAATGTGGCGCGCCTGGGGCGGAAGACGCGATTGCCGGAGGCACAGCGAACGGTCCTGTGGGAGATCTGTGAGCGCGTCCGGACCGAGTTGGCAAAGAAATCACTGATTACCCAGGCGGAATTATTTACCGCGCTGGCCGCCGCCATCGCGAGCGGCCGTCGGGTCGTATTCGACCATGCCGTCGTGGACGAGGCGCAGGACATCAGTGTGGCCCATCTGAGGTTCCTGGCGGCCCTGGGTGGCGATCGGCCGAATGCGCTCTACTTTGCCGGCGATCTGGGCCAGCGGATCTTTCAGCAGCCCTTCTCCTGGAAGTCGCTCGGAGTGGACATCCGGGGGCGCTCGCGCACGCTGCGTGTGAACTACCGCACGTCACACCAGATTCGCGGCCAGGCGGACCGCCTGCTGGGGCCGGCGGTGACCGATGTGGACGGCATTACTGAAGATCGGAGCGACACGGTGTCGGTGTTCAATGGGCCGCCGCCGACGATTCAGGTGCTCAGGGACGATGGCGAGGAATGCCGTTTTGTCGGACGCTGGATGAATGAGCGGGGTGCGGAAGGGGTGCTGCCGCACGAATTCGGTGTGTTCGTGCGATCGGAGGCGCAACTGGCGCGGGCGCAGGCGGCCATTGCCGGGGCGGGACTGGCCTTCAAAACTCTTGATGAGAAAGTGGAGACCGCCAGCGGGCATGTGTCCATCAGCACGATGCACCTGGCCAAGGGGCTGGAGTTTCGGGCGGTCGTGGTCATGGCCTGCGATGACGAGGTCATTCCGCTCCAGGAGCGGATCGAGACCGTCGGCGACGACGCGGATCTGCAGGAGATCTATGACACAGAACGCCACTTGCTGTACGTGGCCTGCACCCGGGCCCGGGATTGCCTGCTGGTGACCGGGGTGGAGCCGGCTTCGGAGTTCTTGGACGACATGAAGGCGACGCCCCGTCCTGGGATGTCCACTTAATCGATTGAAATAGAAAGGGTTGAGTTTCCAAGCAAGGTCAGCTCGCGATGATTCTCGAGGGGATCGAGTGGAAGAATGCGAAAAAGTCGTCGTCGCGCTTTGCATCGATGTAGACGGCCACGAGTTTCCGCGTGATTCTGACCTTTGAGCCGGTGGCCACCCCTGAGGACTTTGCGGTGGCGACGGGTCGGGAGGTTAGGTGGCCGTCGGATCGGGCAATGGCAGGGCGGTAAGTCACAACCCTACAACACATTTTCTTTCTCTTGCTCTTTTTGTCTCTTGACTTCTCTCACGCACTTGGATTAGGTTCTGCCCTCGAACGTCGGTGACGGGTCACCTGATTGGTGGAGGGCCAAATGTCTGATGACCAATTCCAACTACGGACGGGCTGGAGGCCCACCCGCCGAGCGCCGAAGCCGCGCTGGATCATCACGCAGGATTTCGTTCCGCTCGACGACGGCGAGATGATCGAAACGCTTGTCGGCACTCGAAGCTCGAACATGCCGGACCCGCCGGGGGAATGGCGCAAGCCTGAAGGGTGGCTGGAATTCCGGATCAGCTCGAACGGAACGCCGATCGCCACCGGGTGGATGGAGCGGCTGTCCTTTGAACCGGTATGGGTCTTTCGCTCCGGAACGGACTTCCAACTGGAAATTTGGGACCAGGCTTCGGGCCTGTGGTGCCTATCCGGCATCAACGTTCGCGGGACTCATCCAACACGAGACAGTTGATCGGAGAAGTGGTGAAGACAACCGAGGAACAGCTCAAGCGGGATCCACGGGTGGATCGACTGCTGAAGAACCCGAACTGGCGTCCCGCCGCAGAGGCGGCCATGGCCTTCCTCTTTCGGGGCAAGTCGTGCCCCATCCAGTCCTGGCGCAAGTCATCGACGTGGGCCCAGGTTGAAATGGTGCTGAATGAAATGGAGGGGAACGAATGAAAAAGCGACAGCTCCTTTACGTCCCCGAAATCAACCCGAGAACCTTCCTGCTGTTCTACGACAAGGGAACCTCGGGGCGGTCCTACAGCTTTCGGGATTACGTCACCGCAGCAGGAGTGATCCGGACCGAAGCGCGACAGTACCGGTATTCAACCAGTGACATTCTCGGCATGGCGCGCTGGAGCATCGATGCACCGGCTGAGCCAACGGAGAACCTTGGGTTCTGGCGTCGTGAAATCCTCGCGCTGAATGCCAAGTATCTCGGCTCGGACGCGGGTGGAGAGAGTGTCAGCCCCGTCTTGCGGAATGGCCCGGGACCGGTGCGCCGCATCCAGATACAAAAAGCCGAGCCTCCTTCCGAGAGGCCAGCATTCCCTTTGTTGTCGCCTCGGCAACTATTCTCCCATCCGGTCAAGGGCGCGAAACAGCAGGATATCGACCGGATCGTGTCTTCCGCGGCCTAGTGAGGATTATGTCACCTGGATCGTATTTCAACTGCTGCAGGCATCGACTCACGCCGCTGGTGGCCGGACCTGGTGGAACTCGCAAGACGCGCTCGTCCGAGCCTTGAGTTCAATGCGGTTACGGACAATCCGCTAACAATTGATCTTTGGCGAAAGTGCCCCACCCCGGCCGCGTACGAACACCACAGCCGTGCCAGGATGTCGGCATCCGACAGTGATGAATCGCGTATCCGCTCAAGGGATCCGCGCCCAGTGGAGGGGGCGACCGAGGTCGACATTGCCCTCGAGAGCGATGATTACCTCATCCTGGTCGAAGCAAAACTCGGTTCCGACATCAGCATGGCCACCAAACATGATCCAAGCCGCAATCAGATTGCCCGGGGCATTGACGTGCTCCTGGAATCCGCCGCGGGGCGCTTC
>JAWXBZ010000134.1:0-23672 GCA_034440375.1 Candidatus Eiseniibacteriota bacterium
CCCCTGATCCGGGCCCTGCGTGATCGGATTCGTCGGGCGGAGCAATCCATTCTGTTCCTTAACCGCCGGGGTCATTCCACGGTGGTCCGATGCGATGATTGCGGGTGGGTGGCCCGCTGCCCGCACTGTGACATCTCGCTGACCTGGCACGCCGACCGTGTCGAGCTTCGTTGCCACTACTGTGCCTACCGGAGTCGCTCCATCGAGGTCTGCCCTGATTGCAAAGGCGCCTGCTTTGTCTATCGCGGGATCGGGACCCAGAAGGTTGAGGCGGAAATCGCCCGCCTCGTGCCGGAGGCGCGCCTCGCGCGGATGGATTTCGACAGTACGCGCCGCCGCGGCTCAATGGAGAAGATCATCGATGATTTTCGCCACCGTCGGGCCGACATCCTGCTCGGTACTCAGATGGTGGCCCGCGGTCTCGATTTTCCGGGCGTCACGCTCGTCGGTGTCATCAACGCCGACACCCAGCTCAACCTTCCGGACTTCCGAAGCGCCGAGCGAACCTTCCAGCTCCTGACGCAGGTGGCCGGGCGTGCCGGCCGCGGTTCCATCGCGGGCGAGGTCATCGTTCAGTCGTACGCAGCCGGGCACTACGCGGTCGAGGCGGCCCGCGGACACGACTTTCCCCTGTTTTTCGCCACCGAAATGGTTTTCCGGCGCGAGGTCGATTATCCGCCACTCAGCCGGATGATCAGCCTCTTGTTCGATGGCGTTGACGAGGCGCGTGTGATTGCCCGCGCGGAGGAGACGGCCCGGCAACTCAAGGCGTGGCTCGAGCTGCCGAGCTCGGGCAATTCCCCCGGGCGGATAGAGCTACTGGGTCCCGCGCCGCGTTCCCTCTCCCGCCTCAAGGGGAAGCACCGGTGGCATCTCACCTTGAAGGGACACGACCACCGGTCGCTCCGGCGTGCCGCTGAGGCAGCCCTGGCCCTGCCGTTCGATGGAAAAGGGAAGAGCGCGGTACGGCTGGCGGTCGATGTCGATCCGGTCAGCCTGCTCTGAGGAAGTTGGCCAGCTCCCCGTTAAACGCGGCCGGTCGCTCGATATTCGACAGATGTGCGGTGTCGGCCATCACGACCAATCGGCCCTGCGGGATGGCGGCGGCCATGGCCTCGATGTCGGCCCGCGGGATCAGGGGGTCGTCATCCCCGGCGAGGACAAGCGCAGGAGCGCGAAGTCCCGCCAGGATGGACGTTCGATCGGGGCGTGCGGCCATTGCCCGTTGCGCGGCGGCCAGTGCCTCCGGCATCTGATCGAGCATGAGTTCACGCAGGCGGCCGACAAGATTCGGCTGGTTCGCTTGGGTGGCTCCGGAGATCATTTTCTCGGGTAGACCGAGCGTGACCGCCGCCACCCCCTCGGCCGTCACCTGCTGCGCCGACTTGAGACGCGTGGCGCGCCCTTCGTCGGTATCCGCCTGGCTTCGCGTGTGGCCGAGGACCAACCCGGCCACCCGTGCCGGCCACTGTTCAAGGAAGGCGAGCGCGATATATCCCCCCATGGATACGCCGCACAGAACGGCCTTGTCGATCTGGTGATGATCGAGAAGCGCCGCGAGATCTGCGGCGTGCGCTTCGAGCGAATCCACCGGCGAAAGAGGAGCGGAACAACCGAAGCCGCGGAGGTCCGGGATGATCAATCGCGCCACCCGGGACAACTCCTCGCGCTGTTCGTGCCAGAACCGTCCATCGAACGGATAGGCGTGGATCAGGAGGAGCGGGGGGCCCTCACCGAGAATGTCGTGCGCCAGGATCGCCATGTGCCGAGGATACAACGTGGCGGCCGAAGGGAACCCGTGGAATTATCGGCCGCCCCGGCCACCACCGCCGGTACCCTGGCCGCGCCCGCCCCGACGCCCACGGCGTCCCGGGTCGTCCAGGGTGGGCGGACCACCGCGATCGCGCCGGCCGCCCGGAGGATCGATGCCGGGGGGCGGTCCGTTTGGATTCTTGCCACCCCGGGCCCGATCCCGGATGGCCCGAAGGATCTGGCCGGGCGGAATACCGCGGTCCAGCGCGCTCTTGATCTCCTTCTGGATCTCCATCGGATTGGCGCCCTGCTTGATGGCCTGCGCCACGCCGAACCCCAGGTCCTCAAGGGCCGGCCCACGGGCCCCGCCGGCATGAAGTTCGCGGACGAAGGCGAGACCCTGATCGGGGGGGAGGCCCTCGGCTGTCAGGCTGGTCAGGGCCAGGAGCGGCGCTCGTGTCGAGATGAGCCGGTCGGTCGGCGTGGGGCCGGCGGCAAATTCGGTCAATGTCGTCGTCAACGCCGTCGGCGGCACACCTTGATCGAGGGCAAAGGCGGTCTGATCGATCAGCCGGCGGCGCGCCTCGAAGGCCGTTGGAAGTGGGTTGCCCGCCGCGGGGCTCTTCGGGGGATGTCCCGCGTCGATATCCGGAAACGCCGCGTCCACGAGCCGGCCGCTTTCCCGCAGGCGGCGATCGAGTTTGGTCACCGCGAAGTCGATTCGTTCCGGCGACGCCTTCTTGACCAGGCCCTGCCGCATCCGATCGAGCATCGGTTTGAGCGGCAGGCCGTCCTGTGCCAGGCCCGTCAGGGTGTTGACGAAACGTTCGAGTTGCTCATCCGACAGCCCCGCCGTCCGGCCGCGAACGAGCAGGTCATT
Organism: Candidatus Eiseniibacteriota bacterium; assembly: GCA_034440375.1. Taxonomy (GTDB): domain Bacteria; phylum Eisenbacteria; class RBG-16-71-46; order JABDJR01; family JAWXBZ01; genus JAWXBZ01. The sequence continues at coordinate 2,633 of JAWXBZ010000134.1, forward strand.
CAGATCAGCCGCGGCGATGCCGGCGGTCGTGGCCCGTGCCGTCATGGTGCTGATGTCCCCGCCGGAAACCGGCGATGATGCGGAACTCGGTTGTCCAAAGGCCAGCCGGGCCGGCAGGGGCATGAGCAGCACGACGAGAAGCACGACGATCCTTGTCGTCGCCGTGTTTCGTGTGGAACGTGATCTTGATGTCGTGGTGGCCAGTTTCATGTGCGTCATCTCGGGTTGGTGACACTGCTTGGACCGCCGCCGGCACCATCCGTTACAGGGGCGGCCACATCCAGCACGCCGTTCCGCTGGCCGAAGTCATCGTCCTCGTAGAGGTGGGCACCTTCCGGGGTGCGCCATTCCGTTGTATCTATATGAAAAATATAGCGATAGAGCCCCGGATCCAACTTGAGCGTCGTTTCCCAGACGCCATCCGGCGTGGGCCCGGTCATCGGGTGCGCCCCGGTTAACCAGTCGTTCATGGTTCCGACCAGGTGAACCGAGGTGGCCCGGGGGGCCCGGCACCGGAAAGTGACGCCGTTGGCGCCGACGGTGGGCGACAGCGGATTCCGGGCGGGGGTCGTCGACCCGAATATCCCGGTATCCCATGGCCCAGGCGCCGCGGCCGCCGGCTGACCGAAGCGAAAACTCACTCCGCCGCTCAGCCGTGTCCGATCAAAGGCGTAATCGTCGAGGCTCGAGGCGTAATCGAGGTACGCCAGCCCGGCGAACAGCCTGGTATTCCCGACGATCCTGCGCTCCAGGTCGATTGCCAGCGAGATGGAGACGTCCTCGCGGCCCACGCCGGGGCGGACGGCACCGGAGGGAAGTTGAATCGGATAGAGGAATCGATCGTAGTTGCGCCGTTCCCGTGCAATCTCTCCGCCAACGGCCCAACTTCGGCCAATATCGCCACTGATCCCGAAGGAGATTCGATCGCCGCCGTACTCGTACTGCCGGGAATTGCTGTCGACCGCGAGCCGGGCCACCATCGTGGACAGGCGCCAGCGCTCATTAAAATCGAAGCCGACCGCGAGTTCAAGTTCGTCCGGACGATCGATCTGTGTCTCTCCCCCGAGTGCCTGCGTGGTCCGTTCCGGGTAGGCGATGCGGGCCCGGCGCCAGGTGCCATGCAAGCTCCAGCGGTCGTCCATTTGCCAGATGGCCGCGGGCGCGGCTTCCTGTCGATTGAAGTCGTAGTCCTGAAACTCCGTTCGATGAAACCACTCGACTTCGCCGTCCAGGCGAAGCTGGACGTCCGGGGCGACACGAAAACCGAAACCGGCCTGACCGCTGTTGTCATGGTAGGCGCCGGCTTCTTCGGATTCATAGGCGTTCAGCACATAGCTCCACCCCCCCGACAAGGAACAGCGTCCGGGGGCCCAGACGGCCCACAACGACGGTGCCAGGTTCATGTAGCCGGTTGCCAGAATAGGGAAGGAGCTGTTTTCGCCCGGACGGCCGAGGACATCATCGTCGTATCCCCCGCCGGCCGACAGCTCGGCGCGCCAGGTGGAGGCTGCCATGGCAGTTGGGATGCCGAGCGGGGTCAGGGCCATCAGCCCGCCGACCAGAAAACCGCTGGCAGGGGAGGTACGGGTGAATCGAGTCAGGATCATCCTGACCGAGCTTACAGGAAGATGACTGCGTTACGGTTGCCGAAGCCGTCGTCGGTATGAAGCTCGGCGGCGGGGTCGGTGACCCACCCCTCGTCCACGACAAACATGTATTCGTGGCGCCCGGGAGGAAGATTCATCTGGATGCTCCACGTCCCTTCGGCTTCGTTCCGCACCAGCGGGACCTCGCAGACGGTCCAGTCGTTGAAGTCGCCGACGAGACAGACGCGCTGCGCAGTTGGCGCCTCGATCATGAACTGATGAGGAATGGACTCGCCGGCCTCGGCCTCGAGCCCCGGCGCGTTGGGCAGATCGGACGGCGTCCCCGGCTGGAGCGTCGCTTTCACCAGCCAGAGCGCCAGCGCGGCCGTGGCGAGGCCGGAAGTGAGGCGAACCACCGGAATACGCCACAGGGCCACCAGATGCGAGATCCATCCGCCGGTGGATTGGGTCACTGCCGGCTCATCCTCGATGCGGGCCATGACCCGCGAGGCGAAACCGAGAGGTGCCTCGGCGCCATCGCCTCGACGGGCGGCCAGCGCCAGGCGCTCCAGTTGTTCGAGTTCCTGCCCGGTGGGCTCGGAGCCGCGGTTCGTCGTTTTGTCCGTCATGGTCGTTACTTCGTTTCCCGGTTTCCCGCTAAAGGACGCCCCGCGCGCGGAGTGCCTGAACAATCATCTCGCGTGCCCGGTGCAATCGCACCTTTGCGTTGCCGACGCTGATACCCAGCACGCCGGCGATTTCTTCATACGGCCGTCCTTCGATCTGCCGAAGGACGAAGATGACTCGATACGTTTCGGCCAACCCCGCCACCACCGTTTCGAACTCGCGAACGGCCTGCCGATCGAGCACGGCCTCGTCGCTGCCGAACCCCGGATCGGCGACGGGTACGAACCCCTTCGTCATCACTTCTTCGAGGGGGATTTCACCCGAGCGCTTCCGCCGACGCCCCAACCGGTCGTAACACACATTCAAAGCGATCCGGTGGAGCCACGTCGACACGCGGGCCCGGTGCTCGAACCGCTCGAGCGCCCGCCAGGCCTTCACGAACACGTCCTGAGCTGCTTCCAGCGCCTCATCCCGGTTTTTCAGGAGCCGGAGCGTGACACCGACGATACGATCCTGATGTCGTTCGACCAGGCGGCGAAAAGCTTCTCCATCGCCGTTCCGGGCCAGTTCCACCAGTTGGTCATCGCTTTCAGCGGATTCGATTGGGCCCCCGTTCCTCGCCTCGTTTGTCATGCCTCGGTCTGCCAGGGGCCCTCGACCCGCCGATCGATTAGAAGACCGGCGTCCACCCCGTAAGACCACCCCAACCCGGGCCCGGTTACAGTTTTGCCCTTCCGGGCCGATCTTATTTCATGGCCGTGTTGTAACCTGGGCCGCACGGCGCGGTCAAAGGCAGCGGTATCACACACCCTAACCGATTGCCGCACCTCAAGAAGGAGACATCAATGAATTTCAAGAAACGCTCCCCGGGACCGCTGGCCGCCGCGGTGGCCCTGCTGGCAGTCCTCAATGGCTGCGGCGACTCATCGACAAACGTAACCCCCGACGGATTCGGGCGGGTGACGGTGAGGATCACCGACGCGCCCGCCGTCGACCTGACCGACATTTCCAATCTCTATGTCACTTTCGATCGCCTGGTGGTTTTCCCCGAGGCGGACAGCATTCCCGCCGACACCACCGGTGACGGCCCGGAGCGGATCGAAATTCTGACATCCCCCATCACGTTTGACCTCCTCAGCCTGACCAACGGGCTCTCGGAAGCCCTGGGCCAGGCGGACCTGCCGGCGGGCAACTATCGCCGACTGGTTCTGGATCTCGCGCCGGATGGCGCCTGGTTGATTGAGGCCAACGGTGACTCGCACGACGTCAAGGTGCCCTCGGGGCGCCTGATCATCAAGACTGACTTCACGGTGGAGGACGGCGAAAACACCGAGGTGCTGCTCGATTTCGATGTGGCGGCCTCCCTGCGCCTCAAGCAGACCGGCAACGGCAAGTACATCCTTCGTCCGGTTCTGCGCCAGCTTCCGGCTCTCCGGGATGCCGGCTCGATCGCGGGACAGGTTCTGGTGCAGACCGCCACCGGCCTGGTGTCGGCCGGCGACATCCTGGTGCCGAATCCATGGCGCGGAAGGCCGGGGCACAATAATGGCAACGGCCGTCGCCCCGGCGACAGGGGCAATCATGGCCGCCGTCCGGATGACCGGGCGATGGTGCCGCTCACGGTGGCCTTTCCGATGGTCGTGCATGCCCATGTCTTCGGCGATTCCGACGATGTCGGTGAGGATCATGACGACGACGGAGAAGACGAGGCGGTCCGCCCCGGCCTGAACCCGCTCGACCACCCGAATGACGGTAATGACGATGTTCACCGCCCGCGCGGCCGTGGCACGCTGGTCGACAAGGACGGCGATTACCTGATCGCCCGCGTTCGGAAGAACGTCGAGTATGACCTGCGGCTCCTCGTTCACCCGCGTTCCGGCTTCGAGGTTGTTTCCGCACCGGCCAACATCCTGGTTGACGGCGACGAGACCGGTCAGGACTTCATCATCCGGGCCAAACCCGAAGCTCCTTGAAGCATGCTGCCGTCGGGACGATAATCCCGACGGCGCATGTGATCCGCTTTGCCGAAACGAAACGGCGGCCCGCGTGGCCGTCGTTTCGTTTTTTCGTTTCCCCGGCCGGTGCCGCCCCATCGATTGCCGGACCGCCGCCGACCATCCCCCTGGACGCCGAACCGATGACCGTGATGCTGGACAGCTCAAACCGTGCGCTCCTTGCGCCGTATGTCACCAACCTCGACGGCCCGGTCTATGCGCTGCAGAACCTCCCCGAGGAGGTCGTGGCCGTCCTGTTCGCCTATTACAGCCGGAGCCGGGAGAGTCTGCGGGACAATCTTCTCCGGCTGATCAAGGAGGGGGATCTGGCGCTGACCCGGTCGGACAGTCCGGCCACGGAGTCCGCCAACATCGCCAGCGCCGACTTTCTGGCCCGCGCTGCCGAGAGGGCGCGGGCTTTCCACGAGAAGTGGGTGGTAGGCTACGGACACTCGTCGGTGGCCGAACATGCCGTGGTTCACCTGGCCATCGAAGAGGTGTCGATCGTGGCCAGCAAGGTCATTGAGGATGCCCGGCTTGCCTCGTACACGGAAAAATCGACGCGCTATGTGCCGTTTGATACATCCTGCTATCACACCCCTGTTGCTTACACTGGCTCGACGCCCGCGGCCGGGGCGTGGCACCACGCCATCGATGCGTTGATGACAACCTACGACGGCTCCATGCCCCGCCTCGTCGATTGGTTCGTGGCCAACCGCGTGCCAAAAGAGGGCCAGAGCGACAAGGCCCACCTGTCGGCCTGCCGGGCCCAGGCTTGCGATGTCCTCCGCTACCTGCTGCCGGCCGCCACTCACACGAACCTGGGGCTCACGGCCAATGCTCGTGTGCTCGAAGCCATGCTCTCCCGGCTTTTATCTCACCCGCTGACCGAGGTGCGCGACATCGGTGGGCGCATGAAAACCGAGGCACTGCGCATCGTGCCAACGCTGATCAAGTACGCGGAACCATCGGTGTATCGAGCCGAAACGTCGGCCGCCATGCGGGAGCGGGCGGCAATGATCTTCGATAGTGCGCCGACGGGTGGCACCGAACTGAAACCCGCACGACTCGTCCGCTGGGATGACGATGCCGAAGAGCGGGTGGCCGAAGCGATCCTGGCCGGCGTGTCGAACCGCCCGGCGGAGGTCATTCGCGCCGCGGTGGCCGTCATGACCGCCCCGGCCCGCCGTGAGCTGCTGGCCGATTACGTCTCGCGCCGTGGCCGACACGATCCGCCGCTCCGGGCTCTCGAAGCCACGACCATGACCTTTGAGATAGTCGTCGACTACGGTGCCTGGCGAGATCTGCAGCGCCACCGCCTGATGTCGGTGGAGGAGCAGCCGCTCACGCCTCATCTCGGATACGAACGGCCGGATGTCCTCACTTCAGCCGGCCTCTCGGACGACTACAACCGGGCAATGGCGGCCGTGGAGGAGTCCTATCCACTTCTTCTGGCCGAATCACCCGATGATGCCGCCTATGTCATCCCGCTGGCGTTTCGGAAACGGGCCTTTCTCACCCTCAATCTGCGGGAACTCCACCACATGGTTCAGCTCCGTTCGGCGCGGCAGGGGCACGCCTCCTACCGCCGGGTCGCCCAGGCAATGCACGCGGAATTTGCACGAATCCAGCCGGTTCTTGCGTCGGACATCCGCGTGGATGGGAGTGATTATGACCTCAGCCGGGCCTGACCGAATCGGCTCCGTCGCCCGGAAGTCACGGTTCCTCCTGAAAATTGACGGTTGACAGTGTTCGGTTCGGCTGATTAGGATTGCTCCACCAGTCACGAGAACACGGTTTGCTTCGTTCTCGCCAACCCCCGTTCATTCACGCGCCGGCTCCCAGGTTTAAGGCCCAAATCATCGCTCGCAATACACAGTCGCGGGCCGGGCCGGTCGCTCAACAAGGTTCATCCACTCACGAGGTTCATTCCGTTGGACAGCACACCCCGCCCCCGTGGCCGCGGCACCCGCAGCCGGCCAGCCGCCACCGAAACCGTCGAAACGCTCGCACCTGAAGTTGTTGTAGACACTCAGGGGCCCCCGCCGACCGCCCAGCAGCGCGGCGAATCGATGGATATTGCTGCCATGAAGTCGAAGACGATTCCCGAGCTCCAGCAGATGGCCGAGGACCTGGGGTTGGGTTCCATCTCGGCGCTCCGGAAGCAGGAGCTGATCTTCAAGATCCTCGAGGGACAGACGCAGAAGAACGGCCTCATTTTTGCCGCCGGCGTCCTGGAAATCCTGCCCGAGGGGTACGGCTTCCTTCGCTCCCCCGACTACAACTATCTGCCGGGCCCCGACGACATTTACGTCAGCCCCAGCCAGATCAAGCGCTTCGACCTGCGCACCGGCGATACGATCTCGGGCCAAGTTCGCCCCCCCAAGGAAGGGGAGCGCTACTTCGCACTCCTGCGCGTCGAGGCCGTCAACTTCGAGAGCCCGGAGGTCGCCAAGACCAAGACGCTCTTCGACAACCTGACACCGCTTTATCCACAGGACCGCCTCAACCTGGAATACAGCGCGGACGACCTGTGCACGCGGGTCATGGACCTGCTCACGCCGATCGGCATGGGGCAGCGCGGCCTGATTGTCTCACCGCCGCGTGCCGGCAAAACCATCCTGCTCCAGCGGGTGGCCAATGCCATCACAACCAATCACCCGGACGTGGTCCTCATGGTGCTGCTCATCGACGAGCGCCCCGAGGAAGTCACTGACATGGAACGCTCGGTCAAGGGCGAGGTCATTTCCTCCACATTCGACGAACCGGCCGAGCGTCATGTGCAGGTGGCCGACATGGTCATCGAAAAGGCCAAGCGCCTCGTCGAGCACAAGAAGGACGTGGTCATCCTGCTCGATTCGATCACGCGCCTGGCCCGCGCGCACAATACCGTCGTACCGCACTCGGGCAAGATCCTGACCGGCGGTGTTGACGCCAACGCCCTCCAGCGCCCGAAGCGTTTTTTCGGAGCGGCCCGTAACATCGAAGAGGGAGGCAGCCTTACGATCATCGCCACGGCGCTGGTCGAAACCGGCAGCCGCATGGACGAAGTCATCTTCGAGGAGTTCAAGGGCACCGGTAACATGGAAATCATCCTCGACCGGCGCATCTCCGATCGTCGCGTCTACCCGGCCATGGACATCAACCGCTCCGGCACCCGCCGCGAAGAACTCCTGATGGACAAGGAAACACTCAACAAGGTCTGGATCCTGCGCAAATTCCTCAACGAACAGAGCCCGCAGGAAGCCATCGAATTCCTCATCAACCAGATGGGCAAGACCAAGACGAATAAGAAGTTTCTGGAGATGATGAATACCTAGGAACGCCGAGGTTCGCGTGAGCGAACCGAGGGCGGGAAGCGGCCGGGTGGTCCGGCAAGTCAAGCACTGACCACAGCTTACCCCCCGTCATCGGTTTTACCACCAGCCCCCATGCTATAGTTCCCGCCCCATCTGCCGGCAGGGTTTGCCCCACCGGCCCCGGAGCCGGCCCGACCTCGAACGAGCTCGAGTGGCCCCGGACCCAAGGAAATGAAGGAGCAGGTAACACCATGAAAGAAGGCATTCACCCCGCGTATCACGACACCACCATCACCTGCGTCTGCGGCAACATCTTCCAGACCCGGTCGACCAAGAAAGACTTCCACGTCGAAATCTGCAACGCCTGCCACCCCTTTTTCACCGGCAAGCAAAAGCTGATCGACACCGCCGGCAGCATCGACAAATTTAACAAGCGCTACGGCAAGAAGACCGTGGTTGAGCCGGTTGTCGAGCCTGCTGCCGCGCCATCCAGCTAGCTGCTGCAGTCGATCCGTCGGGAATCACCGATGGATCAGTGCCGCCCGCCTCTTTTGAGCGGGCGGTTTTATTTTGGGCTGGATCCCAGTCGTTGACCTACTGATGATCATGAAGGAACCCGCATGAGCTCCACCAACTACCACGAAGCCCTCGATCGCTATCGCGAAAGGGTGGCGGCGCTCGATCAGCGGATGTCGGATCCGGCGGTGCTGGCCAATCCGTCCGATATCCGGAAGGTGGGCAAGGAGCGGAGCGAGGCGGCGGATATTCTTGTCGTTCTCGAGGATCTGGTCCGTGTTCAAACAAGTGTCGATGAAGCCAACGAAATTTTGAATGGCTCGCGGGATCCCGATCTGATGGAGCTGGCGCGGGCCGAAGCGGCTGATGGACTGGCGCGGCTTGTTGATCTGCAGAAACGGGCCGATGACTTTCTTTTTCCGCGCGATCCGAACGATGCCAAGGATGTCATCGTGGAAATTCGGGCCGGGACGGGGGGGGAGGAGGCGGCGCTGTTTGCTTCCGAGCTATACCGGATGTACAGCCGGTGGGCGGAGCGGCAGGGGTGGACCATCAACGTGCTGAATCTCAGTGAGACGGGGATCGGGGGGCTGAAGGAAGTGATCTTTGGCCTGGCGGGGCGTGGGGTGTACGGGCGCATGAAATACGAGAGCGGCGTTCATCGCGTGCAGCGGGTGCCGGCCACCGAGGGGTCCGGCCGGATTCACACATCCGCGGTGACGCTGGCGGTCATGCCGGAAGCCGAAGACGTTGATATTTCGATCGAGGAGAAGGACTTGCGGGTCGACGTCTATCGTTCGTCCGGTCCCGGCGGGCAGGGGGTCAACACAACCGACTCGGCCGTCCGCATCACTCACATCCCGACCAACACGGTCGTCACCTGCCAGGACGGGCGGAGTCAGATCAAGAACAAGGCGCAGGCGATGATCATCCTCCGCAGCCGGCTGCTCGATGTGAAGATCCAGGAGCACGACAGGGCCATGGCGGCCCAGCGGAAGAGTCAGGTTTCGAGCGGCGATCGGAGTGCCAAGATCCGCACCTACAACTTTCCACAGGGGCGGTTCACCGACCACCGGATCGGCCTCACGCTGTACAACCTGCGCAATATCATGGAAGGCGATCTGGACGGGGTCGTCGATGCCCTGGTGGCCGCGGACATCGAGCGGCGCCTCGGCGATGGTCCAGTCGGCGACAGCCCGGACGACGACGAGTAGTCGTGATGACGGAGTCGTGGACGGTGGGCCGATGGCTGGCCGATGCCTCGCGGCGCCTGCTCGCTGAAAGTCCTGAAGGCCCGCGGGAGGCCCGACTCCTGGTGCTCGCGGTGCTGGCGCTGCCACCCGCCGCGGTGCTGGCCAACCCCGATCGCGAACTCTCCGAGGAGCAGTTCACCCGGCTTGAAGAGATGGTCGGTGAGCGGCTGCGGGGAACACCGCTTCAGCATCTGACCGGCCAGGCGCCGTTTCGACATCTCGAATTGTCGGTTGGCCCGGGCGTGTTCGTGCCGCGGCCGGAAACCGAGGGGCTGGTCGATATGGTGCTTTCGCACCTGCGACGCGGCGCCGCGGGCCTTGTGCCGCGTGTCCTGGAACTGTGCGCCGGCACGGGGGCCATCGGCCTGTCGTTGATCCGCGAGGCGCCCCCCACCGAGGTTGCGGCCATCGAACTCTCCGAACTGGCGCTGGCGTGTGCCCGTGGAAATGCGCGTCGCCTGCTCACACCGGAGGAATCGCCTCGATACGTCCTGTACCCGGGCGATCTCTACGCGCCACTCTCCGGACGGCAGATGCCGAATTCGTTCGATGTCGTCGTCGCGAATCCGCCCTACATTCCGGATGGGATGTGGGGCACGTTGCCGCGCGAGGTGCGGGTGCATGAATCGCCATTGGCACTTCTTGGCGGGCCCGATGGCACGTCGGTTGTGGCTCGGATTTCGGCGGGGGCGCCATCGTGGCTTCGGCGCGGGGGGCTCCTGGCGATGGAAATTGATGAGAGTCATGGGGGGCGGGTGTGCAAACTGCTTGGCGATGATGGCTACGTGGATGTCCGGATTGAGGATGATTTGACGGAGCGGCCTCGCTACGCGTTGGCGAGGGTGCGGTAGCTTCACTAAATAATTGTTAAATTATTGCAATTTAGATAGTTATAAGATTTTAATACTCGTGGGTAAAATACGGCGTAAATTACCCACATGTATGAACGGCTGGTGGCTTCCGAATTGAGAGAGGGGAAGAAGAGCCTTCTGCTTCTTGGACCGCGGCAGGTCGGGAAGTCGACGCTGCTTCGATCCCTGAAGCCGGATACGGTCCTCAATCTGGCCGATCCGGAGCTGTTTCGAGCCTTCGTGGCCCGGCCGGAGCGATTGCGCTCGGAAGAGCCGAGGGAGTGGAGATCCTGCCGGTCGAGGACTTTCTTCGATCCTTGGGGCGGTGAGCTGTTTTTGCCCTACGCGCTGGCTGCCATCCGCCGGCGGTAACGTCCGCCGATCGTCGCCACGGTGGCGATGGCTCGCCTCAGGATGCGTCGGCGGACGGGGCGACGGAGCAGACGTCGGTACAGTTCGAGCAGGCGCTCGGCCTGGTAGCGGCTGCTCCACTGCGCCGCGGCTTCTCGACCGAGGCGGGAGTATTCCCGGCGCTGGTCGTCGTTCGACAGCAGCTGTCGAATTGCCTGGAGAAATTTCGCCGGGTTCGGCTCGGTTAAAATGCCGCCGTTTGCGGGCTTCACGATGTCGCGGACGCCGGGGCCATGCATCGCCACCACCGGTAAACCGGCCGAAAGCGCCTCGGCCACGACCAGCCCCTGCGTTTCGGTCTGTGAGGCGAAGAGGAAGAGGTCGGAGGCCGCGTACCATCGCCATACTTCCTCATGCGGAAGGCCGCCGACGAAACGGACGATGTCGCACAGGCCAAGGCGGGTCACCTGCTCCTCGAGCGTGGCGCGATAGGGTCCTTCGCCGACCAGCGCCAGCCGGGCCGTCGGGTGTTCGCGCCGGATGACGGTTACCGCATCGAGGACGATGTCGATGCTTTTCTCGAGGGCCAGTCGGCCAACGAAGAGAAATTGTCTTGTGTTTGCCGCGATGCCAAGCTGGCGGCGCGCCTCCTCACGCGATTCGAGATTGTCCGGTACCCGCAGCCCCGTGGGGATGACTTCGATTCGCGCGTTGATCCGGTACGAGCGGAGCACTTCGATGAACTCCGACGAGGGCACGACGATGGCGCGGCAACGGTTGCAGTAAAGGCGGCTGTACTGCACCACGAAGGCGCGGCCGAAATCCTCGCCAACCTTGAGGTAGTGGGCATACTCGGCGAAGAAGGTGTGATAGGTGTGCACCAGCGGCCGGCGGGTCATCCGGGCCAGGGCCGCGCCCCAGAGGCCGAGGCCGAACGGCGTCTGGGTATGGATGATGTCGAACCGGGAGCGGGTGAACTTGAGAAGCAGGGAGCGCGGAAAGGGCAGCGCCACGCGGCAGTTCGGTTCGGTCGGAAAGGGCACGGAGGCAACGCGGGTGATGCCCGGTTCAGCGGGCAGGCCCGGTGCGGCCGGAGCAAAGACATGGACCTGGTGACCCAGGTCGATCAGCTCCTGGCGAAAGGTGGCGGTCGAGGTGACCACCCCATTGTGGCTCGGATGCCAGGTGTCGGTGAAGAAGGCGATCTTCAGCGAGGCCCGGTTGGCGGGGCGCTCCATCGGAGGCTGATTCTAGCAGGAGCACCCCGCCAGGGGTCTATCGACTAGAAAACGATGAACAGGTAGTTGTCGTCACGCAGAATGCGCAGTACCGGGGCCCCGCCGGCCTTCTTGACCTCGTTTCGGAACTCATCGGCACTCTGGACCGGATTCTTGTTGACCTCGAGAATGACGTCGTCAGGGCGGAGCCCGGCCTGGGCGGCCGCACTGTTTGGCCCGATGCCGGTGACCAGCACGCCGCGCCGCTCCTTGATCTCCAGTTCGCGGGCCTTGTCGGTGGTCAGGGTGGCAACAGATAAGCCCAGCTCGCGGTCGACCTGCGGGGTGTCGGACTCCTCTTCCTCGGCTTCCGGGGTCCCCCGGCCGGTATTTTCGGCCAGGTTGCTCGGCAGCTCGTCCAGTTTGACGCTGACGTCAAGCGTCGATCGATCGCGCAGGAGTGAGAGCTCGACGCTCGTGCCGGGTTTGGTAGTCGCGACCCGGTTGCGCAGGTCGGCGATGTCATCCACCGGGTGGCCGTCGAGCTTGGTGATGACGTCGTTGCTCCTGATCCCGGCGCGGTCGGCCGGGCTTCCTTCCGTAACGCCGGATACCACGACGCCGGTGGCATCCTTCGGGAGTCCAAGTCCCCTGGCGATTTTTTCGTCCACGTTGGCGATGTTCACGCCAATCCAGCCACGGGTGACTTTGCCGTCCTCGATCAGACTCTTCATGATGTAGCGGGCCATGTTGATTGGAATCGAGAACCCGACACCGTTCGAGCCACCGGTCTGGGTGGCGATGGCCGTATTGATCCCGACCATCTCACCCCTCAGGTTGATGAGGGCGCCTCCCGAGTTGCCACGATTGATGGCCGCGTCGGTCTGGATGAAGTCTTCGTAGTCGGTGACGCCGACGTTACTGCGCCCCTTGGCGCTGACAATGCCGACCGTGATGCTGCGCTCGAGTCCGAACGGGGCGCCGCAGGCGACGACCCATTCGCCGATCTTGACGTTGTCCGAGTTGCCGAAGGGAAGGGCCGGCATGTTGGTTCGGTCGACCTTCAATACCGCCAGGTCGGAACGGGGGTCGGTGCCGACGATGGTGGCATCCAGCAGCGTGTGGCGATCGAGGCGTACCTGAACCTTGTCGGCCTCGTTGACCACATGGTTGTTCGTCAGGATGTAGCCGTCGGCGCTCACGATGACGCCGGAGCCAAGGCCCCGGACTTCCTCGTCCTTCGGCTGATCGCCGTCCTGGAACGGGTTGCCGAAAAAGCGGCGCATGAATGGATCAGTGCCGCCGAACGGGAGGGGGGTCGACGCATTCTGAATTGTCCGCGAACTCGTGATGACCACGATCGAAGGCATCACGAGTTCGGCAACGTTCGAAAAGGTGGTCGTGGTCAGCGGGATTCCTGGATCGCCGCCCACCGGGAAATTGACCGCTTCGACCTGGGCCCCGATAGGGCTCGCCGTGGCGCTCGTTCCGGGAGACACCTTGCCGCCCATCTCGCCGAAAAGGAAGAGGCCGACAAAGGCGCCGAGAAATGCTGAAAGCGCCGCAACACCCATTAACTCCCTGCGTTTGATCATGTTTGGACTCCGTTGAACCGGTGGGACCGGCCGTCATTGAGGATCGCGCCATTCCCCGCCCCGATGGCGGCGGCGCCTGACGTGGCGCGACATTGAGCATGTTACACTGCGCGCCTCGGACTGGTTTCACAACATCTCCTGGATGAACATGGACAAGATTGTCGTCCGCGGTGGCCGCCCCCTCGAAGGGACGATTGACGCCGCCGGGTCAAAAAACGCGGCTCTCCCAATCCTGACGGCCGCCATTCTGGCGCCCGGCGCCTACCGATTCACCAACGTCCCCCTCCTGCGGGACGTGACCACGATGGCCCGACTCCTCGAAACGCTCGGCGCCCGGTTTCATCAGGAGGGGCACGAACTTCATCTCGATACGACCGGGGTGGAGTCGATCGAGGCTCCCTACGACCTGGTTAAGACGATGCGGGCCTCTGTTTATGTTTTAGGTCCATTGCTGGCCCGGTTCGGTTCAGCCCGAGTTTCCCTCCCAGGTGGCTGCGCCTGGGGGCCCCGCCCGATCGACCTCCATTTAATGGGGATGAAGGCCCTGGGGGCCGAGGTGACCCTGGAGGAAGGATATGTCGTAGCTCATGCGGAAAAGTTGACGGGTGCGGATATCGACCTCGGAATTGCCTCGGTCGGCGCCACCGGCAATATCCTGATGGCGGCCGTGTCCGCCCGGGGCACGACGCGGATCCGCAACGCCGCCCGCGAGCCGGAAATCCCCGCCCTGGCCGAGTTTCTGAATGCCATGGGGGCCCGGATCAGCGGAGCCGGTACCGGTGAGATCGTGATCGAGGGGGGGGCGCCCCTGAAACCGGCTCCAGCCCGGATCATCCCGGACCGCATCGAGGTCGGGACCTACCTGATAGCCGGGGCCATGACCGGAGGCGATGTCACGCTGACCGGCTGCCGGGTCGACCACATTGCCGCCCTCCTGGGCCGCCTCGTCGAGATAGGCGCCCGAATCGAGGAGCGGGACGGAAACATCCGGGTCCGCGGCCCCGCGCGGGTCGGAGCGTTCGTGCTCAAGACCGATTACTACCCGGGTTTTCCGACCGACCTGCAGGCTCAGATGATGGCCATGGCCGCCGTGGCATCCGGACGAAGCGTCCTGACCGATACGGTCTACACCGATCGCTTCACGCATGTGGCCGAGCTTCAGCGGCTCGGCGCCGACATCCAGATGGAAGGGAACATGGCGGTCATCAACGGGATCGAACGGCTCTCCGGCGCACAGGTCATGGCCACGGATCTCCGTGCCTCCGCCGCGCTCATCCTGGCCGGACTCGTGGCCGAGGGCGAGACGCATGTCTCCCGGGTCTATCACATCGACCGGGGCTACGAACGGATCGAAGAGCGGCTGACGAAGCTGGGCGCGGACATCCGCCGCGAAACCGAATCAGGGCCGTGAGCCCACGCCGCTTCGCGGTCTTCGGCACCGCCGGCCACATCGATCACGGCAAGACCGCGCTCGTCCGCCTGCTGACCGGCGTCGACACCGATCGGCTCAAGGAGGAGAAGGAACGGGGCATTTCCATTGACCTGGGGTTCGCCAGCCTCGTCCTGCCGGACGGTACCGAGTGCGGCCTCGTCGATGTTCCCGGGCACGAACGCTTCGTCAAGAACATGCTCGCCGGCGTTGGAGGCATCGACGCGGTCCTCCTGGTGATCGCGGCGGATGAAGGGGTCATGCCGCAGACCCGGGAGCATCTGGACATCATCCGGTTGCTCGATATTCACCGCGGCGTGATCGTGCTGACCAAGTCGGACCTCGTCGAGGCGGAGTGGCTCGAATTCGTGACCGAGGAAGTGCGCGAGTACCTGGCGGATGGGCCGCTGGCACACCTCCCCATCGTGCCGGTTTCCTCGAAGACCGGCGCCGGCCGCCTGGAACTACTCTCCACGCTCGCCACGGTTCTGGCCGACCTTCCCGAGCGACCATCAGATCGACCGGCGCGATTGCCGATCGATCGAGTCTTCAGTGTGGAAGGGTTCGGCACGGTCGTCACCGGTACGCTGTGGCAGGGAACCCTGCGGCCGGGCGACCGCATGATGGTTGAGCCCGGTGGGATCATGACCCGGCTGCGGTCGGTCCAGGTTCACGGTCACGATGTCGAGGAGGCTCGAGCCGGCCAGCGCACCGCGGTGGCGCTTCACGGGGTGGAAAAATCCGCCATCGAGAGGGGGCACTGGGTCGTGGCGCCCGATTCCGTGACGCCGTCGTTCATGGTGGATGCGCGGGTCCATCTCGTGGCGGATGCCGCGAAGTCGCTCAAGAATCGCCAGCGAATCCGATTCCACCTCGGCGCCAGTGAAATTCTTGGCCGGGTTGTTCTCCTCGACCGGGAGGAACTTGAGCCGGCGACATCGGCCATGGCACAGATTCGGCTGGAGGGCCCCGTTCTCGCCGAACGGGGCGATCGATTCGTGTTGCGAAGCTACTCGCCCCAGCGGGCCATCGGCGGCGGTGTCATTGTGCTGCCGAACCCCGTCAAGCACCAAAGGCACGACGCGACCACGGTGGCCCGGCTAGAGGTTGAAGCCGAAGGGGGGCCGCTGGAGCGAACCATCCAGGCGCTGGCCGAATTCACGATGGCGGTTGACTCGACACGCGTGGCGCGCGCCGCCGGACTCGAACCAGAAACGACCGGGGAGGCGCTCGACCAGCTGGCGGGAGAGGGGCGCGCCTGGCATCTTGACGATGGCCGCTTTCTGGCGGCATCGACCGGGGAGCAATTGGAGGCCCGACTTCTCGATGTGGCCCGCGCCTGGCAGTCCGGCTCACCGTATCGCTGGGGTCTTGCCAGGGGCGATCTCAAGAGTCAACTGCCGAAGGATGTCGATCCAGCCCTGTTCGA
Source organism: Candidatus Eiseniibacteriota bacterium (assembly GCA_034440375.1). Classification (GTDB taxonomy): domain Bacteria; phylum Eisenbacteria; class RBG-16-71-46; order JABDJR01; family JAWXBZ01; genus JAWXBZ01. Next base: position 18,780 of record JAWXBZ010000134.1, read on the forward strand.
TCATCTGACCGGCCGCCTGCTGGCGGCGAAAAAGCTCCTCGAACGGGACGACCGGTTTCGGGCCGATGGTGAGCCCGCGCCGCTTGGGGAACGGGATGCCGCAAGGCTGTTGCGGATTCGCGAGGCGATCACGGCGGGCGGATATGCGCCACCGACGGTCAAGGATCTGGAAACGGAAATGGCAATGGGCGGGGTGCTCGTCGAAATTCTCACCTCGTTGACAGCGGAGGGAGAACTGGTCAAGGTGGCCGCGGATTTCTACTATCCACGCGCAAGGCTCGAGGCGATGGCCGCGGGCCTCCAGGGATTTTTTGCCAAACGAAGCGAGATGCGAGTGGCCGATCTCAAGGATCTCTTCGGGATATCCCGTAAGCATGCGGTGCCGGCACTCGAATATTTCGACCGGTTGGGCGTCACGCGTCGACTCGGCGATGTCCGGGTGGCCGGACGGCTTCTGACCGCCGCCGATACCGGGACTCCGTGACCGCGCTTCCCCCATCGACTCCCCGCGTGGACGGTCCGAGCGATTCGACGCTGGCGGTCCGGGCCCGTGACGGGGATGGCCACGCCTTCACCGAACTGGTTCGCCGCCACCAGGAACGGGTGTTCCGGATCGTCTACCGGATGCTTCGAAACCGCGACGAAGCCGAGGATGTCACCCAGGTGACATTTGTCCGGGCCTTCCGAAGCCTCCTCAAGTTCAAGGAGGAGTTCGCTTTTCACCCCTGGCTTTATCGAATTGCTGTGAACGCGTCACTGACGCATATCGAAAAACGGAAGCGGGAGAAGCTGGTTGACATCGAACAGGTGCCCGAGCGTTTGGTGCTCCGGCCGTCCGGGGAAGAATCGCCACTGGAGGCGGTCGGGCGCCGGGAGATGATCGACCGTATCCAACGGGCCCTGCCGGAACTGCCGGAGGAGCAGCGACTTGTCTTTCTCCTCCGGGTCAATGAAGGGCTCAGCTATGAGGAAATAGCCGAAACGCTGGATATCCCGCGCGGGACAGTCATGTCCCGATTGTCACGAGCCAGGGAAGCTTTGAGGAAAATGCTGGTATAGGCTTTTCCGGTCCACCGCCGGGAGCTGATCTGCGACGGAAAGGAACATGAGGCGTGTCCGAGGCGAAGTTCGAGGGAAGTCATCCTGGCCCGGAGTGGCTGTCGGCCTGGCATGACGGGGAATTACAAGATTCGGCAGCGGCCGCGGTGGGAGCGCATCTCGAAGCCTGCGCCGATTGCCGCAACGCCATTGAGGCGTTCCGCCAGCTTGACCAGTCGGTCCGGCAGGGGGACGACGCCCGCCCCGCGCCAGAGGCCTGGGAGGCCATCGAGCGGCGCCTCCGGTTGCGGCTCGAGGACGAGCTGGGTCTTGGCGTTCCGATGGGGGCAACCAGGCGTTACGTCGAATCGGACGCCGAGCTGGTGCTCCTCCCCACACCTCGCGAAATCCAGACCGGCCGCGGCGCCCGCCCATTCCGACTCCGGTGGGCCATGGCCACGGCGGCCGGCCTGACCGTGGCTCTCCTGACGATTCGGACGATCAGTGACCGCGACTGGACGGTCGGAAAGGTGATCAATCCGGTTCCGGACCGACATCGCGAGGTGGCCGCCGTCGAGCCGCTTCCCTCAACCCATCAGGAAGCGGAGGAGCGCCTCCGGAATATGAAAAGTGCCAACGCGACATCAGGCGGAAATGCGCCAGTCGTTGCGGCGCCCAGCCCCGCGGCCTCCAGCCCCGCGGCGCCAAACCTCGCCGGGCCACCGGCCACCGCTCCCTCCGAAACCGAGGTCGCTCGGCCCGAAAAGGCGCTTGAGAAATTCGAGGTAGCCACTTCGCCCCGCGAGTACCTGGCCGAAGTGGATCAGGTGATTCGCAAGGAGGCGGCACTCGGTTCCACCCAGTCGGCGCCCGCATCGGACCTGTCGATGGATGAATCTCGATCATGGGGCGTCGCGGCCAGGAACTCGGCCGAGGCCGGGAAGACGAGCGCACAATCGAGCACGGATCCCGAATACGCCATGGTGTTTGCCGCGGCCAGTCGGGCCCGTGAGGCCGGCAATCAGGCCCTTGCCCGGCGCGGATTCGCGCTGGTTCGCGCCGGGATTCCCGAAGATGATCTCGCTCGCGAGGCGGAATACGAGGAGACTCTGGCCACGGCCCGCATGGAGATTGCGAATGGTGGTGACCAGGTGGTCATCACCCAACGACTCAACGATGACGCGGCCTCCTCATGGGACGCCCACGCCCCGGATCAGAAGCTGACCTGCCGAACGGCACTGGCCGACCTCCGCGCCGCGATGACCCTGGCCAGGGAACTGGGTCGACCGCTACCCCTGGAAGACGTGGACACCCGCCTGCAGCAACTTCGTTCGTGTGCCCGCTAGCGCCGACGCCAACTCGACGCCTCGCTCCGTTGTCCCGTCCCCTGTCATGATCCGCGCCACCCTGGCCATGCTGTTCCTGCTCGGCGGAGCTACCACCCCCGCCCGGCCGGCACGCGGCGACGATGTCACCCGGGCGCCCTCACCGATCGAAGCATCCAACTGGCCGCTGGCCGCCGGCGATACCTGGCGTTACACGATCGAACGGATCGAGCGCCGACCGGGGGAAGACGCCGTCCTGACCGACTCGGCCGAGGTGAGGGTCCTGGCCTCCTGGCTCCATGGAACACGACGCGTGGCCGTGCTCATGCGGAACCGCCCCGACTTCGATCGTCTCGATGCGCTCCGCGCCACCCGGGAAGAAGCGCCGATCGCCCCCCGGCTCGTCGAGGTGGAGTATCAAGTGCTGGAAACCGATCGACTGACGATCATCGACGATCCGGATCGGTTGGGAGCGGTTCTGGCCTCAACGGTGAACGCTGTTGGCGCCAAACCGGAAGTGGACGCATTTGGTGAGATTCCTCTCCCACTGTCACCCGGTCGCCGGTGGGGTTCCCCGGAGATGCTGGCGCGATCGGACGGGCTTTACGTGGGAACGGCTGGCCCCCGGACCGATCTCGATCTGCCAGGCGGACAGGTAAGCGCCATTCCGGTCAGCTACCAGACCCTGCCCGACCGGGACGATCGCTGGATGGCCCCCGGCCTCGGTCTGGTGCGTCGACAGTATCGCCACCGGGGCCTCGACCTTCTTGAGACCTGGGAGATGACCGGATTCACCCATGAGGCAGTGGACACACTGGCGCTGACGGCGCACTTGGAATCGCGTTTTCGGCTGCTATTACTGGGCGAGGGTGCCTGGTCACGTCGGTCCCTGCTGCCGTCGGATCCGGTGCTGACGGCGTTGCTCGGACCGACTGCTCTCGCCGACTCGCCCGAGGACGACGAAGGGATCCGGCGCCTTTACCTTCGTGGAAGCGGGGGGCTAGTCACGCTCGAACGACTGCCGGACGGACCAGGGCGTGCCTGGCTGGTCACCTGGGCGGTCCGCGGACTTCGTCGCCATCGTTTCGCGGTGACGGCGGACCCGTCAAGCCGATCGAACGTGGCCGGAGCCGGTCTCGACCTGGCGGCGGTGCACCGGCTTGCCGTTCCGGCGAGCCGGCTCTCCGGATTGTCCAATGGCGCCGGCGTGGTTGGCGAGGCCGCGGCGGCGGCCCGAATGGAATTGGCCATGCAGCTTCTCGTCAGACAACTGGGCGACGCGGCTCCCACGGACGCCGCCGCGCGGGGATCGGCCGAGGCGTGGCGGAAGGCGCTTGGAGCCGCCGTGGGCGATTCCGTCCTGGTCACTCGTTACGGCTCACGCATTCGCATCGATGACGGCGATCTCCGGGTTGATCTCGAAATTCTTCCCGGGGCGTGGGCCGTCACGGCCCGACTGGCTCTGCCGGATGGCAGGGCCAGGGGAGGCGCGCCGCGATTCATCCGCGGCGAGGCACCACCGATCGTTCTGTCCGATCCAGGTGATTCAAGCGGTCGTCTGGCGGTCCGACGGTGGCTGACGTTGAACTGGCTGGCCGACCGACCTGGCGAAGAAGTGCTCATCCTGTCCGAACGAGCGGCCGGGGTCCCCTTGCGGCTTGAGCTGTATCAGCTGGATGCAACGAGCGCCTCCCGCGGATGGACCCGGCTCCTGCCCGCCGGCCGCGTCCGACTGCGCCCGCACAGCGGGCTTCTCGATATCGATTCGGAGCGCCCCGATACGCGCCTCCCACTCGCGGCCCAGCACTGGCGCGAGACCTACGGTCCGCCCGAATCGCCCGGTGCCTCCTCGCCGACACCGCTTCGCCGCGAGCGCCTCGACCCATGGCTCGATACGGGCGTGACGGTCATCGAGGCCTTGCGACGCCGCGAATCCGGTCCCCTGTCGGAATGGGTACGCGGCGCGGGCCTGGCCGTGCGACTGGCCTCGACCTGGCTGGCCCGTCCCGAGGTGTCGATCGCACGAATTGATTCATTCCAGCAGGTTGGCGGAAACGACCTGCCATCGGCGGTGGCCGTTGTCACCTTTCATCGCAATCGGGCCGCCGGGCCGGTGGAGGCGGAACCATTGGCGCTCTCCTTCCGTCTCGTTCAGGAGCGGGGGCGTTGGGTCGTCGTCGACCTGGTGGCGGACTCGACCGTCGGAGATTGGGAGCCGTGACCGCGCGAATACCGAGGCTCATCGTGCTCTTCGGCGTGGCAATGGGCTTCCTCGAGGCCGCGGTGGTGATTTACCTGCGGCTTCTCTATTACCCCGGCGGCTTCGACTTTCCGCTGGTGCGTCTGCCGGACCTGGTGGTGGTGATCGAACTCGGACGCGAAGCGGCCACGATCGTCATGCTGTGGGCCGTGGCGGCGCTGACCGGCAAAACGGGCGTGGCGCGATTCGCCTGGTTCGCAATCCTGTTCGGGATATGGGATCTCGTCTACTACCTGGCGCTGAAACTGGTGCTTGGCTGGCCGGCCAGCC
>JAWXBZ010000135.1:0-16645 GCA_034440375.1 Candidatus Eiseniibacteriota bacterium
CGCGCGCGCGCGTGTCATCGACTGCGCCGGCAAGACCATCATGCCCGGCATGATCGACACCCATGCTCATCTCCACTACAACGCCATGGATATCATCCCTCAGAACCAGTGGAGCTACTGGTGCAATCTGGCCTACGGCGTCACCACCACCCACGACCCTTCCGCATCCACCTACGCCGTCTTCACGCAGAGCGAGATGGTCGAGGCGGGCGTGATGAAGGGGCCGCGCACCTTTTCCACCGGTTACATCCTGTACGGCGCCGAAAGCCCCGGGAAGGCCGTGGTCAACAGCCGTGACGACGCGAAGCACCACATCAAGCGACTGAAAGAATTGGGCGCATTCAGCGTCAAGTCTTACATGCAGCCGCGCCGTGAGCAGCGCCAGTGGATCATCGAGGCCGCGCGCGCCGAGTCGGTGCTGGTGATGCCGGAGGGGGGCGGCAAGTTCGAGGAGAACCTGTCGATGGTCCTCGACGGTCACACCTCCATCGAACACAGCCTGCCGGTCACGCCGCTGTACGACGATGTGGCCCAACTCTTCGGCCGAAGCGGCACGGTGCAAACACCGACACTCCTGGTGGCCTACGGCGGCCTGTCCGGCGAGCACTGGTTCTACCAGCACTATCAGCCCTGGGAGGACGAGAAGCTCCTCCGCTTCACGCCGCGTGGCATCATCGACAGCCGCGCCATCCGCCGCCCGGTCATGACCATGGACGGCGACTGGCACCACATCAAGGTTTCCGAAGGATGCAAGAAGCTGGTCGATGCCGGCGCCAGGGTCACCGTGGGAGGCCACGGCCAGCTTCAGGGCCTCGGCCCCCACTGGGAGCTGTGGGGTCTGCGCCAGGGAGGGATGACCACCCACCAGGCCCTCCAGTGCGCCACCATCAGCGGTGCCTGGGAACTGGGCCTCGACAAGTGGATCGGCAGCCTCGAACCCGGCAAACTGGCCGACCTCGTCGTCATGGACATGAACCCGCTCGACAAGATCGAAAACTCCAATACCATCCGCTACGTCGCCAAGAATGGCGAGATCTTCGACGGCACCACCATGGACCAGGTCTGGCCGGTGGTGAAGCCGCGACCGAAATTCACCTGGGAAACACTGGGCGGGACTTACGCGGCAATGCCGGGGGCGGCAGCCGGTGGAGCCGGTGGCGGGGCCAGCGACAAGCGGGAGTAGGTTCGGTGCTAAGATCGCGTTCGATGAAACACAACATTGCATACCAATCTAGGTACTTCCTGCTGGCGCTGTCGATTTCGCTTGCCGCTTGTGTCCATGCAGCGGACCAGGTCCATCCGCCGGCTGTCGACAATCCCCCACTCCTGGTCGAGTCGTTCCCGATCGGAACGACCCTCGACAGTGATCTGCCCGATGCAGCCGACACCTGGCTGTCCATGATTCGTCGGGCCGAGAGCTCCATCGATCTGGCGGAATTCTATGTTTCCGATGACCCGAATGGTGCCAGTTCCCTGACGACCATTATCGGGGCAATTCGAGAGCGGGCTTCCAAAGGGGTCAAAGTCCGGTTGCTCGTGGAGGAGAAGTTCTACAGAACCTACCCCGCTTGGGTGGACCAGCTCGATTCGCTCCAGTACGTGGAGGCGCGGCGACTCGACTATTCCGCCGTTGCCGGCGGCGTGCTCCACGCCAAGTACTTCGTCGTCGATGACCGGGCCGCCTTTGTCGGGAGTCAGAACTTCGACTGGCGGGCACTGGAACACATCCAGGAACTTGGGCTGGTCCTCACCGACCATCACTCGGCCGTCCGACTCGCCAGGCTGTTTCAATCCGACTGGGAACGCGGTGCCCCCGTCGCTTCGGCCGGCGTCGACTCCTCGGCTTCACGAACTCCCAACATTGCCTTGACGCGGGGGCATCTCAGCCGGGCCGGAGACGACGCCACGAACTGGCAGTTGGTCGTCAGTCCGGAAAAGGATCGTCCCGAATTCATCGATTGGGACCTTCCCCATCTCATTGAGATGATTGACTCCGCCCGCGACTCGATTGCCGTGCAGCTGTTGACTTACAAGCCGAAGAGTCGCACCGGCGAGATGTGGGACGAACTGGACGGCGCGCTCCGACGGGCCGCGAAACGCGGCGTGGCGGTGCGGCTGCTGCTGGCCAACTGGGGCAAGCGCGCCGGGACCGTCGAGTACCTGCAGGAACTCAGCCAGTTGCCGGGGTTCCAGCTCCGCTTCATGAACATCCCCGAATGGTCCGGCGGCTTCATCCCGTTCGCGCGGACGGTTCACGCCAAGTACATGGTGGTGGACGGGCGCCGATTCTGGCTCGGCACCAGCAACTGGGAACGGGACTATTTTTACAACAGTCGCAATGTCGGAATTGTCGGCGAGGGGCAGTCGCTGGGCGCCGAACTGTCGCAATTCTTCCGAAATGGGTGGGATTCGGAGTACGCCGAAGTCGTGCGGGCAGAGGCGATATACGAGGCGCCCCGGATAGCCGAATAGCCTCTACCGGTATCTTACCTACCTGGCGATCACCATGCGCCCGCTCACCTCATGATTTTCGGATCGGAACCGGACCAGGTAGGTCCCCGATGCCACCGGCTGACCGGCATCGTCCTGACCGTCCCAAAGGAGGCGGATGGGTCCTTCGGGTCGATCCCCCTGAAGCAGGCGGCGGACAAGCCGCCCCTGGATATCGTAAACCTCGATCGAAACGGGTCCAGACTGCTGCATGGCAAAAGTCAGGCTGGTGGGGCCACGCGACGGGTTGGGGGCGATCATCCGGATGGCAATGGGCGCCTCCGCGGGCGCCAACTCCGAGGGCACGCCCACGAATCGGAAGCGACGGAGTTCCGGGTGCCAGGAAACGAGCCCGTCGGTGTCCCGCGCGCGGGCTTCCATGGTGTGCCAGCCGGGGCTGGTAATGGAAACCGCCCTGGTTCGCGATGGGTCGAACGGGGTCCAGGCGCCGCCGTCCCATCGCCACGAATAGGTCAACTCCTCGTGCCCTGTGGAGTCATCGGAGCCGTGGGCGGTCCACATCGGATTGGGATCCATTGTTTCCTCGTCGAATCCTGGTCCATCGACGAGCGAGATGGAGGGTGGAGATCCCGTCGGGCCGTGAACCACGTGGAAGGTAACCGGATCGATCGGGTCCGATTCGTCCCCCTCGTCGTCGATGGCACTCAGATGAAAGCGGTAGCTGCCTTGAGGGAGTGATTCAAAGTAGAGGTTCAGGTCATCCGACCAGTTGTCCGGGCTGGCCGCGATCGTGCCGGACCAATCGCCCACGCGGTGCTCGAGAGCATATCGATATCGAATCCGATCCACCGGCGTTCGATCATCGGCACCCACCCAGGAAAGGTCCAGACCGATCGGGCCGGGTGACTCCGGCTCGGGAATGCCAAACAGTCGAAGTGTCGGCGCGAGATTGCGCTCGCCGGTTGTCGTGAAAAACAGTGCCCCCTCACCCACCTGACCGCTGCGATCCAGGGCACGAACCCGAAAGATGTGGGCGCCCCGTTCCAGATTAACCGTCGTGACCGGTTGCCACGGACTTCGATCGGCGAGTGACTGCCAGGGTCCGTCATCCACTTTCCAGGTCTGGGGAATGTTGCCCTGGTGCGGCACATCGTCGCTGACATCCCATTGGATGAGGACGTCGTCATCCTCAACGGACGACCCCTGGCGCGGGTGGGAGAACGTGATGATTGGTTCGGTTCCGCCCGGAGGTTCAAGGCAGGGATTGAAGCCATCGATATCGCCGGGATGAGCGGCAGTCCCGAAGCTGACCCATCCGAGCCGGCGAGGGTAGACATCGGTCGCGCTGGCATTACAGTCGGCAACTGCTGCGAGACCATCCACCGGTCGTGGCACCAGCCTCATCGTCGCAGGCGAGTAGGGCGTGACATAGAAGTAACCGGCGACGGCCAGTTCAGCCGTCTGGCAGCGATTGACTGGATCCCAGGTCATGAGGTTGCCCGATCCGGAGGCCGGCCAACTGGACCCCGGAAATTCCAGGCTGCCGCAGAATCGCCAGTCATTCACCTGGATCCCGACTCCCGGGCCGCCCTCGTACTCGATCCCGAACTGCAACCCGGCCAGGGTTTGGACGCCCGTCGAATCGGCGTTCCGCACCAGCACGTAGACGAAGTACCCCGCTGCCCCCGTCGGATCGCTCGGCGCGGCGGTCACCACTTCCTGGCAACGAACCTGGCCGGCGCCACAGGCATTCTTGCCGGTTGGCGCGCCGATGTGGAGCAGGATCATGGGGTGATCGGCGGTTGCGCCCCGGGCGCCGGGCCCGGCGAACGCGGACAGAAGTGCGACGACCACCAGGGGGGTTAGTGCCTTCCGCACCGGAGACATGATCAGACTCCCTCCAGGATGGTGATCTCCGGCGTGTGGAGCAACTCCTCGAAAAACGCCTCCACGGCCCGCATGAACCCTTCGCTGTCCGGAATGCCGTTGATCTTCTGACGGAGGCCCCGCCCGCCCGGGAGACCGTGCGTATACCAGCCGGCGAAGGTGCGGATCTTGTGGAAGGCGGTCTTTTCGTCCTCCCCGGCCAGCAGGAGGCGGAAGTGCTCCAGGATCAGGTCGCGGCGCTGCATGGCGGTCGGCTCGGCCCAGGTTTCGCCGCGGAGCTCGCTGGCGCACTGCTGGAAGATCCAGGGGTTCTTCATCGAGGCGCGGCCGATCATGACCAGGTCGCAACCGGTCTGACGGAACATGGCCACGGCGTCGGCGGGTGTGTTGACATCGCCGTTGCCCATGACGGGGATCGTGAGAGCGTTTTTCAATTCGCTTATCCGATCCCAATCGGCGCGGCCGCCGAACATCTGCTTCGCCGTGCGGCCATGAAGAGCCACGGCGTTGACGCCCTCCCCTTCGCAGATCTTTCCGAGCTCGAGGAAGTTCAGCGCGGTCTCGCGGAGGCCAAGACGGAACTTGACCGTCAGCGGAATCGTTACCCGGCGGCGCACCGCGCGGATGATCTCCTTTGCGTTGTCCAGATCACCCATCAGGCTACAGCCGGCGCACCCCTTCAGGATCTTGTTGGCCGGGCAGCCCATGTTGATGTCGACGATATCGGACCCTTCGTCCTCGACAAGCTGGGCGGCATCGGCCATCCGGTCGGCGCGGCTGCCGTAAATCTGGATGGAGATCGGCCGCTCTTCCTCGGCGAACGTCATCATCCGCCGGGTCCGATCGATGCCCCGCGTCAGCGCCTCCGACGAAATGAACTCCATCGTCACGACGCCCACCCCGCCGATCCGCTTCAGGATCAGCCGGAAGTACTTGTCCGTGATCCCGGCCATGGGAGCCAGGACGAACGGCGGGTCGACGGGCACGTGTCCGATGCGAATCATGGGGGGAGAGTATAGCGCAGGGATGCTAACGGACGACCATCAGGGCCCGCGTGGCCACCAGTCCCCCGGCCTCCAGTCGGACGTAGTAGGCCCCTGCCGGAGCGGCCTCGCCGGAGTCCAGACGACCGTCCCAGGCGACCAGGTGGGCACCGGCAGCCAGAACCGAAAACGGCAGCGTCCTCACCGGCCGGCCGGCAATGTCAAAGACAAGGACCGAGACCACCGATTCACGTGACAGGGCGAAGTGGAGCGTCGCGCCGCCTGGCGTCGGGTTTGGAGCCAGCGCAAGGATCCGAAACGTCGCGACGGGTGTATCGATGCTCACGACATTGGACCACCGCTGTCCGGCCCGCTCGACCCAGGCCAATCGATAGTGAAGAGTCGTGGCCGGCGGAGCGGTCGCATCGCGCCACCGGAACTCGCCGCTCTTCGAGGCCGGAATGCGCGGACTGATGGCGACGAAGGGTCCTTCCGAAGCCGGGGCGCGCTCGACCTGAAAATCAATGATCTCGTCGAGATTAGCCGTCCAATTCAACTCCACCTGGTCCGCCACGATGGCCGCCGACATCGTGGCCAGGGCCACGGGATCCGGAATGTCCCCCAGCCAGATGTGCCGGAAGGCCGGAGTTGGATCGATCCGGCCGCCGCCGTCCATGGCGCGAACCTCGAAGAAATGCAGTCCCCAATTCTGCAGCACGACATCGGCAGAAGTTTCGGGTACGAACGGTGTCCACGGCGCCCCGTCGAGACGCCACGAGAACAGGAGCGCCGAAACGGCCGTCGAGTCATCGGTGCCGGTGAATCCGTAGGTGACATTCGGGTTGTACTGAGAGCCGCCATCCCGCGGGCCGGCGATGATGAAGGTTTCGGGAGGCGCCGGAGGCGGTGGCGGCGGCGGTTCGACCACTTCGACGCGGAAGTGGCGTGACGCCGCCGTGGGGTCCTTCTCGCCGTCCAGGTCATGCGCCCGGACCTGAAACTGGTAGATGCCCGGCTGGGAAATGCTGAACGTCGCCATCGTCACGGCGGTCGGAGCGGCCTGGTCCCAGTCGTTCGTGATGCCGAACGTGTAGCGCAGATCCCCGACCGCGGTGCGATCGTCCTCACCGCTCCAGGTGAAGGTCACCGTGGCGGGCGCCGGGCTCACCACCGGCGGTCCGGTCAGGAGGATCGTTGCCGGGGGATCATTCAACGGGCCGAGGGTTTCGAACGTCACCGACGCTGAAGCTTCCGTGCCGTCCACGGCCCGGGCGACGACATCAACCTGGTGGTTGCCGATCGGCAGATTGGTGAAGGTACGCTGGCTCGACACCCTGTTGGTCAACCAGGCGCCGCCATCGATTCGGCTGTCGTATCGGAGCTCGTAGGGTTGCCACTCCGGCTCGACCATGGAAGCGTTCCAGTCGACCAGCACGTCGTCGTCAGCAATGACCTCCTGGTTCAACGGCTGAGCGATCGAGAGATCGATCGTGGGGGGCGGATATGGACTGATCTCATCACAGGAGTTGAACCCGTCGGTGTCCCCGGCGTGGGATGCTCCCCCGAAGCTGACAAATCCAAGGAGCGATGGCCCCACGGGAAATTCCACCGATCCGCAGTTCGCCGTCTTGGCAATGCCGTCAACCGGCCTGGGTGTCAACCACACGTTCGACGGGCCGTATGCCGAGAGATAGAAAAATCCGGCAACCGCCGTTTCTCCGCTCTGACAACGGTTCCAGGCATCCCACGTGATCAGGTTGCCGGAGCCCGAATCAGGCCACGCCGGAGTTAGTGAGGCAAACTGAAGCGTGGCGCAGTTAGTCCATCCCCACATCCGGATCCCGGGGGTCGCACCATGTCGATCGAAAGCAATCCCACACTGCAGGCCCCCCAGCGTGCCCGAGGTGTCCGGCAAACCACTCTTGGCCAGTAGGTAAACGAAATACGAACTGGAGCCGTCGGGATTACTGGTGCCGGCGGTGACGATCTGGTCGCAGGAGACCTGGCCATTCTGGCAGACGTTTTTGGCAACTGGTGCAGTCACATGAAGCATGAGAGCCGGGTAATCGATCGGGGTGGCGGCGGCGAGGCTGGACGACAGGACGATCGTCAGGCTGACAAGGGCCGGGAGTGCCAGGAAGCCAGCGCGCATGAGATGTCTCCGGGTCGATTGCGGCGGTTCTATCGGGAGCGGGTTTCGGACGGAAGCATAGCCGCTCCGTGAGTGCCGGGTCCTGAAAAACCGCCCTACCGCCCTGCCGGCCGCGGGCGGATCGGCCCCGATTCCAGGAGCGCGAGCCCCGGTATCCGCCGCCCGTCGGCGATTTCGGTGCAGTTGAGCAGCACATGCTCCACGTATTCCCGGGCGCGGAGGCAGGCATCGACCAGCGGATCGCCGAAGGAGAGGCGGGCGGCGATGGCGGCGGAGAGCATGCAGCCGGTGCCGTGGGTGCCGACACCAGTCACGCGGTGGCTGGTCCAGCGGTGGATCGTTTCCTTGTCCCAGAGGACATCGACCAGCTCGCGGCCGGCCAGGTGTCCGCCCTTGAGCAGCACGGCACATCGATGCTGCTGGCCGAGCTCACGGGCGGCGTCGGGCATGTCCCCGGCGTCACGCACGGCGTGGCCGAGCAGGACGGCGGCTTCGTCGAGGTTTGGTGTCAGCACATGGGCGAACGGAAAGATTCGGTCGACATAACCTTTGATTGCATCCTCGTTCAGTAGTCGCGCGCCGCTGGTGGCCACCATGACCGGATCGACAACCAGCCGGGTAATGACGTTCTTTGCCACGGCATCGCCAACGACGTCGACGATCTCCCGCGAGTAAAGCATGCCGGTCTTGACCGCGCCGACCGGAAAGCCGAGAAAGATGGCGTCAATCTGCTGCGCAATGACATCCACCGGCACCGGGTGAATGGCACGGACCTCATCCAGGTTTTGCGCGGTGACGCAGGTGATGACGGTGGTTCCAACCGAACCCATCCGGGCAAACGTGATCAGATCGGCCTGGATACCCGCGCCGCCGCCGGAATCGGAACCGGCAATGCTGAGCGACACCGGCCGCTTGATCGGCTTGAGTCCGAGGTGAAGCACCATCAGGTCGAGTCCTTCTGGCCCCCACCAATGATGCGGAAGGGCGGCGGACGTTCGGCCCTGGACGGTGTCTCGTCGGGAGGCGCATCGAGTGCAGGTGCATCTGTCGATTCGGACGGAGTGGGGATCACCGGATGCGTCGGCCCCGGATCGGGCGCGTCTGACCCGCCGATCACCGGAACCGCGGGAATCGCGCCGGGCGGCAGAAACCCCGGATGCGTCAGAGCACGATGACGGCCCCGAAAGCCCTTGAATCCGTGGCGGCGTTCCGCATCGAGTTTCTCGGCCAGGTCACGGAAGCCGGCCGCCTCCTCGGAAAAGCCGGCCTCGACGGCCTTCATCGCCAATGTCGCCGCCAGGAGTGACAAATCGGCGAGATCGTGAAGATGGCCGAGCTGGTCCTGCATTCCTTTCAGGAGGGCGATCCGCCGGACGATCGGGGGGGGGAAAAGCGGTGCGAAGAGCTCGAGCGCGTACCGCAACTTCTTTCCGGCAATCCGGAAGCGGTGCTGGGCCTCGGCGTCGTGAAGCTCCAGCGGCTCAAGCGGCAGGGCACGCACGGCCTCCCAGGCCTCGCGCAGGGCCTCGAGGGCCTGCTGGCAAAAGTCGGCCAGCGTCATGGGCGCCGCGTGATCCCTGGGCCAACGGTGGTCCTCGAGATCACGGATGACCCGCACGAGCCGCCGGCGCAGCCGGTTCAGTGCCAGCCGGTCGACGAGTTCCCCACCGGTCCGGTCGAAGTCGTCGCGACGCGATAGCAACTGGGCGGCCATCGATCCGGCGGCTCCGCGGGCAGCAGGAGAAAGTCGCTCTTTCAAATTGGCCAGAAGCGCGGCACCGACCTCGGCCTCGCGCGGTCCGCCCAGCTCACGCCGGATTGTTTTCAGGCGACGGGCCAGCCGACGAGCCGGCTTCCCGGCGATGAACTCGCGCCCCGCATCGAGGATGCCTCGCAACCTCCGGGAGGTAACCCGAACGTCGTGAATGGCCTCGGTGTCCCGTTCGTCCGACTCCAGCCGGCGGAGCGCTGATTCAAGCGCCCCCCGCTGGGATTCAAGCGCAATCGCCAGCCACCGGTGCGGGCCAAGGACGTTGAATTCCGGTTCAGTCAGCCTGTTTCTTGGTGATCGGGTCATTTTGCCCTCAGTAATGTCTCGTCATGATAAACCAGCGTGCCATCCCGGCGCCTCATGCTTGTAATGAGGTCGGAACGCCGTCTAGACTGGGCATGGCCCACTTCACAGCACTCCCAACGCGATGGCCGCCAGAGGAGACACCCCAATGACTACTCGACGGGCACAGGCCCTGATGGCGGGCACCGTTCTGGTCACGACCTGTTTCGCCGCCACGATGAGCTCCGCTGCCCTCCCCACCAATTTCGCCGATCAATCCGTGGTTACGGGGCTCTCACAACCGGCCGGCATGGCCTTCCTTCCCGACGGCCGCATGCTGATCATCGAACAAAAGACGCGCAACGTGCGGCTGGTCCTGGCGGGCGGTGCAACGGCCGACACGACGCTGATTATTGCCGACGTGAACACCTCGGGCAATGAGCGCGGCCTCCTGGGGATGGCCATCGATCCGCAGTGGCCGACCCGGCCCAACATCTATTTTTACTTCGACCAGACGCCCTCGATCAAGAACTATATCGTGCGTTACACCGCTACGGGTGATCTGTCGAATGGCGCCTCCAGCAACCTGACGCTCGGGAGTCGCTACAACATCATGACCGACATCCCGGACGCGGCCAGCAATCACAACGGCGGCACACTCCGATTCGGCATTGACGGCAAGCTTTACGCCAGCCTTGGCGAGGATGCCGATGCCTGTGGCGCGCAGAACAACACGCTGCTCAAGGGAAACATCCTCCGACTCGACATTGACAACCTCCCGGCGGGCGCCGGCGGGCCGCCGGCCAAGAGCCTGATCACGCCGGTCGACAATCCGTTCGTCGGATCGGCCAACGCCAACACCAAGCTGGTCTTTGCCTTCGGCTTGCGCAATCCCTTTCGCTTCCAGATCGATTCGCTGACCGGAATCCTTTACATCGCTGATGTCGGGCAGAACACCTTCGAAGAGATCGACGAATGCGACGGCGGCGAGAATTTTGGCTGGCCGAATTTCGAGGGGAATGCCTTTTTCTCAGGGACCTGCCCGGCGGCCTCGCCGGTTGGACCGATCGCCACCTATGACCGTACCGGGTTCGCCAGCGCCTCGATCATCAGCGGCCCTCGCTACCGCCGGGTCTGCGGCGGGCTGTATACCTTTCCCGCCGACTACGAGGGGGATGTCTTCTATTCGGAATACTACCAGGGATTTCTCCGCCGCCTGCGCAATACGGCCGGCACCTGGGCCCCCGCGCCCGGCGCGCCCGGACAGCCGAACGCCAACGACTGGGCCACCGCCACAACCAACGTCAGCGACTACGCCATCGGCCCGGATGGCGCGATCTACTACTGCAAGCAGTTCACCGCCGGCATCCGACGCATCGTTTACACCGGTCTGCAACCAGCCGGCATGGTGCCGACGGTCATGGCCAGCGCGGTATCCAGCAGCCGGATCGACATCACCTGGAGCGCCCCGCCAAACGGCGGCGCTGTCGTGTCCTATGACGTCGAGTGTCGTATCCCACCGGCGGCTTTCGCGCTGCGTGCCAATGTTCCTTCTGGCACGACGGCCTATGCCGACACCGGCCTCATGGCGTCGACGATCTACGAATACCGGATCCTGGCGAAGAACGCCGCCGGCGCCTGGGGCTACAGCGGCACCGCATCCGACTCGACGCTGACCCAGAGCGGCGTAGGCGATCCGGCCCCCCGCCCCGCCATCCTGACGGCGTTCCCGAATCCGTTCCGGTCCGGCGGCGGCGTGACGATTCGGGCGGAGGCGGTAAACGGCTCACCGCTCACGCTTCGGGTTTTCGACACGGCGGGCCGCCGCATCCGCGATCTGTCGGTGGCTGCCACCCGGAACGACGTCCTTGGCGGCCCGGTCTTCGTCACCTGGGACGGCCGAAACGACGACGGCCGCCAGGCCCGACCCGGAGTCTACTTCCTCCGCTTCGAGGCGGGCGGCCGCGTGGCCACGCATCGACTGGTTCTGGCCGGGCCCTGACGGGCGCGGGTCCGAATCAGCCTACAATCCCAGCGAGTTCTTCTTCTCCTCGGCCGTCGGCAGCGGATCGACCTTCTGTGTAATGTTCGGCAGAGTCCCCGGGGCGGTCTTCTCGGTGTTCACGGCGATCCACTGCTTCTGGTCGTTCGGCACGTCGTCCAGCGAGAAGATGGCCTCCACCGGACACGCGGGCACGCAGGCATCGCAATCGATGCATTCGTCGGGGTTGATGTAGAGCATATTGTCGTCACCGTAGAAGCAATTCACGGGACAGACTTCCACGCAGTCGGTAAATCGGCAATCCTGACAATTGCCGGTGACGACGTAGGCCATCGTTTCCTCCTGGAGAGTGTTCGGCCGCCCCTCTAGCCGGGCGCCGAATGCGCGGGGCGTCTCGGTTGCTGAATCGTTCCGATCGGCTAAGATACGGCAACTCGTTTCACGTCCACAAGTCCCGCCTCCGGCCGAGGATTCCAATGCCCCGAATTACCCGCGTCTACACGCGCTCCGGCGATGATGGATCCACCGGCCTCGGAGCCGGCCAGCGGGTGGGCAAGGACAGCCTCCGCATCGAGGCCTACGGTACGGTCGATGAGCTCAATTCGGTCCTCGGGGTGGCCCTGAACGTCGACCTGGATCCATTTCTGGCCGAGTGCCTTGGCCATGTGCAGAACGATCTCTTTCACCTCGGTAGCGATCTCTGCATCCCGGAGTCCGACAAGGTCAACATGCCGGTACCGACGGTCGAGGACCGCCATGTGGCCGAACTGGAGGGGTGGATCGACCGGATGCAGGCGGAACTGGCACCTCTCGAGAATTTCATCCTCCCCGGCGGCACGCCGGGCGCGGCCCACTTGCATGTGGCCCGCACGGTCTGCCGGCGGGCCGAGCGACTGGCGGTTCACCTGTCACGGGTGGAACCCATCGGGCCCAGGGTCGTCCGGTACCTGAATCGGCTCTCGGACGCCCTGTTTGTCATGGCGCGCTTCGAGAACCTGAAAAAGGGCCGCCCGGACGTCAGCTGGAACAGCCGGGCCTGACGAAAGAAATTTCAACTCCCCCCAATCCAATCCCGGTGGGCCCTACGTAAGACTCGCAAAGCCGAAGGCGATGAGGGAAAGAGCCATCCCACCCAGCCCTTCGACGTTCCGCGAGTTTCCACTGTCCGCACCAAAGGGGAACGCCATGATCTCGAAAGCGACCATACACCATGCAGTTTGCCGGGTCAGCCTGGCCCTGTCCGCGGCTTCGCTGGCCGCTGTTCTGACTGCTTTTTCACCCGCGCCGGCTGCCATGGCTGCCGAGGAACTCTTTGCGGTGACCACGAGCAATACGCTGGTCAACTTCAACAGCTCGACCCCGTGGTTTTTCTCCAGCCGGCCGATTACGGGCCTGATGGCGGGTGAAAACGCCTGCGGCATCGACTTCCGCCCGGCGCTGCCTGTTGGTCGCCTGTACGTCCTCGGCAGCACGGGCCGCGTTTATCGTATCGATGACCCGTTCTCCGGCGTGGCCACGCTCGTGACCACGACGCCATTTGCCCTGTCCGGCACCAACTTTGGTTTCGACTTCAATCCGACCGTTGATCGGATTCGCGTGGTCAGTGATGCCGACCAGAATCTGCGGCTGCACCCCGACACCGGAAACCTGGTCCTGGCGGACACGCCGCTGGCCTATGCGGCCGCTGACGCCAACTTCGGCGTGAACCCGGGCGTGACCGCGGCTGCCTACACCAACAGCTTCGCCGGCGCCACGACCACCACGCTATACGATCTCGACACCGACCTCGACAACCTGACCACCCAGACGCCGGCCAACGCCGGCACGCTGCAGACGGTTGGTTCGCTGGGCTTTGACGCCAATGGCGTCAATGGCTTCGACATCTCCGGTGCCACGGGAGTGGCCTATGCCGCCCTGAACACCGGCGGTCCGCAGTCAAACCTGTACACGATCAATCTGATGACCGGAGCCACCACCGATCTTGGCGTCGTCGGTTGCCAGGAGCCGCTCCGCGGCCTGAGCGTCTACCGCGAACTCCCGACGGCTGTTGAGGGGACGACCTGGAGCCGGGTGAAGACGTTGATGGGGAACTAACCCATAAGTCGATCTGGAATGAGAAATCCCACCCGACGGATGGTCGGGTGGGATTTCCTGTTCAACAGCGTTGGATCGGCGTGCAACAGCACGCCGACCTATTGTGCGCTGGCGCCGGTGACGCAATGCTCCTGGAAAGCCGCATTGAGGCGATTCGCGATGGTCATCGCGTCGTTTCCCTCGATGTCGTGGCGTTCCATCATGAACAGCAGTTTGCCGTCACGAACCAGTCCGATTGCAGGCGAGGACGGCAGATAGCCGGTGAAGTAGCCGCGAGCCTTCGCGGTGGCTTCGACATCATTGCCGGCAAAGACGGTGATGAAGTTTTCCGGTTTCACTTCGGACTGCATGGCCAGGGCAATTCCGGGCCGGGCCTTTCCGGCGGCGCAGCCGCAGACGGAATTGACCACGACCATCGTCACGCCCTTCGTCGATTCCAGCTCGCGCTGGACATCCGCGGCGGTTTTGGTTTCCTTGAATCCGAGCTGGGCCAGCTCTTCGCGCATCGGCGCCACGAGCGTTTCGTCGTAACCCATTGAAATATCTCCTCTTGGCGGGAATCGGCGGCCGAACATCCTATTCGGCCCGCCACTTGCCTTCTATTATAGAAGGCTCAAAGTGTATCACGGTTCGCCGCCAGGCGATCCCGCGCCACCACCCGCCCCTGCAAGTCCACCTGGCCGAACGAAAGAACGCCGGTCGGGCACATCTGGACGCAGGCCGAGCAGCGGACACACTGCGGGTCGGCCATCGGCAACCCTTTGTTCGCGAAGCTCATGATGTCGATCCCCTGGTGGCAGACGGAAGTGCAGACGTTGCAGGAGATGCACTTCTTCTTGTCGGCCAGGATCCGGAAACGGCCAAGCCGGGCGTACCAGTGCATGAGGGCGGCCAGCGGGCATGCAAATCGGCACCAGGTACGCCCGGAGTACCAGAAGTAAAGGCCGTAGCCGAGAACGCCGGCCAGGAAGACATCAACAATCCACTTCCAGCCGTCCTTGAGAACCTGAAAATGGCTGGCGGCCCAGGAGTCCGGCCAGATCCACCCGATGATCCGGACGACCAGCATCAGGAACGCGACGGCGAGCAACCCCTGACCGATGAAATTGAGACGATTCCACTTCGGGCCGTGCGGCATCTTGTGGCGATGCGTATCACCCAGCGTTTCGGCCAGTGCGCCACACGAGCAGATCCAGCCGCAGTAGGCCCCTTTCCCCCAGAAATAAACCAGGATCGGGATGAGCACGAACGTCTGCACGAAGCCCAGGATCAGCCAGGCCATGAGCGGCTGGTCGGTGAAGATGTTGTAGATCATCAGCGGCCAGGCAAGGATCAGGCCGTAGGCGCGCCAGAACTCCCGGCCGTGGCCGTAGTCAACTGCTGGAAAGAGCGCGTCGGCCAGCCCCACCGGAAGCCCGCCGTGGTAATTGAGCCAGGGGAGAATGACTTCGGGCAGCAGGAAGAGCGGCACGACCTGTATCGCCATCAGCGTCAGCGTCTGGACCGTGACGTAGGGTGTCCTTCGGCGGCGAATGCGCTTGACGCCAAACACGACGACCGCCAGCGAGTAGGCCAGCGTGTACCAGAACGACGGGCCGGAGGCCGACTTGATCACGATGCCCGCGAGGCTCGTCGGTGCGATCGAAAGGCCAGCGGCAAGAGTTTCGAGATTCGTCGGGAACCACTGCTTCGCATACCAGAGATGGCTGAACCAGCCGTCTGATTTCCAGTTGTAGAGCCAGGCGCAGAAGAGCAGGAATACGCCCATCAAGACCCAGCTGGCCGGGCGCATCTCACCGGCGATTGGAAGGCCCGAACGGCGGAAGAAATCGAGTGGCGCCTCGCGTCCGATGAGGACGAAGACGGCATCGTTGGCGATCGTCTCGGGCGCTCCGCTGGCGGCCCCCTTGACCGGCCCGATGGTGACGGATTCCGGGCGGATGACCCGGACCGACGTGCCAAGCGCGGAACGGATCCGGCCCGGGGCCGGCTCGCGGTCGGTTGTCCTCAGCCGACGATAGCGCACCAGGTTCTCGGGCTTCGGGCGCGAGAACCCGCTTTGTCGATACGACAGCGTGACCGACGCCCCGGCCTCGGCCAGCGCCGTGGCCGCTTCGAGGGCAGAATCACCGCCACCCACGACGAGAACCCGGCGTCCGGCAAAATCAGCCGGGTCGTGAAGCCGGTTGGAAACCTTGTCGAGTTCCTCCCCCGGCACGCCGAGCATCCGGAAGTTGCCGCTCCGCCCGATGGCCACGATGACCCGTCGTGCCGGAAGCTTCTCGCCACCGGCGAGGTGGACCGTGAGGCCACCGCCGGTCCCGCGGCCGATCCGCTCCGCCCGATCACTCCGGGTGGTGACTCCGACGGCCTGAACCTGGGCCTCCAGCTCGTCCACCAGTGCTTCCTTGATCGTGGCCGACACCTGCAGATCGCCCACCGGGGTCATCGTCGTCGGATAGGTGAAGATCGGTTTTTTCTTCGGGAAATTGATCAGCGTGGCAAGCGGAACCGCGGACTCGATGACCCGGAAGGTCATCCCCTGCTTTCGGGCCTCGACCGCGGCCGAGAGGCCGGCCACGCCGGCACCGAGGATGACGAGATCGACCGGGCCGGAACCAGCGCCACTCGCATCCGTGCCGAGGGTCAAAGGAGGTGAGGGCGTCCCACTCCGCCACCCCGGTTCGGCCACGATGGCTAAAACGGCGCGTGCGCCTCCATCAAGGGCGAACTTGAGGAGGGGAACTCCCGAGAGATCACCCACGATACGGACGCCGGGAATGGCGGTCGCGCCATCCCGGCCGATCTCGGGAAGCTTCTCGACCGAGCCGGCCGGCCACCCGAGATGAAGCCAGCGAGCCCAGGCGATCAGGAGCCCGGTGAATTTATCGTCGCGTGACGTTGGCCAGGCCGCCGGCGAGGCGCCGGGCGCGCCCGGAGGAACTTCCGGCCGGACGGACGACGCGGGAGTGAAGGGTCCAGCGAGGATTGAGCAGAAAATCGGCCAGGAGCCGGCTCCAGGA
>JAWXBZ010000136.1:0-3150 GCA_034440375.1 Candidatus Eiseniibacteriota bacterium
CGGCCCCTGGACCTGGCCCAGCACACCGGAGCTGGTGGCCGATGTTCAGCACTGGCTGGACCATCCGGCCGACAACCACGGCTGGATCGTCATCGGCAACGAAGCGACGTCCGCCACCGCGAAGCGTTTCGGCAGCCGGCACACCTTTCCGCTCACGGCCCGTCCCTGGCTGACCTTGACGTACACCCCCGTATCGGCCGTGCCCGGGGATGCCTCCGCGCCCGCCATCGCGCTTCGCGCTGCGCCCAATCCGTTCCGTCATGCCACCAACGTCCGGTTCGATCTGCCGCATCCCGCGCTTGTCGGCATCCAGGTCTTCGATCTCGCCGGACGTCTCGTGCGTGATCTGGGGCGGGAGGAGCGGCCGCCCGGCGTCCATCGCCTGAGCTGGGACGGCACGTCAACCAACGGTCGTCCCGTGGCTCATGGCGTGTACGTGGTCCGGCTCATGGCCGGAACCCACCGCCAAACGGTGTCCGTCATTCGGCTCCCCTGAGTCGGGACCGGGCCGCCACCCGTCGTCAACTTGATCAAGTAGACGCCGGCGCTGGAACTGTCGCCGTTGTCGGCCCGGCCGTTCCACGACACCGCGTGCGAACCGGCGGCTTCGACACCTTCGAACAGCGTGCGGACACGACGCCCGCTCATGTCGTACACCGCCACCTGCACCCGCTGCGAGGACGGCAGGCTGAACTGGATCGACGTCTGGCTCCGGAACGGCGTCGGAAAGGCCGCCAGCGTCGGACGGCTGATGACCCCGATGCCGGCACCGAGCGTTACCGGACCATGCCAGGAAACCTCGCCACCTCGACTCACTTCCGCCAGCCAGTAGTCGGCGGCGCCCTGCGGGGCGTTCCCATCCACGTACTCATAACGGGTGTTGCCCGACAGAAGGTGGTCGGTCAACGGCACGCGCTCAAGGCCAGACTCCTGGCGATACACGTGAAATCCGGCATGGTCCACGGCCTGTTCCACTTCCCAGGAGATGACGGCACCCGCCGCTCCACGCAGGGCACTGAACGAAGCTACGACGTGACGAACCCGGCAGCCCCGACCTTCGTCCAGTACAAGCCGAATGCGTCGCTCGCCCTGGCTCCGGAGGGAGTCAGCTTCGTCTCGGCTACCGACAGCCCGAACGGCAATCCTCTCGTGATCGTCTCGAACGAGGTCAGCGGCACGGTTACCATCTACCAGGTCCGGGAGAGCCAGGTGGCGGTCACGCTGTCGCGATTCGAGGCCGTCAGCTCTCCGGATGGCGTCGATCTCGTATGGGAGACATCGGAGGAGTGGGCCCACTCGCACTTCGACGTGCTGCGACGCCACGATTTGAATGTCGCCTGGGCGACAGTCAATACGGCGCCGGTGGTCGGGGCCGGATCGTATTCCTTCCGCGACGAGACCGCTCCCGACGGGTACACGATCGACTACCGGATCGAGGCGGTTGAACGCAACGGATCCCGGTCGACCGCCGGGACCATCCGGGTGCTCGTGAACCGTGGCCCGGGAGCCCTTTCGCTCGGACCCGGGCGGCCGAACCCCTTTCGCGCGCGGACGGCCTTCGCGCTCGACCTTCCGGAGTCAGGGCCAGTACGCGCGGCCATCTTCGACGCCTCGGGCCGGATGGTTCGCACGCTGTCGTCGCAAGTGCTGGAATCGGGTCGTCACGAGCTGACCTGGGATGGCCGAAGCGACGCCGGCACCGACGTGCCCGCCGGCGTCTACTTCGTGCGCGTCGCTACGGATCGTGACGAGAAGAGGCTTCGGATCGTCAGGGAGCGCTGACATGGAACGGGGCTGAGCTCCGAAACCGGTTCACGCGAAGGCGTATTGAAGTACTGAAGTACGGGCATCCCTCCGTTGTGCTCGTGGGGTTCCATTCTTCGAGGGGGAATCCTGCAGTCGTCTCAGGCCTTCCTGTGCCCGGTGCTGTGCCTGCTTCCGATTGCCAAAACGATCCAAACGGATCAACCCATGTCCAAGCGGGTCAAGTCGCCAAGTACGTTATCCTCGCTCTAACTGTCGTTTGTCTCGTAGCTTGCGGGTTAAGTTGGCTCTGATCTTCTCCTCAGACGCAGAGCCAAGATTTGGATGAGTTACTGGTGTTTCGGTCTTGAAAACCGGCGAGCCGAAAGGCTCCGTGAGTTCGAATCTCACTCCCTCCGCCAGGTTACGAGGTTTGGCCGTTTCCGAAGTGGGCAGACGGACGTGGACGGCTGGCGCAGATTCCCGAGGCGGTCTCATGTATTCTGACCTTCATGGAACCTGTAAAGCCAGAACACGTCAGCGCTGTCGCAGCAGCGGTCCTTCAGACCCTCTCCGAATCCGGGCTCGGCAATCGCCTTTCGCTTCGAGGAGCTTTCGGTCTGCTACATTTTGTGAACCACCGTGAAACACACGACATCGACGCTTGGTGGGAACCGTCCACGTCCGGAGCCGAACGGGAGGCCGTTCTGAGAGCGGTTGAAACTGCGCTGGCGCAGTACGGCGAGACCCGCCGCCGCTCCTGGGGGGATGTCGTGAGTATCGACCTCATGGAAAACGAGCAAACAGTCTTCAACTTCCAAGTGGCAGAGCGCTCGGCGCGACTTGAATTGCCGCTTCAGTCTCCATGGCCATCCGTCAACCTGGATTCAGTGACAGACCTTGTGGCGTCGAAAATGGTGGCGCTCGTGGAGCGCGGAGCGCCCCGTGACTTCGTGGATATTCGCGCAGTCTGCCTTGCTGGTCTCGTTAAACCAGCTCAATCCTGGGACTTCTGGAAAAAGAGACAGGAACGAGGAGGAAGCGACACAGATTTCAACCGCGCGCGACTCGCTGTGGAAACACACCTCCAGCGCATCGAAGGCCATCGCCCGCTGGGAGGCATTGATTCGGCCGAACGGCGCAGTGAAGCAACAGAGGCTCGACGCTGGTTCCGGGAGGAGTTCCTCGATGCGATTCCCGATTGACGGCGCGCTATATCCAGACCAACCCGTCCCAGATCGACTTGAGACGATGTCCGATCGAATCGATTTCCTCGCCCGCCTCTTCTCGGCCTGGGATTTTGGCCAGCTTCCGGACAGTGCCACAGTCAGCGCCATCCGCCAACCAGATTGGCAGGAATCCGTGGACGCGACGCGGTTGCTGACGTCACCAGCCTACCACCTCCTA
>JAWXBZ010000137.1:0-35655 GCA_034440375.1 Candidatus Eiseniibacteriota bacterium
AGCGCCGGCGCTCATCCTGCTGGCCGGACTGGCCGTGACACACCGGGGACGACGTGCGATGACCGCGCCCGCCGCGCGGGTGGCCCTCGTTCTGGCGATGTCCTTCATCCTGTCGCGCGTGGGCATGCGTACGCTGCTGGGGCCGATGCGTGACTGGGATATCTTCGCCGGCACCGGCATTGCGCTGACCGGCTGGGCCGCGTTCACGGTTCTGGCCTGGATCGACGACATCGGGGATTTGAACCGTCCGGAACAAATTGACCCCGAGGGGCAACTACCGGACCAGGAGGAAGCGAATGTCGGCCGGCTCGAGGTGAGGCGGATGATTTGCATGGTCCTGGTAACCAGCCTGGTGTTGCTCATTCCCTGGATCGGCATCCAGGCTGATTCCGGTCGTGCAGTGGCGCGACATCTGGCCCTGGTCGACGCCGACCCCACACTCGAGCCGGCCGCGGCCGCCACCTCTCACTCGGCCATGGGTCTGCGTTTCCTGTCGCTCGGCAAGACCGAACTGGCGGCCAGTGCCTTCGAACGAGCCTGGCAACTTCGTCCCAGCTGGAATTTTGCCTGGCGGGCCGGACTGGCGTACATGGCAAGCGGCAAACCGGAAAAGGCGGCGGCAGCCATGACCGAGATGACGAAGTCGCGGCCGAATGACTGGCGCGGATGGAGCGAGCTAGGAAATGCCTGGAACGCCATGGATCGCTTTGATCTTGCGGAGCCGGCGCTTCGACGGGCCATCCAACTCGATACATCGTCAACGGCGCCGCGGATTCACCTGGCTCGAACGCTGGGAATGCTGGGTCGCGAGCTGGAGGCTCGCGCCCAGATCGAGGCCGTGCGCCCGATGATGACGCCGACCGATCCGATGCAAACCGATTTCATCCTGCTCGATCGGACTCTGGCGCCGCTGTACCCGGCATCAGCCGCTCCCGACTCAATTCGCCGCTGACTGGGTTTTTATAAGAACTGTCGCCCTGCCCGTCACGGGGCCTGTCGAATAATCATACAAATCCACAATGATTGGCGGGCACTCAAGCCGGTCGATGGAATACCGATGAAGCAGCTCAAGAAAGTGGATTGAAACGGCGTTGAAATTCGGTCGGTGTGGTAAATTAGGAACGTCCTCAGGGGGACAACCGGTGAGCTCACATTGGACTCTGCACGGAAAAACCAACTCGTAGGCGCACTTCTCGCGTATGGCCTGAACGAATACGAAGCCCGGGCGTATCTCGCACTGCTGCAGCACGGACCGGCCGTCGCCGGCGATATCTCGCGCCGGTCGGGCATCCCGCGTCCGCGCGTGTACGACACGCTGCAGCGACTCATCGAAGCGTCACTGGTCGCGGAAAACGGCGGCGCTCCGCGCAGCTACGCCCCACTCCCCCTCGACGATTTCCTGACACGGATGACATCGCAGTTTCGCCGCCGACAGGAAGTCCTGCGCGACGGGCTGGCGGCTTCGACCGGTGACAACCGGAACGATGGGGTCTTTCACGTCCACGATGAACTTCCCATTCTGCGCCAGTGCGAGGATCTGATTGATACCGCGGTACGGCGGCTTTACGTGACGGCTTGCGGCGCCGAACTCATGGCACTCACACGGCCGCTTCGTGATGCACGGGACCGCGGCGTGACAATCGAGGGGACAATGCTCGGCGCGGGCGAGCTACCGGATGGCATCACACTGGCCGCGGGTCAGCCGGGCGACAGTCGAACTGTCCAGGGCGGCCGGCGCCTTACGATCATTCGCGATGGCGAGGAAGTGCTGATCGCCGAGATCGGCGGGACAAACCGGCCGTACGGCGTACGGAGCCGTAACTGCCTGCTCGTGGATTTATCCAGGCCGATCGCCTCGAACGGGTCACTGCGGGTGGCGTTGAAATCCGAGGCGTTCGCGGGCTGAGGTCACGAAGAACCCGGAGGATCGGATCCGGCCCGCCGGGGACCAACGGGCTGGCAGGCGACGGTTCAGGATCGCGCTATTCGCGGGCCAGAATCAGCCGGCGGCTGGTTTCCCACTCCGGTGTGACGAGGCGGACGAAGTAGATTCCCGACGCGGCACGGCCCCCGCGTTCGTCGCGGCCATCCCAGACAAGATCGACGGTGCCGCCAGCCCTTTCCCAGGCACCGGCGGCCAGACGACGGACCAGCCGTCCATCCACCCCGACTACATTCACGGACCAGGTCGACACCTCCGCCCGCGCGGGCAGCGACATCGACAGCCTCGTTTCATGGGTCACCGGGTTTGGGTAAGGCCCGGCCAGCATCGGCCGAACCGGGAAGCCCGCCCGCCCGATATCCGCGACGCCGGCACTCGTCGACACGGTGAACTTGCCCGGTCGCAGGGCTTCCCTCTCCCAGCCGGCCAGATTCGTGGCCAGCACCTGCCAGTGATACGTGGATCCGGGCGCGAGGAACATCGGCGGTATCCAGGTCGAATCGGTTCCGGCGAAAAAGGTGTCGGCCCCGGCAAAAGTTGGTGAGGTTCCGAGGATCACCCGGTAGGTCACGACATCCCCCGGGTTGCCGCGGGAATGCTCCCAGCCAAATTGCGGGGCGGCGGTGGTGATCGTGACGCCGCGATCCGGCATCTGCAGCGAAAATGGGCGGGAGACGAGCGGGTTCGCCTGCGGGGCCAGTGCGGCTGCCTGGTTGAGGCGAACGAGCCCCCACCCGGTCATGTTATCGGGAGCACCCGCATGGCTGGCCTGCGAGCGGATCGCCTCGCGCAGCTGCCAGCCGCTCCAGTCCGGATGAGCTTCCTTGAGGAGCGCCGCGGCGCCGGCCGTGACCGGCGTGGCGAAGGACGTGCCGCTGGCCGGACCGTATCCGCCGGTCGTGGCATTGGCCACATAGTTGGAGCGGCCGCGGGCGACGACCTCGGGCTTCACGCGGCCATCCGCCGTGGGCCCGCGCGAGGAGAACGAGGTCACGACTCCCAGCGAATCGACGGCGCCAACCGAGAGAACCGAGTCGGCATCCGCGGGGGTCCAGATGCTGCCGACGCCCGGTCCGAAGTTGCCCGCCGCGTTGACCATGCAGATACCACGCGCCACGGCCATGTCCACGGCGATGGCCAGCGGGGTCGTGTCGCCGTCGAGGTCCGCGTAGGTGTAGTCGTTCATCGTTCCGTCGAAATCGAGATACAGCAGCGAGGCCGTGATGATATCGGCGCCCAGACTGTCCGCCCATTCGATGGCCGCGATGAAGTTGTCTTCCTCGACCGGCGTCTCGCTGGTGATGTTCTCCGTCTTGGCGAGGAGGATGCCCGCCTCGAACGCGCCGCCGATCAATGCGCCCGGCCGGTAGCCGCCCACGTTGCTCCAGACAGATGTGCCGTGATTCCAGGCCGAGGCGACATCGTTGGGTTGGTTGTCCACATCATTGTCGTTGAAGACGAAATCGCGCTCGGCCAGGACGTTTCGTCCGGCCAGTGCCGGATGCCCGGTGCGGAATCCCGAGTCCAGGATTGCCACGATGGTACCGGCGCCGGTGTACCCCTGACGATGAAGGTCGACGATCCCAACCTGGGCATTTTGGTTGAATGACGCCCCGTAGTACCAGGCCTCATCGTTCAGGAAAGCGGGAGCGGCCACGGTGCCCGGGACGGTCGGATCCAGGCGAAAGTCGGTGCGGGTCGGCGCCTGGCGCCCCTCCGTCCCGGATTCCGGGCCGACAACGCCCGGGTCGTCGGCACCGGCATCATTGAGGCGGCGGCGCTCGGGATCGATCCACCGGCGGCTGCGGAGCACGGGGCGGATCTCGCGAACGAACGGGAGACGACGAAGCTCCGCCACCCTTGCTTGATCGATGACCACGCTGGCCCCGTTCAGCCAGCGGGTGACATGACGAATCACGGCGCCGGCGTCACGCAGTGCGTCCACGCGGGTGGCACGCTGGTGATCCGCCACGGCGGCATCGTGGTCGGATCCGGAAGGCCCATGGTCGGTTCGGAAGAAGACCCAGATCACCGCGGCCCGGTCGGAATGATCCGTGGCGGGAGAGTGTCGCTGTGCCGTGGTGGTTCCCGACGCGAAGGCCAGAAACAGGACTGTCAGTGCGGCGAGGCGCGTTTTCATGAGGATCATTGAGGCGGACCGCCTGCTCCTAGAAACGAAGCGTGGCGGTGAAGCTCATCTCCGTGAGGCTGCGATCTTCGGTGACGGACTGAACGTAGGTGCTTAGCGTGAACTCGTTGAACGAGCCCAGAAATAGATGGGTGTACTCGTACTGTGTGCGGGCGATGCCGACATCGAAAGAAAATGAGTCGACATGGATCCCGGTTCCGATCGAGATGGTCGTGGTCGGGATCTCGTCACCGGCAAGCAGCAACGAGCCGTCCTGGAACACCTCGTCCATCAATCCCCGAATATCGGCCTGGCGGTCGGCGACCGGCCGGCTGCCCTCGGCGGCAATCACTCCAATCTGCCGATTGATCTCAAGCATCCGGTCTGTCCGGACGTTGGGAAAAGTCCGCGGCTCGTTCCGGAATCCGGCGCGAACAGGGATCGTGATGCCCTCGACGCCATCCCCCTTGACCAGCCACTCGGCCCCGATGCGGATATGATGGGTGTCCTTGAGGCCCGCCCCCTTGGTGACGCTGCCGCCGGTCGGGATGACCGTTGAAAACGTCTGCGCCAGGTTCAGCGTGTCGGGGAAAATCGTGAATGTGGCAAAGGACTCCCGGCTGAAGGTGGCATTGCCCCAGGCCCGATTCCAATAATCCCCGGCCACGATCACACGGTCGGACATGGTCTTCCAGGCCAATCCCAGGCCGAACATTGTTGGCACCGACAGCGAATGATCCAGAAGGGTTCTGTTGAAGATGATCGGCGTCGGGTCCATTTCGGTGGGGTCGGTCAGACCCCGAAACTGGTCCTTGCCGGAAGTGAATTTGAGATCATGGCCAGCCTGCAACACGCCGGCCACCGTGAAATTCGGGATGAGTTCGAGGCGGGCGCCAAGATCGACCGAGGTTCCGTTGACCTCCTGGTCGAGCGTCACAAACCCCTCGGTAACGACCTGTCCAAACGTGGTGACGCCCTGATCCCCCTTGGATGCAACGCTGCCTGTCATGAAGTTGATCGTTGCCCCGAGCGAGAGCCTCGAGGAAATGGCCATGGAGAGTGACGGACTTAACGCATCGACGCTTCCGGAGAACTGTTCACCCGATCCGAAATCGGCGTCCCCGAATGGGCTCATGACCAGGAACCGCTCCTCGGTGCCACTGCGGAAATCGATGAGGCGCCGGTAGGCGACGCCCAAACCGGCGCGGCGACCCAGGAAGATGATGGGCAGGCCGAAGGCAATGTCGTTGTAGGCGTAGTTGCTGGTCAGGGTGGGGGCATAGTTCTCAATCGGAAATTCCGTACCCAGCGGTGAGGGAAATCCGGACGGGGCGTCAGTGGCGGTGACACCGCCTGACAGCCATCGGGTGTCGGCGCTAAGCGTCGGCCCTGTCAGCCGGCTGAACCCCGCCGGGTTGACGGTGGCGACATTGACATCGGCATCCATGGCCAGCGAGGCGCCCCCCATCGACTTGGCCCGCGAACCGGCGATCGTGCGGTCGAATGTGCTGGCGCCATATCGGAGCACATCCATCCCGGAAGGTCCCTCCACGGGAATCGTGATGGGAGGATTGGTCTGCCCCTGGGCCGTGGCCAGTTCGGAAAGTCCAAGAACAAAGGCGGCGGCGAATGCCCCGCGGAAGAGGAAACGCGTTTTCATGGTCATCGGCACCCTCAGAGTCGGGCGGACAGAATGGCGGCCAGCACCGAGCCCGTGAAGGCCCAGAAAATACCGTGGCGCGCCGTCTTGGCCTTGTCGACGGAAACTCGTTCCACTCTGGCAATCCGGTAGGTCGGCAGAATGATTCGCTCGGACTGTGCGTCCGTGATGCGAAGTGTTCCGGATTCCATCCGTTCGCGCTGGACGCGATACCGGTCGTACTCCGTGGAGATGTAGGCGTTCTTGAGAATGATCTCCTTGTCGTTCACCCGCTCCACCTCCCCCTGGTAGATCTTGCCAAAGGTTTGGAAGGTGACCGTCTGTTCCTGGATGATGCGGCCTTTGAGCGTTTCGCCGTCACGGAAGGTGATCAGCACCACTTTGTCGGCGGAACCGAGGTCCTGAAGGGTAGCCGGGCTCAATTGTGAACACCCGCTCACCAGACCACAGAGCGCCAGGCCCAACAGCCCGTAGCGCATACGCATGGGGACGACGATCCTCCTCCGTCAGAAACGGCTCTTTATCGGAATTTCGCGCGCGGGCCGAGAAGCCGCCCGTGGCGTATCAAGAGGGGGGATACCGCGTTGCCAGATGTAAAGTTAATGGGTTTGAAGGGAGGTGTCAAGGCAGTGGTTCGATGGCGTGCGGGCGCTATTTTTGAGGGGCCGGTCGGCACATTTCATATAGGGTCGCGTCCACTTCGCCCGCCATGACGACAAACGATGAAACGCTCTTGCCAACCCAAAGCCCAGGAGGGTTTTGTTCGACTGACCGGCGCGTTCAACCGGCGCCGCGCGAGTCCGCGGACGACTAGAGGAAGTAACGCCCCGTGTCGATGTTGACGGTGGCGGGGTCAACGGTGGCGCTGATGCGGTAAGGAGGCGGGGCGTCGGTGCCGCCGTCCATCAAATCCACCGTGGGGCCGTCGAACTCGATACCGGTCGTGTCGGTGATGAGCTTGATGCGCGGGCGGCGCGGGTCGATCGACTCGGGGGGTGTCGACAGGACCACGGCCATCTGGCCGGTGTCGAGAAGAAGAAGCGTGCCGATCGGGTAAACGCCGATCAGATTGACGAATACTTTCAATATTGCCGTGTCGAAGAGTTTGTCGGACTGGCTCAACATGTAGGACAGGGCCTTGTCGCGCGGTTTGGCGCTCTCCGAATAGACGCGCTGGGTCGTCATGGCGTCGAAACAGTCGGCCACCGTGACCACCCGGCTGTACAGGTGCAGCGGCCGGGGGGTTCGAAGCGGCGGATATCCCTGGAGGTTCATCCCGAGGTGGTGCTCGAAGGCCACCACGATCGATTTCATGGCCAGGTCGGAAAAACCCTTCAGGCGCACCAGGACCCGGACGCCGAGCGCCGGATGGCGACGCATCAGGTCCCACTCCTCCTTGTCGAACTTGCCGGGTTTACGAATGACCGTCAGTGGAATTTCCGTCTTGCCGATGTCGTGGAGCAACGCCGCCACGCCAAGCTCGGACAAACGCTTGCGATCGAGCCCCAGTTTCTTGCCGATGGCGATCGACAGGACGCAGACGTTCACCGAATGGAAAAAGGTGTAGTCATCGTGACTCTTGAGCGTGGTCAGGCCAAGCATGGAAAACTCCTCTTCCATGATCAGGTCGACCATCGACTGGACGACACGTTTGGCCTTCCTCAGATCCATCTGCTGACTCAACTTGTTGCTGGTCATGACGGCGCGTGTCACGGCCACGGCCCGGAAAAAGGTCTTCTTGGCCCGTTCCTTATGGTCGATCTGCTCGCGCTCCAGGTCCTCGAGGTCGGTGGCTCGCCAGGGGCCGAATTCCAGACCCTCTGTCTTTTCGCCCAGTCGTTCGTTCAGGAATCGGCAGGCTTCATCGGCCCGCGCCGACGCCGCGGCATGGTCCACTTTTCCGCTCGCGGGTTGAAAATCGATTGCCTCCACGACCGAAAGCGGGGCTGTGACCAGGACCTGGACCAGGTGGCCGATGGCCTCCCGATCGACTCCCTGACGGATGGTGAGGCTGCCGATGCCGCGGGAGCGCAGTTCCCGGCAGACGCTCTCGAACACGGCCTGGCTTCCCGCATCACTCTTGAGCCGCGTGTCGTTCCAGAAGAGATAGTCGCCGAGAGCCTTGATGCTGAATACGCCCCCCACCCGGAACAGTCCGTTCAGGATCAGCGTCAGGTTGTCGATGGCCGCCGTCACCGAGTCGTTTTTCAGGTCATGAATCTTCGCCGTGCGCATGGCCACGTTCAGGCCCCGGACCGCGTCCCGGGCCATCCCATGAATGCCGCTTTCGATGACTTGTGTCAGGCCAATGTCCTGACGAACCGCCGATCCGCGATCAGACATCGTCCGGCTCCTCGTCATCATGGCGCTTCTGGGCGCCGGCCACCGCGGCCCGCACGATTGAACTCGGGTCGGAAAGCGCCAGGTCAAACAGCGCCTTGACCTGGGGGCCGCGCATGCGGGCCAGCGCCTCGACGGCACAGACGCGCATTTCCTCCGCTTCCTTCTTCCTGAAAATCGGCTTCTTGCCGAGCAGCATCTTGAGGAACGGAAGGACGTCCGGGCTGTTGGTGCGCCCGAGCGACTCAAAAAAACCGCGCCGCTCCTCGAGCGGGCGGCTCTCGAAATCGTTGGACAGGATGATCTGGAGGAGCGGGTTGACCGCCCTCTTTCCAAGGCGCGAGAGGCTCCGGGCCGCCGAGACGCGAATGCGCGGGTCGGTATCGCGGAGAAGGGCCAGCAGGGCATCGAGCGCTTCTCCCTCGCCAATCTGCGAAAGGGCCGCCAACGCCTCGCGCCGGACGTTCAGATCCTCGTGAGTGACCAGCGGGCGGATGTGCCGCACCGCCACCGTGGCTTTCATCCGGCCCAATACCAGGAGGATATTCCGAACCACGTACCAGCGCTCATCTCGGAGATGGTCCAGGAGCGCCTCGAGGTTCCCCTGCCCGATTCGAACCAGCGTGTTGACCACCGCCATGCGGCCACGCCGGGATTCGACCGAGCCCAGCAGTTCGCAAAGCGCCGGCACCCCGTCAGGCCGGATGGCCGAGAGATAGGCTACCTCCGATTCCAGGGGCGAGACGATGGTCCGATTCAGCGCCTCGCAAAGGGCCTCGCGCCGCGGTCCGTCGGTGGCGGCCTTCAGAATGGCGTCGATGGCCTGACCGTGCATCTCGACCAGGTCGGGACGCCTTTCGAGGACTGCCGAGATGGCCCGGAGGATATGGCCGGCGGCCATCCACTGCCGCTGTGCCACGAGGGAGACCAGGGCTTTTTCCAGCACGGCGATGATGACACCACGCGTGGACGGATCGTTGTCCTGTTCGATGACATCGAAAAAAGTGTCGAGCACGCGAAGGACAAGGCCTGCCTGATCTTCAAACTCCACCTCCGTTCGGAGGATCGCCTCCTCTTCCTCCGAGAGCGCGAGGATCTGGCGGTCGCCCGACTCCATCAACTGTCGATGAAATTCGCCGGCGCGGGTGAGGGCCTCCTCGCGCGCGGCCTCCGGCACGCCGTCGTCATTCAGCTCGTTGAAATCCGTTTCAAAGTCGACATAATTCATGAAATCGGAACCGAATTCGGCCGGCACCGGCTCATCGCCCATGCCCTGGTCAAGAATGTCGTCGATGGCGATGTAGGTGATATGCGGCAGTGAGTCGTCCCAGAGTTGGGTGACGAGGTCCTCGGTCGATTCGCGGGCGGAGGTGGCGCGAACCATGTCGAGAAAGCGGGACATCTCGGCCCGGTCGATGCCATTGTGAAACGTCAACTCGCGGATGCCATCCCGGAAGAAAAGCCGGGCCAGGTTGTCGTCGGGATCGGCACTCTCGTATACGCACTCACCCTGGCAGAAGAGCCGGTTGTGACCGATCACGAGGCGGATGCCGCTGCTGTCCGCAAAACAGGTTCCGATCTTCTCCTGCAGGTCGGTCTGAAAACGGGCGTAGATCGGATTGTTGGCGGGATACATGCGGGCGGCCTTGACGGCCTTGGCCAGGGTACGGGTGAACTCGATGACCGGCCTCAGTTCCGCCGCGGCGACAAGGCGTGCCTCATTATCCGGAGCGGGGGTCTCATCGCCCGCGCCGCAACGCCCGGCTCCTCCGGGGATGATTTCGAACCCATGCTCGATGTTCAGACCGGATTGATCGGCCATGTAACCTCGTTCGGTGGTCGGGCTTTGGAGTTCCTGTCAGGGCGTTGGCCGAGCGCGGCGAGGCTTGCGGCCTCCCTGAATTGCTATCGGCAAGCAGGGGCCCGACGTTAGCCAGATCACCCGATTCGGCGGGCGAAATGCACGGGGAGGAGTAGTGAAGACAGTCGAGTAATGGATTTTTAACTTATTGTCATTTATTGCTTTGGATCATTTTCAAGACTTCAGCCAGCACCTGATCGGCCAGCGAGGCGGGATCGATCCCGGAAGCAGGCGCCCCGGGCACGGGAGCACCTGGTGTCGTCTCGCAGCGGACGGCTCGTCCCGGGTAGCCGTATCGATGACGAATCTCGTTCAGTTGATCAACCTGGCCGCCTGTCAGGCGATTGACCTGGCCAAGGGTGGTGGCCACGAAAAGGATTTTCGCGAACTGCTCGACGGTCTCCATCCGGTTGGCCGCATCGAACAGGGTCGGCGCGAAAACCACCACGCCATGGTTGGCTAACAGGATCGCGTCGTGATCCTTGATGAATGGAGCGATCGACTCCGGCAGATCGGGGGTCGATGGGGTGGCATACGGCGCGAGTGGCACCGCGCCGATCGTGGCCACGACTTCCGGAAGCACACAGGCCGTCAGTGGAATACCGGCCACGGCAAAACCGGTGGCGGTCGGCGGATGCGCATGAACCACGGCCATCGCGTCCGGGCGGTCCCTGTAGATGCGCAGGTGCATCTGGATTTCAGTGGACGGACGCCCGGCGCCCCGGAGCACGTGCCCCTCCGGATCGATCACCACGAAATCACGCGGTGCCAGAAGGCCCTTCCTCACACCAGACACCGTGGCCAATATTTCGCGCAACGACAGGCGGACAGAGATGTTGCCGTCGGTGGCCGGAACGTAGCCGAGTTGATCGAGCCGACGCCCGACCTCGATCAT
The DNA here is from genome assembly GCA_034440375.1 of Candidatus Eiseniibacteriota bacterium. Lineage (GTDB taxonomy): Bacteria > Eisenbacteria > RBG-16-71-46 > JABDJR01 > JAWXBZ01 > JAWXBZ01. Next base: position 10,827 of record JAWXBZ010000137.1, read on the forward strand.
CGATTGAATCGTTTCGTGCTGGTTCATTTTGATGTCAGGTGGCCTGTCGTCGATCGTTCCGTGGCGTGGCGTTGTCGGTGGTCGATTCGTTCGTATTGCGCTGGTTGATTGATGAGACTAACATACGACTCCGTCCAACCACGGCGTGTTCGCGCCGTCCTGCTGGACGCACGACACGAACCGAACGAGGTTCCGACAGAATGGCCCGCGACGTTCGACCTCTCTTCTGCACCACCCACGACACCCCACTCGGACCCATCGGACTTGCCGCCACCTCACACGGACTTTCGTCGTTGATGCTGCGAGTTTCGCCCGAAGGGTTTCATGACTATCTCCTGAACAGCCACGGCCTGACCCCAACCCCTGACCCCCGCCCATTCGACCGGATTCGTCTCTTCCTTGATCGCTACTTCGTCGGCAAGCAGATCGCGTTCGAGGGTCCGTTCGACCTGCTGACCGGGACGCCGTTCCAGCGACGTGTCTGGGCCACGCTGCTCACGATTCCTTACGGCCAGGTGCGGAGCTACCGCTGGTTGGCGGAAACCGTGGGCAATCCTGGCGCCTATCGGGCGGTCGGTGCGGCCAACGGAGCCAATCCCGTGGCCGTCCTCGTGCCCTGCCACCGGGTGATCAATCACAACGGCGGGCTCGGCGGCTACTCCGGCGGTATCGACATCAAGCGCTGGCTCCTGGCACTGGAGCGGGTGCCGCTGGCCGCTCTCTTGCCACAGCTCCGACTGGACGGGCTGGTCAACCAGCAGCGCTCCGCGTAAGCCAGGCCCTTGCCGCGATGGCAAGGGCCGCTGCGCCGACCGGCAGTGCGGATTCATCCAGATTGAATCGCGGACTATGAATCGGATGCACGATTCCCCCGGCTTCATTTCGTACGCCCAATCTCAAGAAAGCCCCCGGCATCACCTCGAGGTAGTGCGCAAAATCCTCGCCGCCCATGATCGGCCTGGTCAGTTCAATGATTTGCCCGGTGTCAAAATCGGAAGCGAGTGCCTCTGCCAGGAAGTCGATAACGGCCGGGTCGTTGGAGAGGCCGGGATGTCCCGGCAGGTATTCAAATTCGACGCGTGCGCCGGCGCCGCTGGCAATTCCGGTGGCGATCTCACGGATCCATTCCGGCAGTTGACGCCTGACGTCGCTGGAGTGACTGCGCAGGGTGCCTGAAAGTGTGACCCGCTCGGGAAGAATGTTGTCCGCGGTACCACCCTCGATTCGGCCAATCGAAACAACGCCCGGCTCCATGGGATCGAGTCGTCGGGCCACGATCGCCTGAAGGCCAAGGACGATCTGCGCGGCGATCACCACGGCATCAACAGCCAGGTGGGGATAGCCGGCATGCCCCCCCTTGCCGATCACGGTGAGCCGGAAGCGATCGCTGGCCGCCATGAGCGGACCTTTCCGGAGCAGGATGCTTCCCGAGGGATATCGGGTGTCGACATGCAAACCGAAGATGGCTTCCACGCCGGCCTCGGCGAGCACCCCCTCGTCGAGGACGCGCCGGGCGCCCCCGGGTGGTACTTCCTCCGCCGGCTGGAACAGGAGAACGAACGATCCTGGCAGGCTTTCGGCCAGAGATGCCAGGAGTTGCCCCGCGCCGAACACCATCGTCATGTGGGCGTCGTGCCCGCAGGCGTGCATGACCCCGTCACGCCTGGAACGATAGGAAACTTCATTGGCTTCATGAATCGGCAGGGCATCAAGCTCAGCCCGGAGCGCAACGACCGGCCCGGCGCGGCCTCGCGCCGTCGCGGGTGGAAAAGCCAGGAGTCCGGTGTCGGCGACCACCCGGCAGGTGAAGCCGGCTGCCTCCAGCCGTTGGCGCAGGAACAGTTGCGTGTCGCGCTCCTGGTACGACAGCTCGGGCTCCTGATGGAGACTCCGACGCAGTGCGGTCAATTCGCCGGCCAGGGCCTGTGCCCGCGCCAGAAGGCCGGTGCTCATCCGCCGGCTCGTTCGTGCAACTCGCCCAGCGCCACGGGCAGGAATTCAATGAGATCCGAGGCAATCAGGCCGCGCGGCCCGCGCCGCTCTTCGAAGAGATCGGCCAGAAATCCATGGAGATAAACGCCGAGCAGCGCCGCCGACAGGGGCAGGGCGCCTTGCGCCAGAAGGCCGCCGATCAATCCGGCCAGGACATCGCCCGTGCCGCCGGTGGCCAGGAGCGGCCCACCGGTCGGGTTGATAAATGCCTCCCCTTCCGGCGAACCGACGACCGTTGGCGCTCCCTTGAGCACGATGACCTGACCGAGTCGTCGCGCCCACTCCCGGGCCAGGTCGATGCGCCGGGCATCGATTTCGCGAGCTGGCAAATCCATCAGCCAGCTGGCCTCCCCCGGGTGAGGTGTGAGAACCAGCGGGCCGGCGCCGCCGGGGGCACCGGGTTTCCGCCGTGCCAGGCCATCGACCTGTCCCCGGAACGCAAACAACGCATCGGCGTCGACCACCATCGGTCGATCAAATTTCGACACCATGGCCCGGGCGAACTGGAGGGCCGGCTCGCGTCGCGAGAGGCCGGGACCAAGCACGACTGCATCAAGCCGCACGCTGTCGAACGCGTCAACGGCCGCCATCGCTTCCGGCGCCAGACATCGTCCCGGCGCCTCGGCCAAAGGAAGCGTCATGGCCTCGGTCAGCTTCATCTCCAGGATGTCGTTGAGCCCGGCCGGTGCGCCGACCGTGACAAGGCCGGCCCCAACCCGGAGCGCCGCACGCGCCGCCAGGGCCGGCGCCCCCGTCAGCCCTTCCGAGCCACCGAGGACAAGAAGGCGGCCCCGCGACCCCTTGTGGGCATGACGTGACCAGGCGGGAAGCCATGCCGCCGCATCCTCATCCTGGACCAGAAAATCCCGGACGTCGGCGGCCATGCTGGCCTCGCGTGGAATGCCGATGTCGGCCACCTCGATCACCCCTACCAGTGACCGGGCCGGGAAAAGCCAGAGCCCCCGTTTCGGCAGACCGAGCGTGATCGTGAGGTCGGCGTCAATCGCCGCGCCTGGCACCGCTCCCGTGTCGGTATCAATGCCGCTCGGGATGTCGATGGCCGCGATCGGCCGCCCGGCGCGACCGAGGCCCCTGATGGCCTCAAGGACGGCTCCGCGCGGAACTCCAGTGGTGCCCGTTCCGAGCAGGGCGTCAATGGCCACGTCAAAGGGTGGCGGGCTTTGAAAGAAGCGGGCGGCCGCCCCCTCGTCGGGAAGGAAATCGATCGTGCCACCGGTTGCACGCCAGGCGATCGCGTTGGCCCGGGCATCGGGCGAAAGCTGGGTCTCCTCCCCGGCCACCACCACCCGCGGCTGGACCCCGGCCTCCCGGAGATGGCGCGCCGCCACGAGGCCATCGCCGCCGTTGTTCCCCTTGCCACAGACAATCAGCACGCGTCCCGCCTCATCGGCGCCGAAGTGGGCCAGAACGGCTTCGGCCACCGCGCGGCCCGCTGCTTCCATCAACGCGAGCGACGACACACCCATCTCCTGTATGGCGGCGGCATCGATGTCCCGCATTTGATCCGCGCGAACGAGTGGAATCATCGCGAGGATTCCGGCGTCACGGGGGGCGACGTGTCGGTGTCGAGAGTGACCGGCGCTGCCACGAGCCAGACAACAGCCGCCGCGTAGGCGTGCGTGTGGCTGATCGACAGTCCGGCTTCGGTGCCGGTGGCGATGCCGGCGAAACGAAAGGTGGGGCGCGGGCCCTCCATCTGGATTTCCACGTCGCGCCACCTCGGCATGACCGGCCCCGGCCACACCTTGGCGAAGGCCTCCTTGGCCGCAAAGCGCGCGGCGAATGACTCGGACGGCCGGGCCTTGGCCATGCAGGTCACGATCTCGTGGTCGGTGAAAATCTTCTGGATGAAGCGGTCGCCGAAGCGGTTGATCATGTCACGGATCCGGTCGACTTCGACGATGTCGATTCCGAGGGATTGCATGCCGGGAGCCTCAGTGACCATGCGTTCCATTGATGGTATCGACGATCTCGAGGAGGTCCATGACGTCCCCGATGTCATGGTCGGCACCCGAGCTGCCGACCGGCGTGCCAAACGTGTCGCCGTAACGGGCAAAAACCGTGGTCATGCCAAGGCCCTTGGCCCCCTGGACGTCACGCTCGGGCCAGTCACCGATCATCAGCGTTCGCTCGGCCGGCACGCCGAGCTGGTCGAGGGCCCGCTGGAACGGCTCGGGGCTCGGTTTCCGTTTCAGCGTATCCTCGAACGTGACGACCACGTCGAAGATGTGCTGAAGCTTGAGATAGCAGAGGCGCAGCCAGGCCTGTTCCCGCGGGGCGTCGCTGACGACGGCCAGTTTGAGCCCCCGCTTGATCAGCTCGACCAGCGTCAGGTGCACGTGGGGATACAGGATCAGGGCCGAGTCACGGGCGCGGCGATAGCCGACAATTCCGGCGGCCAGCATCTTGTAGTCGATGTGGCCGAGGGTGCGGGTCAGGTAGACGTCGAACACCTTCTGGTACTCGATCCCCATCTCCCGGTAGATCTCATTGATTTCGGTGCGGGCTTCATCGGGCGATTTCTTGAGGCCGGCGTCGATCATGGCCTCGGCCGCGCTCCGAATGGCCAGGTCCTTCATTGTCATGAAGTCGGTCAGGGTGTTGTCCAGATCGAAAATGATGGCCTGAATCATGGCACGGCTCCGATCGAAACGCGGGGCCCTCCGGCCACCTCGGCCGCCCGGCGGCGGTTACTTGTTGCTGGTGGTGATCGGTCGGCCGATGGAGATCTCGCCGTTATCGATCCGCACGTTGAACCCGCAGGGCGGGCTCGAACAGACCCAGGCCTTGTACGTGATCGGGGCCCCGTCCCGGCCATAATCGGACAGCGGCAGGAGAACCCCGGCGTGGCACTTCTGGCATTCTGGAAACGCCTTTTCCAAGAGAATCGCCCCCCTCCCCAACTTCCTCCACGTGACACCCCCGACTACCGGCGGACATGCCGGAAGCAGGCGTTTGATGCCAGTGTCGGACGGGCCGCAGAGGAGTGTCAAGTGCAGAGCCGATCAGAAGCTGGCCATCCCTTCCAGAACTGGCCGGGGGCGTCCCCCCTTCGGCTCGATCCAGAGTTCGCTCGACATATAGGGTTGAACCAGGTGGGGGTGGGTCTTGAACCAGGCCCGCCACGCCCCATCGGGTGACTGGATCGATCCGAACTGGAATTCTCCCAGCATGTCGTGAATCGGCCGGCGAAGCACTTCGTAGCCTGTCACCGCACCCGAACGAAAGCCGGCGGCGGCGAACTTCTTCGCCAGGCCGGCGGCCCCGGTGGAGTCGTCGAAACTGCCGATCGTGATTTCAAACCGCTTGGGGTCGGGCTGCCGGAGCAGGCTCCAGCCTGTCCCCTTCGTCCCGCCCAGGATCGGGCTGGCGGCCCGAAAAGCGGCGCTCGCCGAGTCAGCCAGTGTATGAATCTCGCCCGCCAGGCGGACCGTCCAGACATGGGGCACCGGCAGGATCCGATTGGACAGCCAGGGCGGAGTCATCGACAGGCCGACATGGTTCATGGCCCCGGTTCTGGCATCCACCTGCTCGAGGGCGCTCGGCCGACTGGTGACAAAGGCCCGGGAGGAATCCGCCCAGACACAGGCATCGAATCGGCCCGTGCCCAGGTTTCGTGCCTCCTGGCCCGGGCGGATCAGCCACAGTTGACCGGGACTCATGACGTTCTTGATGTCAACCGGGCAAGTCGCCATCAGAATCGGACCACCTCCCTGCGGCCATGCCAGAAACTCGGGCCGGCAATCCAGGCAGAGTGTGTCACTGCCCGCCTCGGCGTTGCCCCAGACCGCCACACTCGGCAGCCCCTCAATTTCAAGCTGCCAGATGGTTCCGGGAAACCGTTCCGGGCTGACCGGGCGACCCCTTCCCGGTTGCTCGCGCCGCACGGCTGAAAGGCCACGACTGTGAGTCTGGAAATAGTTGAGCAGGGGTGCGCCACACCCTTCATCGGCCCGCATCCGAACTGGCTCGCCGGTGTCCAGCGGCAGGCGGTAGACGCCGTTGACAGAGCCATCCCAGTCGTTGCACCGAATGACCATCGCGGCCGACACCTCCCGGTCGTACGCGAAGTGGACGATTTGAATCGGCTGGAACGGGTGCTGACTCATGAGTAGACGGGTCTTGCCGGTTACCAGGTCATGATCGTAGAGGCCCCAGCGTCCCCGCGTGAGAATTCGATTGCCATCACGCGAAACGGAGATTTCCAGTGCCGAGGGAGAAACGCAGGTGATGGCTCCGGTGGCGGGATCGACCGTGAGCGTATCCTCGAACGATTCGCCGTTGACGCGATTCCAGTAGCGGCCGATGACACCCAGCGACTTTCCGTCGGGGCTCCAGGCCATCCGGTCGAAGACAAAATACTGGGGCGTCCAGGCCGCGGCCGCACCGGAGAACAGGAGCGCGAGAAGCGGAAAAGTGAGGGCCGCCGTCGCGAGGCCTCGGCGAATGCTCGGCAATCTCATCGGGTCATCTCCCGTGTCAGCAGTCGAAAGGGCGTCTGTCCGACGCGTTCCAGCCAGATTTCCGCCCCACCGCCGGCTGCCTCCAGCCGTCGAATCCACGCCCGATCACCCGGACCATTTCGCGTGGAGCCATAGTCGAACGACCCGGTCATGGCGCGTGCCTTCGTCATGATCGGCTCGACGTCAAGACCGCTTGCCTTAAAAACCGGCGCCGCGGTGGCGGCATCCTCGATTGCGGGGAACACTCCGATCAATTGTCCCTCGCCATTCATGCGGCGGCCGAAGACCAGCGCGCCTTCCCGCCATGCCGAAGGCAGACGGGCGGCGCAGTTCCGGACCAGGTTTTGCTGGTGCTCGAATTTACGGGCCGAGCGTGGCCATCCGCTCACGGAGAGCGTGGCCACACGCGCTTCGGGCGCCAGCTGAGTCAGCCACTCGGACGATTGGCTGAGTTCGATCACTGACAGGGAATCGATGTCCGCATGGTAGCGGTAGAGCTTCCCATCCACTGAATGAACCAGGGCCTCCTGATCGTTCAACCAGGCGCCGGGCAGGGACCGGCTCGAGAGCAGGAGCCGGATCGCGCCACCGGCCGTGGCGGCGAACAGCCTGGCCCCACCGCCCTCCCGATCATCCAGGGACACGAGTGCCCTCCGGCCGCCAGGTGGCCAGGTGGCCCATGCAACTTCCACCTGATCGAGCTCGGCCCGGCTCCCCTCGTAGCCGGTGTCGATGACCAACCGACGCCCGTCATAGTCAAGTATCAGGGAGGGAGTCCCGGGCACCGTGATGCGTCGGGCCGAGCGCATCCCCGCCACGTTTGGCTCCTGGGGGGGGAGCACCTCGCCCGCCCATCCGGCTGGCGATGCCGCACCGGGCTTGTGCGTGGCCAACCGAATGACCGATTCCCCCGGCACCCAGCGATAGAATCCTCCGCTCCGATCGCCGTGGGCGCCGGTCAGAAAAGCCGCACCCTTGCCGTTTCGCCGAAAGGCGAAATCGTACAGACGTTCCGTTGATGCCGGAGGCTGGAAGTGGATCTGGATCAAGCGGCCCGTCGCCAGTTCGTACCACCAGAGTCCGTGGTCCCCCAGGAGCAGCGCCGCATCGCCGCCGGCGGAAACCTGGAGCGCACGAACGTCCGGCGCCACGGTCACCTGACCGGAGGGATCGATGGGAACGAGCAATTGCCGAGGCGCGGCGCCGGGCGACAGATCGGGAAAAGCCAGAACGGCGAGTGTGTCCCCGGCTGGATTCCAGCTGAGCCGGTCATAGATCCAGGACGAAACGGGAGCGGCGGCGCCGGCGGTCAGCGGATCGATTCCGGCGAGCAGCACGACGAGTGCCAGTACCGCGAATCGCAAGTCCGGCCGCATCAGGTCTTGTGCTTCTTCTTTTCCGCCGCCGGGAAGAGGACGTTGTTCAGGATCAGGCGGTACCCGGGAGAATTTGGGTGCAGTGACAGGTCGGTCGGCGGATCGCCCACCTGATGCTGGTAGTCCTCGGGGTCATGGCCACCGTAGAACGTGAACGTTCCCTGCCCCCAGTTGCCATTCAGGTACTTCACCTCGCGGGTCCCCTCGACCTGCCCCATCAGGATGAGGCCCTTCTTGATGAGGTCACGCCGGAAGCCGGTTGTCTGTCCCATGAAACCCGGAATGATGTTCGTGTGACACTGGGTCAGCATGGTCTGGACCGGGTCTTCCTTGGCCGAAAAATCGAACAGCGTGAAGAAATCGGCTTCCGGTCCACGCGCCTGGCTCTGGTTTGACGTGTCCAGGTTTGAGAATTCGTAAACCAGCGGATTCATCTCGAGGATGAAATTCGTGAAAGCCAGGCACTTCGAAAAGTCGAGCTTTGACTGGGCACCCGGATCGGAGGGGTCGCCGTCATACATTGATTCGGCGATGTCGGCGCCCTCGGCCGCCAGCGCGATGTCATAGCTATCGGTGGCCGAGCACATCGCGAACATGAAACCGCCCTGAGCGATGTACTCCTTGATCGAGCGGGCCACGGCCTTCTTGCACTCGCTGACCTTGGCGAAGCCGAGTCGGCGTGCGTCGGTCTCGTACGTGGCCTGTTGCTGACGGTACCAGTCGGCGTTGCGAAAATTGGCGAAGAACCGACCATACTGTCCCGTGAAATCTTCATGGTGGAGGTGTAGCCAATCGTACTTGGACAGATCGCCATTCAACACCTGTTCATCCCAGATCTGTGTGTACGGAATGTCGGCGTAGGTCAGGGCCATCGTCACGGCGTCGTCCCAGGGAACGAAGCCTGGCGGAATATACACGGCCATGCGAGGCGCCTTTTCCAGGAGCACCAGCTCCATGTTGGCCGATTCGATCTCCCGGTAGATGGCTCCGGCGGCGCCGTCGTCGATCACCTCGGAGGATACACCGCGGATGCGGGCCTCGCGCGGGACGTCGCTGTTGTTGCTGAAAAGGAAACTGCCGCCGCGATAGTTCAACAGCCACTCCACGGTTTCGCCGTTCAGCAGCGCCCAGTAGGCCAGCCCGTAGGCCTTGAGATGGTTTGTCTGCTTCAGGTCCATCGGCACCAGCAGCCGGGCGTCGGCGCTCGCGGCGCGGCCGACGAGGGCCATCGCCGCGAGAATCAGAACCGCCAGGAAGCGGCGGGGACTACGACTCATCGTGCTTCCTCAGGCGCTCGACCGGCCGACGGACTTCCGCTGCCAGTAGATTCTGTGGATATTCGTCCAGCAACCGCTCGTAGGCTGCCAGTGCGCGCTTCTTGTCGCCGAGGTCTTTCAGACAGATGTCTCCCATCACGGCGAGGGCATAGGCCGCGGATCGTGCCTTGGGGTGCTCGTCGGCCGCCCGGGCGCACAGGGCAAGGGCGTCCTCGCTCTTGCCGGGGCGGGCGCGGAGAATTTCAGCCTGTCGAATCAGGCCGTCCGCGGCCAGATCCGAGGTGGTGAAAGTCGTCGCCAGCTCCACGGCGGCAGTCCAGGTGGCGGTCGTGTCGGCCATCCGTTGAAATTGTTCCATGCGGGCGTAGGCCTTGAGTGCTTCCAAATCTTTCTGGTCCTTGGCCCGGGCAATCTGGAGATAGCGCCCGACGGCGTCGTTCGTCTTCCGGGTCCGGGTGAAGTTCTCGGCCACCATCTGGTAGGCCGGTTGCGCCCCATCGAAGTCGCCGCCATAGAAACGAATTTCAGCCACCAGGAAGGCGCCTTCGGCCTGCGTCTCGATGTCGGCCTTCGAGCCCTTCAAACGTTCGAGAGTCGTGAGCGCCTCCTCCGTCTGATTGAGGCGCAGCTGGCATTCCGCCATCGGAAGGTAAAGGTCGCCTTTGCGGTCGCCGAGAGCCGGGTTGGCCTCGAGCTTTTGAAGGGTGGAGAGGGCCGCGGCATGATCATGCAGATCGTACAGTTGCGCGCGCGCCAGCGATTCCAACGCTGTGAGGGCTTCCGATGACTTGGGGGCCAGCGAAGCGATCCCCTGCCACGCCTCTATCTGGACACGCGGGTTCTTGTTGCGTCCGGCCAGTTCACCGAGCCGTTTCCAGGCCGCCATGCGGGCCTGATCGGTCGTTGCTTCCGCCGCCGCGTGACCAAGTGCCTTTTCAGCCAGGGCCCCTTTCCCCTGCACCTCGAGTTCTTCGGCAAATTCAACGATCAACTGTCCCCCGGACTTGGCGGCTCGATCGGCCTCGACCACTTCGGTGAGCGCCGCCGATTCGTTTCCGCCCCGAAGCAGCTGATCCGCCAGAAGGATGCGCAGTTCCGGCTTGTCGGGATTATCCCGGACGACCTTCCGCACAGCCGCTTCAACTTTGCCGGCCATCACGGCCTCGCCGGAAATCTCCTCCAGGGATCGGAGGGCCCATGACACGGGAGGTACCTGACCGGGGCCCGGATCGTCGAGCGCCCGGATCACATCATCCAGATAATCGGCCCAGCGATCCTGCGCCCGGTGCACGGTAGCAAGGCTCCGATCAATCCCGGCGTCGGCCCCCCGCTCACGGCGCCAGCCGCCGAGCAACTTTTCGGCGTCGTCCATGCGGCCGAGAGCGACGAGTTCGTCGGCGCACCCGCGCGTGGCGTTCAGGTCGGCCGGCCAGGTGGTCAGAATCTGTTCGTAGGTACCCGAGGCCGCAAGATGCTGCCCCTGGCTGGCCTGCCTGGCGGCATTGCGCATGAGCTGGTTGTAGCGGGGGTCGGCTGGCGCGTTGGGCGTCGGACGAACCGCGGGGGCCACCCTGGCCTTCACGGAGGGCGCGGTTGGGACCTGGCCGGACACCGGGGTCGTCACCGCTCCGGCCACCAGGACTGAGAGGGTGGCGGCGGCCGCCATCCATCGAGACGCCGTCAACCGACGACCGACATGACGACGCATCAACGACCCGGTTCCGGTGCCGCGGATTTCTTGTCGGACAGGGCGCGGAAGTACTTTTCAACCAGGGCGCGAAACTGCGCCGGGAACTGATCGGACTGGCCGCGCAGGATGTCGCTGCGGAGGCGCTCCGAACCGCCGAGTTGGTCACCCGTCAGGGGGCCGGGCGATGGACGAGTCAGCTGTTCGGCGGTTTTCGACTCCCGTTCCTCGCGCTCGTCCTTCCGGCGGACCGATTTCTGGGCATCCAGGAGGCGGTTCAGGATCTTCTCCTGCCGCTCGAGGAGCTTGTCGCTGACGCCGTTCTTCCTCATCTCGTCGGCGACATCGCCCATTTCCTTGCCGAGCTGATCGAGCCGCCCGAGCATGTCCTTTCGTTCGCCCATCTTGCCGGCCACCTCGTTCAGCCCGCGCTTGATCATCTCCTGGCGGGCGGCCATGTCTTCCATCTGGCGGGCGCCGCTCCCCTCGCGGGACAGGCGCGGCTGAGAGCCTTTGCCGTTGGCCATTGATTGCGCCTGATCATTGAGATCCTGCTGCTGCTCGGAAAGGCCGGCCATCTTCTGCATCTGTTCCTGGAAGCCGGTCGAGCTGCCCGAGTTGCACATGGAGGAATGTGATTCCATCAGTTCGACAATCGCCTCGTTCAAATCGCCGGCCGATTCCTTCCCCTCGCGCATGGCCCCGCCCATGTTGCCGCCGGAGTAGGCCTCGGTGGCCGACTTCATCCTCTTCATCGCCGAACCAATCATCGTTTTCTGCTCGTCGTTGACGAAGAGCGTTCGCTTTCCCAGGGCCTCGAGTTCAAGGGCCGACTTGAGTACGCCATCCATCAGAACCCGCTGGCGGCCGGCCATCTCCGTTTCGGCAGTGCCGGGGGCCTGGGCCAGCAGTTCCTCCTGGGCGCTCGACACGTCCACCAGGTCCTGGATGACCGCCATCATCTTTTCCTGCATTTCGCGCTTCTTGGCGGCATTGGAGTTCTGCTGGGCCTTCTTCATCTCCTGGGCCATCTGTTTGGCGTCCTCGGCGGCCTTGAAGGCGAAGTCGAGCGCCTTCTCTTTCTCTCCCTGGCGGAGCGACTCCTCGGATTTTTCCATCTTCTGTTTCATGTCCTCTTGCTTGGGCGACTGCTTGGCCTGGTCCAGCTCTTCCTGGAGTTTCTTTTCGTTTTCCGCCAGCTTGGACAGTTCATCGAGCTGTTTCGCCAGATCTTCGGCCTTTTTCTTCGCTTCCTCCTGACGGTCGGCCAGGTCCTCGTTTTCTTTTTTCTCGGCAGCCGGATCCTTGCCGTCCTTGTCCTGCCCCTTCTGGTCCTTCTCCGATTCCTTCTCGATGTCGCCGGCCAGTTTTTCCTGCTCGCGGGCCAGTTCCTCGGCCTTGCGGACACTGTCCTCGAGCATCTCCTCCTTGCGAATCTCCTTGAGCATCTCGATCGTCTTGTCGAGTCCCTTGACCATCTCTTCCTGGTCAAGCTTGAAATTCTCGAGGGCCTTGTTGATCGCCTCCTGATCCATGTTCTTGAGGGCTTCGTTCAATTTTTCAAACGACTCCTTCAATTTTTCATTCTGGATCGAACTCATCAGCTCGGAGATTTCCTGCATCTTCTGCAGCAGTTCCGGGGAGAGGAAGGTTTCCTCCTGGGCTTTCTTGAGCGTTTCTTGCAGCTGGCGGGCGGTCTGTTCGAGCTGCTTCTCGAGCTGGGCCTGCTTTTCGAGGAGATTTTCCATCTCCTTCTTCCTGTCCCAGGACAGCTCGTCGCCGCGCTTCGACTCGCGGGCCAGTTTCTCGAGCTGCTCCTGCAGCTCCTTTCCCTGCTGAAGCGTCGAGGAAAGGTCGTCGATCTGCTGTTCGTGCTCGTCCTGAACCTCGGCGTAAATCTCCTCCATAGTCGGGAAACGGAGACGCCGAACCTCGCTTCTGGCCGACTTGGGTCCACTCACCCGGTCATTGTCGAAGACTTCGAGGAAGTAGCTGACCTCGCTGCCGGGAACCAGGTTCAGCGGCACCAGATCCCAGTTGAAGTCGGCGTGCAGCTCGGCCGTTCCGGCCGAGAAATCGCGGAGGCGGAGGCGTCCGTCACTTCCGTCCTTCACCGACCAGATCAGATCCAGGCGGGAAAGACCAAAATCATCCACGGCCTCGGCGGACAGCATGAGCGACATTTCCTCGGGAATCGGCAGGTCCTCCGAAGGCGAGACCAGCCGGATGACCGGTGGCCGATCCGGCGCTGATTCAATTCGGAAGCGGGGCGACGTGAATTTATCCACGCCGGCCGCATCACGCAGGTTGATGGTGTACTCCTGCGGTTCACCGACCATTGTCAGCCGCGTTTCCCAGTTGGGAGCGTCGACGGCATCGAGCGGAGTGACCCCGGTCAACACGACCGACCCGGCCGGGCCCTTAGTCATGACGGCCGAGCCCATCGGGCGATTGGCCAGCACCTTGAGCAGGACACGGGTCCCGGTCAGGGCGGCCAGGTCGCCGCTGCCGCTGGTCATGTTCTCGGGTTCCTTGCCGGTGTACTCGGGGTAGTAGTAGGTGATCTCGAAGCCGGCCACCCGTGGCGCCTCGTTCACGACGATCTTCCAGACCGGTGTTTCGGTCTTGTGAACCATCACCTGGTATTCCTGGTCGCGCTCCACGCGTGACAACGCGGTTCGATAGGCCACCGCCCCGCCCGCCACTTCCGGCACTCCGGCCGGCACGTTCAATCGCCGTGACATCCAGATGCCGCCCGTTTCGCGCACGCGAAGGACCGGTGGTTCCGTCGTGCCGGTGACGACGATGTCCAGCGCGACGTCGGCTCCCCGTTCGATGGTCCGGTCGCCGGGCTGAACCGTGATGGTTACGGGAGCCAGCGCGGCCAGCCGCGGGTCGATCAACTTCCGGGCTGCGCCACCGAATCGTTCCGGGCCGGCCATGAAAAGGAGAAGCGCGGCAAGCGCTGAGGCGCCCGCGAGGCTGATCCACCAGTTTCGATCGTTTTTTCGGTTGCGCCATCCGGACAGGTTGACACCGGCCGCCGCGCGGGCGCCCCGCTCAACCACGGCCTCGACCAGATCGGGGGCGAAGATGGCCGTGCCGGCCTGACTCTTTCCGAGCTGCCAGGCGCTGACGATGATGTTCTTGTTCTGGTCATGCCGCGCGTCGAGCCACTCGACAAACTGCTCCGGATTCGGCCGCGAACGATACGGCCGAAGCAGAACCCGCCACAGGGCGTATCCGACTGCCGCAAGCGCCGCCATCGACAGGCCGAGGGCTGGGGCCGAGCCAAGAGGCAACAGGAGATGCAGGGCCGTGCCGACGACGAATCCAGCCAGTGCCACGGCCAGAAGCCGCAGCGTGCCGGCGGCGAGAACCTCCCGGGTCAGTTGCTGCCGCCCATCCTGAATTCGGCGGGCTATGTCGTGATGGGCCGCTTTCCAGTTCTCCATGGTGACCTCGTCAGTGGGTCATGACGTAAACAACAATATTCACAGCCACTTGCATGGCCATTTCGCGGACTGCCGGGGAGTCGTTGTGAACCTCGGCGTCCTCGATACCGTCGCCGATGTCGGTTTCATAGGTGTAGAGGGCCACCAGTCGCCCGTCGCGGAAGAGCCCGAACCCCTGGGCCGGCTTGCCATCATGCTCGTGAATTTTTGGCAGTCCCCCGGGAAACGAGTAGAACGAATGATAGATCGGATGGTCGAAGGGGAGTTCGACCAGCGGTGTTTCCGGATACAGGCGCCGCATCTCGCGTCGGAACGAGGCATCCATGCCGTAGTTGTCATCAGCCCACAGGAAGCCGCCACTTTCCAGATACTCGCGCAGCGTTGCCAGTTCCGACTCGGTGAACTTCACCTCGCCGTGGCCGTTCAGATAGAGCAGCGGATAAAGATAGAGCGACGGATCGTCGAGCCCGACACGGGCCTCCTCCCCATCACCCTCCACGGCGATTCCGGTTCGATCGTGGACCTGGGACATGAGATTGGGCAGCGACGAAGGGTTTGAGTACCAGTCCCCGCCGCCACCGTACTTCAGGCGGGCGGCGCGAAAGCCAACCCCCGCCCCGGCCGGCAATGGGGTGGTCAGCATGACACCAATAACTACCACCCCGCACATCAGGCTGGAGACGCCGTTCGAGATCAAATTGATCATCAAACCGTGCCGCGGGATGCGTGAGACCGGGAGTGACATGGTCGAGGCATTCTCCAGAGTAGTCGAACGAAGGAGGGTCTTGAACACGGTCGTCGGGCTTCAGTTCCAACACGCGACGGGGCAAACGTTTACATCGGTCGGGACCGTGGGAACGCTACCCCGTTTTCTTCATTATAGGTGCCCCGTGGCGGGGTCGACAATATTTCCGGGAGGCAAAGGACCCTACCCCGAATCCAAGCCATTGACCGGCAACAGGTTGGCTGTGTGTGGCCACCCAGCGAAACGCCCGCCCCACCCTGGAGGGCGGTGCGGGCGTAACCTTGCTCGTTGGTGAAGGTCTCTTAGCGGGCGCTGACGACCGGCGCCGGCTTGGCTGCCTTCCGGGCTCCCGTGGCTGTCTTGGCCTCGGCCACCTTACGCGCAGCCCCGGCAGCGGATCGCTTCTGCTGCCATGAATCGAGGTCAAGAGCGATGGTGCTGGCCACGAAGATCGAGGAGTAGGTGCCGAATGCCAGGCCGATCAAAATGGCCAGGGCGAAGTCATGAATGACCAGACCACCCAGGAAATAAAGCGAGGCGGTGGTAGCCGTCACCGTGAACACGGTCAACACGGTTCGTGACAGCGTCTGATTGATGGAAAGGTTCAGCAGGTCGAACAGCGACATCTTCCGGTACTTGGCCTGGTTCTCCCGGACCCGGTCGAACACGACGATCGTGTCATTGATCGACAGGCCGGCAATTGTCAGGAACGCCGCGAGCACGGTCAGGCCGATCTCGATGTCGAGGATCGAGAAGACGCCCAACGTGGCGAAGATGTCATGCGCAAGGGCAAGAGCCGCCCCGACTCCGTACTCCCAGCGATGAAACCGGATCACGATGTAGATCATGATCGCGATGACCGAAAAGAGGACCGCCATGAACGCCTTGCCGGAAAGCTCCCGTCCCACCTTCGGCCCGACGATTTCCTGCCGCAGCACTTCCGCGGTGATGCCGGGGTATCGGGTTGACAGGGCCTGCCCGAGCCGGGCCGCGGGTCCGGTCGTGGCGTAATCGGAGGCGCCCGGCTTCTGGACCAGTGCTTCCTTGATGCGGAACAGCGCGTCGTTCGATCCCTCGTATGTCTGAATTTCCGCGTCGGGGAAACCGGCTGCCGCGGCGGCGGACCGCAGATCTTCGGCCGACACCTTCTGGCTGAAATGCAGGTCGAGCAGCGTCCCGCCGGCGAAGTCGACCCCCTTGCGTGGCCCGCCTCTGATCACCAGGGAGGCCAATCCGGCCAGCAGGATGACGAGCGAAAGGGCGTAGGCCGCCTTGCGCATCCCCATGAAGTTGATATTGGTCTCGGGCAGAATTCGGAGCATGACTCGACTCCTAAATGCTCAGGCGCTTGATGTTCGAGCGCTCGGTGACGGCGTCGAATACGACGCGCGATATGAAGACGGCGGTGAACAGGTTGATGATGATGCCGATCATGAGCGTCAGGCCGAAACCCTTCACGGGACCGGTGGAAAAAATCAGCAGCGCGGCCGCGGTGATGACCACGGTGGCATTGGCGTCGAAGATGGTCAGGAAGGCCCGCCGGAAACCGGCGTCGATGGCGCCGCGCACGGATTTACCGACCTGCAGTTCCTCGCGTATCCGCTCGAAAATGAGGATATTGGCGTCCACGGCCATGCCGATCGTAAGGATGATGCCGGCGAGGCCGGGGAGAGTCAGCGTGGCCCCGATCAAGACCATTGCGGCGAACAGGAACAGAATGTTGAGCACCAGTGCCAGGATGGCAACGAGGCCGGATGCCCGATAGTAGATCACCATGAAGACCACGACGATCAGGGCTCCGACCCAGCCGGCCAGGATCCCCCGACGAATGGAGTCGGCACCGAGCGTGGGCCCGACGGTCCTCTCCTCGACAATCGACATGTCCGCCGGAAGGGCGCCGGCGCGGAGCACCACGGCCAGGTCCTTGGCCTCCTGATCGTCCTCGATACCGGTGATGACCGCCTCGCCCCCCTTGATGGCATCATTGATGCGTGGGGCCGAGTAAACCGAATTGTCCATCACGATGGCCAGCTGGCGATTGACGTTGGCGCGCGTCAGGCGGTAGAAGATGGCGCCGCCCTCCTTGGTCATGAACAGCCGGACGCCGGAACCGCCTGGATTCTTGGGATCGACCCCGACGGCGTACTCGGCGTTTTGCAGCTTGTCGCCGGTCAGGTCGACCTTGTTCTCGAGTACGTACAGAAATCGCCCCGGCTTGCCTGACATGTCGTTCGTCTCGCGGCCCCAGGCCAGCGTGGTATTGCCGGGGATCACGCTGCGGGATTTCGCCAGCATCGCATCAATGTCCGGGATGGCATCCACTTCAAAGAGCAGCGCACCCGGCATGGAAGTCCGAATCAAACTGGTGAACGGGCGGGAGGCGGCGGATGTATCAACAGCAGAGGTATCCATCGGCGCACGGGCGGCCAGAAACGTATCCAGCCGGAGGGCGATCGCTTCGATCTCGTTGTCATTCTTGACCAGCTTGAACTCGAGCCGGGCCGTCCGTCCGACGATGTCCTTGGCTCGTTCGGTGTCGAGGACACCCGGCAACTGAACCAGCACGCGATCCGCGCCCTGCTTCTGGACGATGGGTTCCGCCACGCCGATCTGGTCGATTCGATTGCGGATGGTTTCGATGGCGCGATCGACGACGTCAACCTTCTGGTCGGCCGGCAGCCCCTCGGTCTTCACCTCATAAACGAGGTGGGCACCGCCCTGGAGATCGAGGCCGAGGTTGAGTGCCTGGCTCCTTAATTTGTCGCGCTGAACCTTGGGCATGGCCGCCCTGGCTGCGGGCGACATGGAGTAGTACTGGAAGGTTGGGGTCAAAACGACCCCGAGCGCGATGGTCACGAGGGCAATAAAAAGCCCTCGCCAGGCTGTCTTGGACATGGACAACTCCCGGATGGATAATTCGGAAGGGAAAACGCGAAGCGGGCATTGTAGGGAGTTGAGTCGCGTCTGTCAATCAGCGGAGTGGGCCTGGCGCCACCTTCGGTACCGTCACAACCTCCGAAACCGGCACGACTTCCAGCCCTGAGGCCGCCCAGATGGGCAGCAGTTTCTTGAGCGCCGCCAGGGTACCCGGATAGGGGCGAACAACACCAACGGCGACACCACGCTCGCGAGCGCTGGCGGCCAGCTCCTCCAGTCGAACTTCCATCTGGGCGCTGGTGGCTTTTGGCCAGTCAAGGCCGGGACGGACGCGGCGGGCCTGGAGGCCCATCTCTTCGGCAATCGCCTCGACAGCCGAAAATGCCGTCTTCGTCGAATCGAGAAAATAGACCTTTCGCCGATGAACTTCAAAGAGGACTGTCCGCATGACCTTTCGATCCTCGATCGCCAGGTTGCCCTGGTAGGTATGGACGCCGTCCGCGCCTCCGAGCCGGTCGAACGCCTGCCCCAGCCGCTTGATGATTTCCCGCTCGGACAGATCGACCAGGATAGCGCCCGGGCCCGGGTCGTTCTTGGGATAGTCGAGACCCTCCATCGGAAGATCGATGACCACTTCCAACCCTTTTTGCCGGCAGCGATCCGCCAGATCCCGGGCGCCGGTGGCATGTGGCGGGATTGCCACCGTCACGCCGCGGGCAATCGACAGGAGTTCCTCCCACTCGGCCAGGTTGGGATAGCGGAACTCGGCGATCAGGATAGCCAGCCGGGGACGTCCGTCCAGTCGAGCATCCGCCGGAAGGAGCAGAACCTCGACGGCGATATCACCGCGCAGGAGCCCGGATACCAGGCCCGGCTGGGCGCCTTTGGTCCCGTTGCCAAACGACTCGCCGTCAAAACGGGCCAGCGCCGCCCGAAAGATGGTGCCCGCGGAATCGGCGGTCACGCCGCGCGGGAGCGGCACTTCCCATCGATAGTGATGGCGGCCGGCAATTCGGTTGTCCCCCGGTGGCTCGCTGATTGATTCGGCCCGTAAAAGTGCCGTGTCGACCCCGGCCGGCGCCAGCCCCTGTTTTAGCGCCTGGCCGAACAATCCGGCCAGCACTGTGGGGGCCACGGCCGGATCGCCGGTCGCCTGCCGAACCCGGGCGCCGAATAGAAACGCACGCCCCGCCGGCATCGCCAGGAAGGCAAGGCAACCGGCAAGCGCCACGAAAAGAACCACCCCGAGGGCGCGGGACAAACCGCGCGCCCGGGGTGGCCCGGAAGTCATTCGTCTGGAAAGTGAACGCGGGCGTATCAGCGGCTCTTGAGCTCGCTGATCGAATTGGTAACGCCCTGATCTCGCCACTCCACGATATACATGAGCGTATCGGACGGGCCCGAAGGGGGGTTCGTCCGGCCACGACGGAAAAAGAAGCGCTGCTGCTGCTGCTCGACGCGAAACGTGGTCACCTCCTGGCCGATCGGGGCGAAATCCACGTCAAGATAAACGTCCGTCAGGAAGAGCTTGGTCCAGCGTTCCCGGGGCGCCAGAAACCCGGCGCCGGTCGCCGACCGAGCGGGCCAATCCAGTTCGATGACGATCTTGGTCACCTCGGGCGAGGTGAAGAGCTGCTCCGTCCGCAGGCTATCCTCGGTCCGCGTCCAGAATTCGATGCCGAGCTGACCGCGGGTAACCGGGTCGAAGTAGAACTGGAAATCGTTGGCGAGAAGCTTGGCGTACTCATCGATCCGCTTCTGCCGATAGGCCACTTGGAAGTTGCTGAGAACGTTGTCCTCGGACGTCTGCGGCAGTATCGGGGTGTCAATCCGGCCCGGCATTTCCGCGCAGCCGTTCACGAGAACTAGCGGTGACAGGCCCAAGATCAGTGTAATCGGAGCCAGAATCAGTCTATTGAGTCGTTGCATTGCGGTATGACCTCCAGTTGGATTGGCAGATTGTATCAGTCTTTCGACCATCGAAGCACCTGGAATCTGGGGCTATCAAGTCTCGATCGCGTGGTCTCCGATAGCTACAAACGATTGCATCATAGTCACTTAGAAATTGTTCTCGGGGCCGACAGGCCGGAATAGAATCCCATGTAGTAACCGTACGTTTCCGTGGCGCCGTCCTGATCGGCGATATCGATCCACTGAAGCATGGCCCAATTCGTCTGACGCTGCATGGTCAAATCGGTGAGCCCGGCAATCCGCTCGACGATAACCTCGGTGGTTCCAACGAAATTGAACAGTACAAATTCGTATGGAAGATTGTCGTAGAACGCCCGATCCCCGGTGATCAGGGGGCGAACGATGTCGGGCAGGTAGTTGAAATTCATCCGAATCCGGTTCGAGCCGACCCGGAGGGTCTGAAAGTCCCGGTTGGCCCGCTCGAAATCAATTCTTGGCACAAACTCGATGCCCAGTCGGTTGGCGTCGGGATCGTCGAGCACCATGAGGAAGCTGTCGACCAGCGTTTCGGAAAGCTGCGAGGCGCCCGAGGCCCGGTACTCCACGCCAATTTCGAAATTGAACAGCACGCTGTCCGGATCGCTCGGGACGTGACGCGGCGGCGGTTCGCTCGGATCATCCGGAATTCGGGTATCAAACAGACCGCACCCGGCGGCGGCCAGGCCGAGAAACAGGACGGTCGAGCGCGTCAGGAACGCGGCGCGGCTGGTCATCTCAGAATGGTTTCGTCAGAGACAGGTTCACGTTCAGAAACTCCTCGCGCGGTTGCGCCAGGGGCCGCGCCGGCTCACCGGTCGCTGTCGAGGCCTGGCGGGTCCGAAATGTGATGGTGCAGTCGAACGTGCCCTTGCCGGGCAGGGGCCGGTTGATCTTGACCGACTGATTGAGCTCGATCCGGCGGTTGGTTCGCCGATCGCCCGACGCCAGAGTGATGCTGTCATCGCGGTGAAACACCTCATCGGTCCGGAGCGTGAGCCAGGTAGCTGCCGTCCAGCTCAGCCCAAGTCGCAAGTCCTGATCATACCGATCGTCCGACCGAAGGAAGATCCGTGCTCTCGTCGCCAGTCGACCGTAACGGCCGGTCTGCGAGTACCGATAGGCATGGCTGACATCCAGCATCACTCCCTTGCGGACCTGGTGAAACAGCGTCGTTCGAACATCCCGTGTCCGCTGGAGATTATCGTTGGGGGCGTTGAAGCGGAAAGTCGTGAGGAGGATCCGAAAGTCGTAGAGCTGGGTGAGTCGTGTGCGGGGGCTGATCTGCCACTTGAAATCGACGGTGCCGCCGTAATTTTCCTCGTTGCGGGAGCTGCCGGACTGGGTACTGTCGATGTTGACGACGCTGGTCCGGTTGGCACGGGTGCCGATGACGGTCCCGAATTTCTTGCTTCTGGACTCCCAGGTGAAGGTTCCCTCGGCGCGGAGTTTCTGGATGTCCTGATCGTTGGTGCGGTCCTCGGGGAAGTACTGGGAGCGAATCGACACCTCGCCGAGCAGCCGCGAGGTAATCGTCGAGCTCAACGGCCGACTGAGCGTACCGTCCAGCGTCCGGTTGATGGTTTCGCCGGTGGCCCGGATGGGCGATTTGTCGATATCGCGCTGGAGCCGGAAATTCGTCACGATCTGATTGCCCTTGAACAGGGCGCCAGCCTTCAACGCCCCGGTCTGGCTGAAGCGGTCGTTCGAACGCTCCCGCTCCACGGCCCGTTCCACGGTATTGTCGCTGGTACTCAGATCGAGGCTCAACTCGTTGGTCTGGTGTTTTGGATCCTTGAGCTTGGCCGTGAAGCCGATCGTCTGCTGGAAATTGGATTGCTCCTCCTGGAGGCCGTTCAGGGTGGTATCGCGGCTGACCAGGATGTAATTGTCGTACAGCGACTTGCGATCAAAACGGGCGGATGACTCGAAGGCGTCGGTCGGTGCCCAATTCCAGGTTCCGGTGAGGGAGGAGCGGGTGTTCCTCTTGGCGTCTTCGGGCGGGGCCTCGGGATCCACCGGCAGAGTCTTGGATCGGGTTTTCGACACGTTGCGGGTGACATCGATGTGGGCGGTCATGCCGGGCGTGATGTCATTCCAGTTGAAGCCGGCACCCGTAGTAAAGTCGACCCCCTTCTCCCGGACGCCTGTTTCCTCCCCCTGATAAATGGCCTGGTCCTTCCTTGAGTTCAGACCAAGACCCCCTTGCACATTCAGGTCCACGCCCCGGCGAATTTTCCACTTGTAGGAACTGTCAAAGCCGCTGTTGGCAGTGCTCCGGCGGGTAAAGTCGTTGGTATCGTCGGTGCCGTCGCGGCTGTACACCAGGCTGGCGCTGATCGGTATGCGGTCAAGGATGTTGTATCGAAGGAAGTTGGAGGTGGTGCCGGTGGTGGCCCGGAAGTTCGTGCGGTTGGGATCCGTCTTCACCAAAAAGCCGGTATCGCTGTTCAGGTTGAACGGGCCGAAGTTGTTCTCGAATTTGAAGTTCTGATCCCAGGCCGACTGCTGATCGGTAATGGAATAGGTCGTGCTGTAGATCGGGCGCAGGAAGCCGAAGATGGGGCGCCCAAGCGTATCGGCCGGGGCGGCTGGTACGCCTCCCCGTTGGGCCCCGGCCGTCGGGGTCAGGAGCAGTAGAAGAGTCACGATCGCCAGCACCACCAGCAACCAGGCCGGCGCCTGACCCCGGAAGAGCGGGTCGGGACGTGCCATGGCGTAGTAATGGTGAGGTGTGCGGGACGCTCTCATCGGTTCCTTCGTCTCACGATGAACGGAGTCGGGGATGGCCCGGCAGACGGGCCTTCCAGGTCTTAACCAGATGAGATGGAGCGTCCTCCAAGTATTTGGGCGGGCAATGGACAGGCACTGAGCATAGCAGCCGGCTGACCCACGGAAAGGGTCGAGCCGGCCAGGGATCAGCCCAGTTTGCCCGGTGCGCGAATCACCACGCCCGCGTCGTGAAAGGCGCCGGTCACTCGTGCAAACTCTTCCACTGAAAGCGTTTCGCCTCGCCGACCGGGGTCGATTCCGGCCGACTCGATCAGGTCGCTTACGACAGACTTCGGCCGTCGTGACTTTTCCATGAGGGCATTGAGCAATGTCTTTCGCCGGGTGCCGAACGAGGCCCGGACGATTCCGGAAAAGAGCGCCTCGTCGGCCACAGCCGTTGTCGCGACACGGCGGGGCTTGAGGCTGATCAGCGTGGAACTCACCTGCGGGGCCGGATAGAAAACCCCGGGCTCCAGGTGGTAGAGCGACTCGATTTCGGCCCGGTAACGAGCCGCCACGGTCAGGGCCCCATAGTTCTTGGTGCCGGGCTCGGCCAGCAGGCGATCGGCATATTCCTTTTGCACCATCAGGGTGGCCCGGGAGATGTAGCGCCCGAACTTGAGGATGGTGAAGAGGATGTCGGTCGTCAGATAGTAGGGCAGGTTGCCGACAACCATGAGCGGCTGACCGGCAATCTCGGCAAGGCGATCGAATTCAAACTTGCGAATGTCCGTCATGTGAACAATGACGTTGCGGCCCGAGAATTCCTGCTTGAGGATCGGGGCCAGCGTCGTGTCGATTTCCACCGCGTGAACGGCCGCGGCCAGATCGGCCATGCGACCGGTCAGGGCGCCCGCGCCGGATCCGATCTCCACCACCGTGTCGGTGCTGTCGATCGCGGCCAGATTAATGACCTTGTGGATGGCCTGAGGGTCGATCAGAAAATTCTGACCGAATCGTCTTTTCGGCTTCACCCCGTGACGGCGCAGCATTTCCCGCTGCGTTTCCTTTGACAGCTCGCGATGGAGGGGTTCGTTGCCCCCCTCTTCCTCGCGCAGTCGCATCAATTCCAGATTTGCTTCGGTGACTCTCAAGCTCTTCCTCCCGATTCCGCTCCGGCGGCTCCCATCCCCAACCCCGGAAAAGTCCCCCGGGCGTTGGCCGTCGTCACGTCGACGATCGTTCGATCGTCAAGACCAGTGACGGCCGCAATAACCTCAACTACTTGAACGAGGTAACGCGAGTCGTTGCGCTGCCCGCGCCAAGGCGCGGGACAGAGCCAGGGGGCGTCTGTTTCAAGAAGCATGGCTTCGATCGGAATGTCGTGGATGACTTTCCGGCGCGAAGCACTCCAGTAGGTGATTGTTCCCCCCAGACCGAGCATGAAGCCCAGCTCCCTTGCCCGGCGGGCCGTCGCCGCATCGCCCTGAAAACAGTGAAAAACCCCACCGAATTCGCCGCCGCCTTCCTCCTCAAGTATTCGGATGGCCTCGGAGTAAGCATCTCGAATGTGGAGGACCAGCGGCTTCCTGAGCTTCCGCGACAGACGAATCATCTGTCGAAACACCTCTTCCTGACGGTCGCGAGGCGCCCGGTCCCTGTAAAAATCGAGACCAGTTTCACCCACGGCCAGCACGTCGGGGTCTTCCGCCAGACAAGCAATGACATCCAAGTCTTCCGCAGTACACCGGCCCGTTTCGTGAGGATGAATACCGGCAACCACTTTCACACGGGTGTCACGACGGGCCCATAATAGCGCATCATGTGCCAGTTTGGGCGTGTAACCCACTTCCAAAAGAGCCGTAACACCATGACCCCAAACAGCTTGTAATATTTCTTCGCGGTCAGAATCAAAATCCGGGTGCAAGTAATGGCAGTGGGTGTCAATCACCGACGTTGAACACGCAATAACGGCCAAAATTCCGACTGGTTAACGATTTGCAACGTTTTGTGTGACCGGAAAACAACAATCGGCGGGGCTCAGGGGAGTGGTAGCGGAAGCCAGGAAAACGGCGCTGGCGACACTCTGTTTTTTTGGGGGGTGCGGGCGGACTCAGGTCCAGGGGCCGGCACTTCTGACTAATCTCAGCTAAATCATTTGATCATAGGCAATTGTTGGACACGATTCTCAGCTCGGAGCTTCAGATCGCCTCAATCCGCGGAAAGAGCGCCTCAATTCGCCCAAGCGCCGAAGCCGGCCGATGCGCCCCCGGCGCC
>JAWXBZ010000138.1:0-22490 GCA_034440375.1 Candidatus Eiseniibacteriota bacterium
CCCCCGTCCCACCTTTCAGGAACTCTTCCGCACCTCGAAACCGGTCATCGGCGTCGTGCATCTGAAACCGCTGCCGGGGAGCCCCGGCTATGACGGATCCTTCCTCGCACTCCTCGATCATGCGCTCACCGACGCCCGGGCCATCGAAGCCGGTGGAGCATCGGGCCTCATTGTCGAGAATTTTGGCGACGCGCCTTACTTTCCCGACCAGGTACCGCCAGAGACCATCGCGGCCATGACGCGGCTCGTGACGGAAGTCCGGAAGGCCGTGCGGATTCCGGTCGGCGTCAACGTTCTGCGCAACGACGCCCGCGGCGGTGTGGCCGTGGCCGCGGCCACCGGCGCTGGTTTTGTCAGGGTCAATGTTCACACCGGCGTCATGGTCACCGACCAGGGATTGATCGCCGGCCGTGCCTGGGAGTCCGTCCGACTGCGCGAGGTGCTCCGTTCGCGCACACTCCTTTTCGCCGATATTCGCGTCAAGCATGCGGTCCCGCTGGCCCAGTTCGACCTGGTGGCCGAGGCCGATGACCTCCTTTCGCGCGGACGCGCCGATGCCCTGATCATCACGGGAGCGTCGACCGGCTCGCCGGCCGATCTGGCCCAGGTCCAGGCACTGAAGGAGGCATTCCCGGACGTGGCGGTCATGGTCGGCAGCGGCGTGGACGCCGACAACGCCGAGGCCGTGCTCCAGGTGGCCGACGGCTGCATCATCGGCACCTCCATCAAGTTCGACGGCCGTGTGGAGAATGCGGTTGATCCGGAGCGTCTGGCCGGGATTACCCGCGTGGCCGGCCGCCTTTTCCCCCGCGAGGCGTCGGCGCACCCTCGTTTCGAGGAGGGCCCGCGTACGGATGTTCGCCCCCGATCGGACGAGCGTTCCCGATCCCAGGAACTTCCCATTCGCTTCGAGCGCGCGCGGCCGGCCGAGGCATACCAGGAAAATGGTGGCAATGCCGAATCGCATCCTGGGACCACCGAGATCGGACACGAGGTCACCCCGGCGCCCGTGTTTTCAAGCCCGCCCCCACCGTCATCGCTTCCGCCACGAGAGGGGGGCGTCCCGATCTGGGAGCCGCGCCCAATGGCCGCCGCCCCTGCGCCGGGGTTGGTCGGAGCCGTCATGGAAGACAATCCGATTGAGCAAGTGGCGGTACCGGCGCTCCCCAAACCAGCGGCGGCAGTCCGTCCCGAGGTCGATGTGACCCCCTTCGGTCGGATCAGTCATCGCAAAAAGCGGCGCTAGGTCAGAAGTTTGATTGCACGAGGCGCCCGATCCGGATCCCGGGTCGGGCGCCTTGTCGTTGCTACCGACGCCACCGAAAGCCTCCCTCGACCGGGAGGCAGGCGCCGTTGATGTGACGGGCCTCATCACTGACGAGGAAGCGGACGGCATGGGCGACGTCCTCGGGGGTGGCCAGCCGACGGGTCGGAATGGTGGCCGCGATCGCCTGGAGGCGCGCGGGCTCGACTTCGGCCGTTACCATCTCGGTGAGGGTCCACCCCGGGGCGACCGTGTTCGTCGTTATTCCGAACGGACCCAGTTCCACGGCCAGCGAGCGGGCCCATGACTCCATTGCGCCTTTCGAAGCGGCGTAGTGGGAGTGCTCCGGCTCGCCGAGAAGGGCCGCCGTCGAGCTGATGCCGATGATCCGGCCGTGGCGGCGCTCCTTCATGGCGGGAACCGCCGCGCTGGCCAGATGGAAGAGTGCGTTCAGGTTGAGGGCCATCAGATCATTCAGGCGCTCGACATCAGGATCGTCCACGGGGCGATGATTCCAGATCCCGGCGCTGTGAATCAGGATCTCGGGCGCGCCGAGCGTGGCGTGACATTCGTCAATAAGCCCACGGCAAGCGATGGGATCCCGGAGGTCGGCGGCCAGGGTGACGCTTTGGGCGATGGAGCCCGCGACAGCGTCGGCCTCATTCGGGCTGGCCCGGTGATGCACCGCCACCGCGGCCCCTGCCCGGCCGAGCTCCAGCGCGATGGCGCGGCCGATACCGCGCGAGGCACCGGTGACGAGGGCCACCCGGCCGGTCAGTCGAAAAGGGTTGTCGGTCATTCGATCCTCCAGAGTCCGGCGCTGAATTTGCCCGACGAACCTGATAAAGTCACGGGCCGTGAGTCTCCTTGATCAGGCCATTGTCGGCCTTCTGCCACTGGTTCCCAAGCCCATCGTGCGCCGATTCTCGTCCCGTTACATCGCCGGGGACGATCTGACCTCGGCCATGCGAACGATTCGCCGTCTCAATTCCGGCCGGTTAATGGCCACCGTCGATGTCCTGGGCGAATTCATCAGCCGGCTCGACGAAGCCAATGCCACGGCGGCCGAGTACGAGCGGGTGCTGGCGGCCGTGCAGGCCGAGCGGCTGGACGCCAACATCTCGATCAAGCTGTCGGGGTTCGGGCTGCTTCTCGACCAGGATCATTGCTATCGGCTCGTCGAGGAACTTTGCCGGGCCGCCGCCCGCCGCCACAGTTTCGTCCGCATCGACATGGAAGATTCCAGTTGCACCACCGACACGCTGAACATCTATCGCCGACTTCGGGCGGCCGGTCACGACAATGTTGGCGTCGTCCTTCAGGCATACCTTCGCCGGAGCATGGAGGACATCGAAGCACTCCTGCCGCTCAACCCGAGCGTACGCGTGTGCAAGGGAATCTACGTCGAATCGGAGAACCTCGCATTCAAGGATCCCGATGAGATTCGGGCCAGCTATGAGAGGATGGTCGAACGCCTGCTCGCGGCAGGATGCTATGTCGGGATGGCGACCCACGATCCGGCCCTGGTTCGGTCGGGCGAAGCACTCGTCCGCCGTTTGGGCCTGCATCCCGCCGCCTACGAGTTTCAGATGCTCCTGGGCGTGGCGGAGGATATCCGACAGCGGTTGATCGACGCCGGGCATCGACTTCGCGTGTATGTTCCTTATGGAGCCGAGTGGTACGCCTACTCCGTCCGGCGCCTCAAGGAAAATCCCCGGATCGCGGGATACGTTTTGCGGAATCTAATAGCCGGGAGGTAAGCCATGAAATGGATCAAGGACTCCGGCAAGGAGCCACCGAAGAGCCCGGCTGTTGCACGGGTGAAAGACGATGCCGAGAAGCACGGCAACCGCCTGCCGCCCGGTCAAATCGTTACCGACAAGTGGCCGGTGCTTCAGTTCAGCCACGTTCCGCGGATCGACCTCGCAGCCTGGACTTTCAAGATGTTCGGTCTTGTCGAGGAGCCGGTCGAATTCACCTGGGACGAGTTCAATCAACTACCGGTTTCGACACTGGTCAACGACATCCACTGCGTGACCCACTGGAGCAAGTTCGACAACTCATGGGAAGGAGTGCTGGCCCGCGATCTCCTGGCCCTGGTTCGAATCCGGCCGGAGACCCGTTACGTCATGGTACACGGCCATGACGGATACGCGACCAACGTGCCGTTGTCGATCCTGACCGGCCCGGATTCGATCCTCGCGTTCCGACATGACGGCAAGGAACTGAGCCCCGAGCATGGCTGGCCCTGCCGCCTCATTCCGCCCCCCGACCACTACCTCTGGAAGGGTGCCAAGTGGATCAGCGGCCTGGAATTCATGGCTGAGGACAAGGCCGGATTCTGGGAACGGAACGGCTATCACATGAACGCCAATCCCTGGCGGGAGGAGCGTTTTTCCTGAGTCCCCGGCCTGAAGGTTCGACTAGCGGCCCAGTCGCTTGATCCGGGTCCATGTCGCGTTCTCAACCGGAACCACGCCGCAATGTCCCGGCCCGGTGATCCCGTTGTTGTACCTGTCCAGAGTCTGGGTGTACGGGCTCGTCGTGCCAGGGGCCAGGCTTCCGGCACCGATTGACGGGATGATCCGCGAACCGATCAGCGCCTGCGCCTGGTTGAGGGCCGTCTGCTGGGCCGGCGGCAGCGTGGCGCCGTTGAACACGTTCAGCATGGTGGCGATCACCTGGTGGGAGAGCGATACAAGCCCATTTCCCCGGGCTGGCGTTCCGAAGATTGCCAGAAGCTCGGCCTGATTGTAGGTGACCGTCCCGATCGTCAGGTTGCGGGTGGGCCAGGCGCTCGGGTGGTTCTTCCAGTAACCCTGCGTGTAAGTGCAGTCGCCGGCGTTCTGGGAGGCCGTGGTGTAACTGATGTCCTGGCTCCAGAAACTGGGCAGGATCGGGCCGTATCCTTCGGCGCGACCACGCAGGATGTACTCGATGCCCGGCTCCATGTCGCCTTCATAATTGGCGTACAGCCCGGTCTCGTCAAAGATGTCACCGACCTCGATGGTGGCCGAAGCGTTCGGGCCGAGCTGAAAGGTGGTCGTCCCATCGTGCGTGTTGAGCGTCGGGGCCGTTTCGAATCGGCAGTAGACGAGACCGAGGTTGTAGTCCTCGGTTGCCGGCCAGCCGCCCTGGGCATCGAAGTCGGACCTGGCCATCCATTGGATACGGAAACCACCGACGGCACCGTCCGGAGCCGCGGTCACGCGAACCGAGGCCACCGACTTGCCGACCTCCTGGACCGTGAACACGGGAACGCCGTAGCGGGCGGCGTGGGCGGGATCAGAAGCTGTTGCCAGTGCGGCAATGGTCACGGCGGACATAATGGTGCGCTTGATAACCCGGAACATTGGAAGATCCCCCTGCGGTCCGTCAACTGTGAGGGGAGCCCTTGGGAACTCCCTGCCATGCAGGGAGCCCGATCTGGTTGCGGCCAGTACCAGACCCCCGAGATTCCGGAAATATAGTGGATCGGGAACTGTCCCGCAAGTAGTAAATGCCGGTTCACACACTTCCTCTTCTGGCTTCCACCGGTCCGGCTGTGGCATTCTTCCAGCATGGCAACCAGACCGGCACGCCCCAGCGACTCGCCGCGCCCGTCCGAGCCCGGCCAATCCGCCCCGGAACGCACCTTCCTGCTCAATCTCTATCGCTGGGCACGGATGACGCGACTGGTCGACGACCGCCTGGCGATCCTCTACCGGCAAAACGAGGTGGTGGGAGGGGTTTACGCCTGCCGGGGCCAGGAGGGGCTGACCGTGGCCGCGACCATGGCGCTCGGCCCGGCCGACTTCGTGGCCCCGATCATCCGGAACATGGGCGCCATGCTGGTTCGCGGCATCGCCCCTCGGGACATTTTTTGCCAGTACATGGCCCGCAGGGACGGCCCTACTTTTGGCCGGGACCTGAACACCCACTTCGGCGATCTGTCGAAGGGGGTGGTGGCACCAATCTCGATGCTCGGATCTCTTATTCCGGTGATGATCGGCATTGCTCTGGCGAAGAAGGCGCAGGGAGAGAGATCGGTGACGCTCAGTTTCATCGGCGACGGCGGCTCCTCGACCGGCGAGTTCCATGAGGGACTGAACTACGCAGCCGTCACGAAGGCCCCCTTTGTCCTCATACTGGAAAACAATCAGTATGCTTACTCGACGCCGACTCGCATGCAGGCCGGCTGCCCTGAGTTCGTGGTGAGGGCCCGAGGCTATGGCATCCATGGCGAAACGGTCGACGGCAATGACATGCTGGCGGTTCACGAAGTGGTCCGTCGTTCGGTGGAGCGGGCGCGTCACGGCGATGGACCGACGCTGATCGAGGCACACACGATGCGCATGCAGGGGCACGCCGCTCACGACGATTTCAAGTATGTTCCAAGGGAGTTGTTGGCCGAATGGGCCGGGCGTGATCCGATCGATCTCTTCGCGGCACACGTCACGGCGCTCGGCTGGTTGAGCGCCGATGATCTGAAGGCCGTGGATGCCGAACTCGAGCAATTTCTCGAAGCTGAAGTTGAATTCGCCCGCCAGAGCCCCTGGCCTCCGGGCGATTGGGCGGCGGATCGCGTCTACAATGACTGAATTGCCACCAGTCCCGCCGCTCTAGAGTCCCTGCACCCGTCCGCCGTCGACCACCAGCACCTGGCCGGTGATGAATGAAGCCCGCTCGGAACAGAGCCAGGTCACGGCGTCGCCGATCTCAGCTGGTTCCCCCATCCGTTTCAGTATCGAACCCTCGACCCAGCCAGCCCTGATGCTGTCGATTGATTGTCCGGTCGTGGATGCCCTGTGGGCGGCCAGTTCCGCCAGCCTTTCCGTTTCCACGTACCCCGGCGCCACCGAGTTGACGGTGATGCCGGCCCCGCCGACCTCACGGGAAAGGGTCTTGAGAAAGCCGGTCAGGCCGGCGCGAAACGTGTTCGAGAGGATCAAGCCGTCAATTGGTTGCCTGGCCGATGTCGAGGTGATCGCCACGATCCGGCCGCGGCCGGCGGCGATCATGTCGGGCAATAAGGCCCGACAGAGTTCAATGGTGGACATCAAGGTCAGGCGGTAGGCGCGGTCGAAGGATTCACGCGCCACCTCGTCGAATCGTCCGGGCTGGGGACCGCCGGCGTTGGCGACCAGGATGTCAACGGAACCGAGCTGCCGGCGCACCGCATCGACCAGGGCTGGAATGGACTCGAGTTCAGCCAGGTCGGCCACGATGGTTTCGACGTGCTGGCCAGAGGCGGCATGAATTGTCGTGGCCGCCCGCTCCAGTTTGTCCCGGGAGCGGGAGGCGATGGCTACGCGCGCGCCTTCTTTTGCCAGCGCAGCGGCCGAGGCGAGTCCCAGGCCCGAGGAACCGCCGGTGACCAGGCTGATCCGACCGGCAAGTTCCAGATCCATTGGGAGCCTAACGGTCGGACTTCAACTTGCGAGCCCAGTTCTCCACGGTGCGCTGAG
This sequence comes from Candidatus Eiseniibacteriota bacterium, assembly GCA_034440375.1. Lineage (GTDB taxonomy): Bacteria > Eisenbacteria > RBG-16-71-46 > JABDJR01 > JAWXBZ01 > JAWXBZ01. The sequence continues at coordinate 6,712 of JAWXBZ010000138.1, forward strand.
CCAGTTCACGGCTACCGAGGCCGAACGAGAGGGCCAGCGCCAGGCAGATCGCCCCGAGAATGAGCGCGAAGGCGGTGACGACGATCTCCTTGCCGATCCCCATCTGCTGGAAGCCGAGCGCAAAGGCGAAAACGATGATCGCGTAGCGGGCCAGGTTTCCGAGCAGCAGGTTGGCATTGTCGGGCCCGTCGCCGACGCTGGCTGTCAGGATGATCCGACGCGTGAAGTTGGCGAGCCAGAAGCCGATGCCGATGATGACGACGGCCAGAACCACCTGGGAAATGAACTCGATGAATCGGCTGATCAGATCGGCCAGATTATTCAGATTCAGGATTTCGGCCGCCTCCATGGCCGCGAAGACCATGACAAATGCCATGACCACGGTGCCGCCGATCTGGGAGGGGGATAGCCCGGCCACCGCCGCCCGGGTGCTCGAGAGGCCGATGGCAGAGAGGATGCCGTCAAAGCCGAAGCCACGCAGGATACCGGCCACGAAATCGCGCAGGATGCGTCCGATGAGAAACGCCATCGTCAGGATCAGCAGCGAACCGAAGAGGTAGGGAAGGGCGTTGAAGAGCGATGCCAGCGCCCCCACCGCCGGCCGCGACAGCACATCCAGGTGGAGCGCGTCGATCGAGGCGACAATCACCGGAATCAGCGTGACAACATAGGCCAGGGTGCCGAGGATGGTGGTGACCCGCTGGCCGCCCAGCAGTCGGGCCAGTCCGATTCGCAATGCCAGCCCCTGCAGGCCCATCGCTTCCGTGAAGCCGATCATGACGGCACGCACCACCCGCGCGATGATCCACCCGACCAGGAGAATCGAGCCGGCCGTGAAGATGTCGGGGACGGCCGACAGCGTTCGGGCAAACATCGAGGTCAGCGGAGTCACCGCCTCCTCCAGATCGAGCACGCGCAACGCCGCCGGCAGGAAAAAGAGGATCACGGTCCAGAAGATGACGGTGGCGATGGTATCGGAGGCGTGATGTTCGGGCTTGGTGTGCGTGGCCGCCTCCAGCCGGGAATCCAGCCCGAGCGCTTGAAGCCCCCGGAGCACGATCAGCCGAAGAATCGAAGCCACGATCCAGGCCAGGATGAGCACGGCGGCCGCGCCGAGGAAGCGTGGGAGGTACCCCATGACTTCTTCCAGCAGACGGTTGATCGGCTGGGTGAAATCAGCGAGCTGGAGCGCGTCAAAGAAAGCGATCAGCACGAAGAGCATCAGAAGGAAATAGATGAGCGTGGCCACCGCGTGCGACAGCGACGGACGCTTCTGCGACTCCGGCCCGCCGACGAGGCGGTTCACACCCCACTCGACCAGACGCTCATCGGTCTTCACCGCGTTGAGGCCGCGCTCGACAAGCGCGCGCACGATCCAGGCTCCCAGCCAGCCGAGGATGAGGATCGACACCGCCGCCATGAGGTGGGGCAAGAATCCTGCCAGTTCGCGGACAACCAGTCCGAGCTCATTCATGTCCATTAGGGCGTAGTGAACGGGTTCACGCCCGCCGCGTCAAGCGGCTATCATTCGCGCCATGAACCAACTTGCCGCCGGGAGCTCCGGCCTGACCATGGACGGCGTTCCGCTGGCGGCGCTCGCCGGGGAGTTTGGCACCCCCGCGTATGTCTACTCAGCGGCCACGCTTCTCGCTCGATACCGGGAAATGGACCTGGCGTTTGCCGGCATCCCGCACCGGATTCTTTACTCCGTCAAGGCGAATTCCAGCCGGGCCCTGCTCTCCCTGCTGGCCCGGGAGGGGGCCGGGGCGGATGTCGTCTCCGGCGGTGAGCTTATCCGGGTCCTTCGAGCCGGCTTTTCCCCCGGGCAGATCGTGTTTGCCGGCGCCGGGAAAACCGACGCGGAGCTCACGGCCGCCATCGACGCCGGCATCGGCCTGATCAACATCGAGTCGGCCGGCGAACTCTCCCGGCTCGAACGACTGGCCACGGCTCGCACGATCCCGATTGCGCTGCGGGTCACTCCGGAGATCGTCGGCGGAACCCACCACTACACGGAGACCGGGACCGGGGCGACGAAGTTCGGCGTGCCGGCCGCGCAGGCACTCGAACTGGCCGCCGGTCTCGTCGAGCGCGGTAAGGCTCTGGCGGGCCGGGGCGTGTCGCTGGTTGGCCTCCATGTCCACTTTGGTTCGCAGATCACGAAGCTGGCTCCCTTCGTCGAAGCGGCCGGGCGACTTCGCGAACTGACCTTGCTTGCCCGGGGACGGGGTGCGGACATCCGGTTCCTCAACATGGGGGGGGGCCTCGGAATTCGCTATGAGGACGAATTGCCGCCGACGCCGGCCGAACTGGCCGCGGCCGTGATTCCCCACTTTGCTGACCTCGGCGTTGAGCTCCTCCTCGAGCCGGGTCGCTGGATCGTCGCGTCGGTGGGCCTCCTGCTTTCTCGCGTCATCGATGTCAAGACGACCGGCGACGACACGTTCGTCATCCTGGATGCGGGAATGAATGACCTGATCCGCCCGGCGCTCTACGGTGCTCACCATGAAATCATCCCCGTGACTCCCCGGCCGGGCGTGGAGCGGGAGGTGGCCATCGTCGGCCCGATCTGTGAGAGCGGTGATTTTCTGGCGCGAGCCCGGCGAATGCCGCCCCTTCTGCCGGGAGATCTGGTGGCAATCCGGGATGCCGGGGCCTACGGGTTCAGCATGGCCTCGAACTACAACAGCCGCCCTCGGCCGCCCGAGGTGCTGATCGAGGGAGGGGTTGCCCGCCTCATCCGAAGACGCGAAACGATCGAGGACCTGGCCGCCGGCGAACTCGACTGATCATTCCCGCGCGAGGACGAGGACACTTCGGCCCGGAGCCGAAATCTCACCCCGGGTGAAGCGCCGGACCGGCAGGGGTGCATCGTCTACCGTTATCCCGTCCACGATCGTGACCCAGTTCCCATCGGGGAGCGGCACCCGTCGTTGCTCTCCGGCCGGATTGAAGAGGATGATCGCGGCGTTCCACGCGTCGCTGGTGTTACCTCGGTCGATCCGCGCGGCCACCACGGGTACCGGGACCGGAAGGTGCAGGTCGTCGTCCAGCCAGAAAAGTGTTCGGGGCGCTCCAGTTCCACCGGTCTGCCGCAACAGGGGATGCGCCCGCCGCAGACGGATCAGATCCCGATGCCACCGAAAAACTTCCAGGTGATGGGCTTTTCGCGACCATTCGATGCGGTTGACGGCGTCCCCGAGGTTGTAGGAGTTATCCACCCCCTGTTTGGTGCGGAGGAAATCCTGGCCGGCGGAAAGAAAAGGAATTCCCCGGGCCAGGAGGACAGCCGCTCCGGCCATCCGGTGGAGTCGCACCAGGGCCACCTCATCACCCGAAACCTCCGCCGCGATTACCTTGAGACGGTCCCACAGCGTCTGGTTGTCGTGGCACTCGACGTAGTTGACCGATTCGAGGGGGGAGTCGGCGAAATCGTGCAGACTCCCCTCGAGGCCCCGACGAAAAGCGCCGCCGTGGCCACCGCTCACCAGGAAAGCGTCGCGGCCGGAGCCGGCATCCCCTTTGATCGCGTTCCGGAAATGATCGTTGAAGACGGCGAATCCCTGTCCCCGCTGCGATCCCTTCACGGTGGGCGCGATCGGAGTCGGGCCGGCCGTCCACGGCTCCCCCCACAAAAAGATGTCGGGCCGGATGGATCGAAGCTCGCGAACGATCATTTTCATCGTGTCGAGATCGATCAGCCCCATGAGATCAAACCGGAATCCATCGATGCCGTACTCCGTCACCCATAGCCGCAGCGCATCGAGGATGAAACGTCGGGCCATCGGCGCTTCCGTGCGAAACTCATTGCCGGTGCCCGAGCCATTCCAGGAGGATCCATCGGCGTGAAGCCGGTAGTAGTAGCCCGGTGCCAGCCCCTCGAACGAAAAGATCTTGTCGGGTGGCATCTCGGCGGTGTGGTTGAAGACCACGTCCATGACCACCTTGAGGCCCCGCCGGTGGAGTGCATCGATCATTCGCTTCAGTTCGTCGATGCGCTCGTCGCCGTCCTGGCCTGTGGCATAGGCGCCGTCCGGCACATTGAAATTCACCGGCATGTAACCCCAGTGGTACTCCCCGGCCAACTCGTCGTTTTCGAAATCCTGGATAGGTAGCAGCTGAACTGTATTCGCCCCGAGCTCGAGGATATGGTCGAGCGCCGTCGTCACCGTTGGATTGTGCGGCAGGTGCGTGCCTGACTCGGAGAGGCCGAGGTAAAGTCCTCGGGCGTTCACCCCGGAATCAGGCGCCATCGTGACATCGCGCAGATGCAGCTCGTACACGACCGCCTCATCCACTCCGAAGGATGGCCCTGGCAAGGGGGGCGGAGTCGGCCGGGTGATGCGGGCGCGACCGTCGTGAGCGGAGACGGCGCGGGCGTAGGGATCAATGAACTCCCGATCGGGATGAAAGCGCGGGTCGGGTCCATCGACGCGAAGCGTGTACCAGGCACCGCTCCGATCGCCGGGAAGCTCCACCAGCCACGTTCCCCCGGCCTCTCGAGTCATCGCAAAGCGGGTGGCCACGCCGCCGCGAGGTTCCCGGTACAGGCAGAAATCCACAGTTGCCGCCGTCGGGGCGAAGACACGACAGATGGTGACCCCGGTGCCGGGAACGGCGCCGAGTCTCCGCTCGCTTCGAAATTCCGGTCGATCAAGGAGATGTCGCGGCCAGACAAGGCCGGGTCGGACGCCCCTGGCCAACACGGTGAGCGGCGCCACCGGGCCGGAGTCGAGGTCGATGCCAGGATCGAGGCCCAGCCGTACTCGGAAGGCGCGGTTCCCGATCCATGAATCGCCGGGGGCCGGCACCGCGCTGGTCACTGGCAGGGGCCCCCGTGGTGAGTCGACAAGGAAATTCATGGCGAGCATGGCATCGGGATCGACAGGGTGATACAACTCGACCAGCAGTTCGTCCGGTTGGTCGATGAATCCGCCGACGACGAACGGCGTGGTGTCGGGGCGCTCGTGGTCCCAGCCCGACCGGCGGGCCATGACCCAGATTTCGGCCGGGTCGTCCGGGTGCCAGATTCGATCGGATCCGTCCCGCGCTTCCCAGTGGTTTCGGCGGGGAAGAAAGCCGATCGGATCGAGGCGCCCGTCCGTTTCAACAAACGCCGACGGGTCCACTTCGAAGAGGAGGCCGAAGTCGTCCTGCCCGGCGGACACCACCTCACGTCCGCGATCGTGAGTCGCGCCGTTCCAAACCCACAGGCTCCAACCGGTGTTGTCCCGTTCCGGTCGGTGATAGTGAATGAGGAGCCGGAGCTCCGGGCGTTCAATCGCCATCTGTCGTACCCTCGCTCGCATGACAAAGCCCCGACGACAACCCGCTGAAGTATCCCGAAGCGAGCGCCTGGGCCGGCTCGAAATCCGGGTGGATAGGGAAGGGATCAAGCTGATGGCGCACGGCACTCTCTACGCGGTACTTCCGCCGACACCCGAAGCCACGCCGCCTCCATGGCTGGCGCTCGCCGCGGCCCCCTGGATCCCGGAGGGGGGGCTTCTCGATCACCCGATCGGGTTGCTTGGGTACGGTGGCGGCACCGTGGCCCGCCTGCTCCGGGGGGCCTCCCCGAAGGTCGAAATCGTCGGCGTGGACCTCGACGCGGAGGTGCTCCGGCTGGGGCGTCGTCATCTCAAGTCGGCCGTTCGCGGCGTCACCATCGAGCAGGCCGAGGCCCGTGAGTGGCTGGCGCGCCCCGGGCCACGATTTGGGGCCATCCTCGACGATTTGTACGCGCCAAAAGGGGGGTGGCTGGCTCGCCCGGCGGATCTCGTGGATGTCCCCGAGCTGGCGAGGCGGCGCCTTGTTGCGGGGGGCGTGTACGCGGTCAATTTACGCTCCCCGTCGGGGCAGGTGGAAAAACAAATCATGATCCGAATCCGTCGGGCATTCCGCCAGATCCGAGTCATCCATACCCTTGAATACGCTCACAAGGTGGTCGTGGCCACGGATCGACCAATCCATGCCGGGGCGTTGAAGTGGGCCCTTTCGCGACTGCTGGAACCAACCGCTCGGCATGATAGTCTTTTGGGCCGCCCAGGATTCGGTAGCCCGCGGATGCTTGGGTTTCGGCCGATGCGTCGCCTGCCTCACCATTCGAATCGCCATAAGACTTGATCCCGGCGGCCACCGCCAGCAACCATGGAGACTAACTTGTCTAAGCGCTGGATCATCGGATTGATCGTGGTAGTCGGCATGGCTGCCGGGGGCTGGTTTTTGACCCGCCCCCGGACAAAGCCGCCCGAGTACCGTACCGCCCGGGTCGATCGGGGAAGCATCATGGCCCAGATAACGGCCACCGGCACGTTGAAGCCGGTGACGATGGTCCAGGTCGGCAGCCAGGTATCGGGCACGATCCAGTTGCTCCACGCGGACTTTAACTCGACGGTCCGAAAAGGCCAGGTCGTGGCTCAGCTCGACCCCTCGTTGTTCCGCTCGCAGCTCGCTCAGAATGATGCGAATCTCTCCCGCGCCATGGTCAACGTCAAGGACGCCGACCGCACTTTTGCGCGGTCAAAGGAACTCCTGGCCCGAAATCTCATTTCGCAGTCGGAGGTTGACGCCGCCGAAGCCGCCCTGGATCGCTTTCGCGCCGAAGTCCGCCAGGCCGAGGCCACGGTGGAGCAGTCCCGCGTCAACCTGCGCCACACGACCATCAAGTCACCGATCGATGGCGTGGTTGTCTCCCGCAGCGTGGATGTCGGGCAGACGGTGGCAGCCAGCCTTTCCGCCCCGGTCCTCTTTGAAATCGCCAACGACCTGGCGGCCATGCAGGTTGAAGCCTCCATCGATGAGGCCGATATCGGCCAGATCAAGGCAGGGCAGCCGGTCACCTTCTCCGTCGACGCGTTTCCGGATGAAAAATTTGCCGGCGTCGTTTCCCAGACCCGACTCCAGCCGATCACGGTGCAGAACGTCGTCACCTATACGACGGTGATCGCCGTGGCCAATCCCGAGCTCAAACTCCGGCCCGGCATGACCGCAAACGTATCCGTGGAGGTGGCCCGCCGGGACAGTGCCCTCCGTGTTCCGGTGGCGGCGCTGTCGTTCCGTCCAGCCGAAGTTCGGGGTGGATCGAGCACCAGCCGGGGTGGAGCCGCCAACGCGGCGGCCCCTCCCGAAAGTGGGAAGAGCGGGGGAACCGCCGGCGGGCCGGGGGGGCGGCGCAGCGCCCCGGGCGGCACGGGGAGCGGATCGGCTGGAGGCATGAGTGGCGGACGGGGGGGCCGCAGTTCCGCCGGCCCAACCGTTTACGTTAAGACGGGAAAAGCTTCTCTTGAACCCCGTCCGGTGAAGAGCGGCATCACCGATGGTTATTTCACTGAAATCGTCAGCGGTGAACTGAAGGAGGGTGACGAGGTCGTCACCGGCCTGGTCGGCGCCACCACTTCGGCCGGCGGTGGGATGAACTCCGGAGGGCAGTCGGCCAAGAATCCGTTGGCCGGCAGCACCCGTCGGGGGCCGTTCTGAGATGCCGGTCGACTTCGTCCCCTCCGCCCAGTCCACGAGGCCGCCAGGGGGCGACATCCTGGTCGTCGAGGATCTGGAACGCGTCTACCGGACCGGCAGCTATGAAGTGCGGGCGCTCCGCGGCGTCAGCTTCGCGATTCCAACCGGGCAGATGGTGGCCATCATGGGCACGTCCGGTTCCGGAAAATCGACTCTCATGAACATCCTCGGCTGCCTCGACAAGCCGACCGGCGGTCGTTATCTCCTCGACGGGGTCGAGACGGCGTCTCTCGATCGCGATGCGCGGGCGTCCATCCGAAACTCCAAGATTGGTTTTGTCTTCCAGTCGTTCAACCTCCTGGCTCGCACCACCGCCCTGGAAAACGTCGAACTGCCGCTCATCTACAGCGGCGAGTCCGGCCGGGCCGGGCACGCCCGCGCCCTCCTTGCCCTGAAGCGGGTCGGGCTCGGCGACCGCGCGCATCACCTGCCGAACCAGCTCTCGGGTGGCCAGCAGCAGCGGGTGGCCATCGCCCGGTCACTGGTCAACCGGCCGGCCATCCTTCTGGCCGATGAGCCGACCGGCAATTTGGATACCCGCACCAGCCTCGAGATCCTCTCGCTCTTCCAGGAGCTCAATCACGAGGGCGTTACCGTCCTCTTGATCACGCATGAGCACGATATCGCCGCGTTCGCTGACCGGGTCGTCACGCTGCGCGACGGACGCATCACCGCCGACCTCCGCCAGGTACCGCGTTCCGCGGCGAGCGCGCTGGCTATGTGCACCGACGACTCCGTGGAGCAACTGTCATGAAGTTCATGGCCATCCTGCGCGTTGGCCTTCGCGCCCTCGCCCGCAACAAGATGCGATCGTTGCTCACAATGCTCGGCATCATCATCGGCGTCGGGGCGGTCATCGCGATGATCTCGATTGCTGACGGCGCCCGGGCGCAGGTCCAGTCCCAGATTGCCTCGATGGGGACCAACATCCTGATGGTTTTTCCGGGAAGTGTCACGCAGGGAGGCGTGCGTTCCGGCTTTGGCAGCATCACCACGATGACCGCCGACGACGCCGTGGCCATCCTGCGCGAGGCCCCATCGGTGGCCAGGATCGCTCCGACCACCCGGACGGTAGCCCAGGTAATCGCCGGAAATCAGAACTGGAGCACGCAGATACAGGGGGCCGGCGCCGACTATTTTGACATCCGGGACTGGCCGGTCGAACAAGGGCTTCCGTTCACCGATCTCGACGTACGTTCCTCGGCCAAGGCCTGCGTCCTCGGCACGACGGTGGCCGACAATCTCTTCCCCGGCCAGGATCCGGTCGGCCAGGTGGTTCGAATCAACAAGGTCCCTTTCCAGATTCTCGGCGTCATGAAAAAGAAGGGTGGGAACGCCATGGGAAGCGATCAGGACGACATCATCGTCGTTCCCTACACGACCGCGCAGAAGCGGCTTCAGGGGATCAGTCACATCCAGGGAATGATGATTTCCGCCGTGGGCAAGGAACAGGTGGCCACCGCCCAGACCGAGATAACGCAAATTCTCCGCCGCCGCCATCGGATAGCACCAGGGGGCAATGACGATTTCATGATCCGGGCCCAGTCCGACATCGCCGCGACCGCCGATGAAACGTCCAAGGTCATGACCATGCTCCTGGGTGCCATCGCTTCGGTCAGTCTCCTGGTGGGCGGCATCGGCATCATGAATATCATGCTGGTATCGGTGACCGAACGAATTCGCGAAATAGGTATACGCATGGCCGTGGGGGCACGCCCCGGTGACATCCTGCTCCAATTCCTGCTGGAGGCGATCATTCTCTCCACGCTGGGCGGCCTGATCGGTGTCGGCCTCGGTATCGGAATCAGCCAGATCGTGTCCAAGGCGGCCGGCTGGTCGGTCCTGATTGCCCCGCCGGCGGTGGCCATGGCTTTCGGTTTCGCCGTGGCCATTGGCGTGTTCTTCGGATTCTACCCGGCGCGCAAGGCGGCCCTGCTCGATCCGATCGAAGCGCTTCGCTACGAGTAATGGTGCTCTGTCAGCGACGCCGCTCAAGCGTGGCTGACAGCTCGAGTGGCGTGCCATCCCACAGCACCAGAATGGTGACCCGGTCGCCGGGGCGGTGGCCGCCGAGTTCGTCCATCAAGTCATAGATGTTGCGGATGACACGGTTGTCGAAACCGACAATGATATCGCCCCCCCGGATACCGGCCTTCTCCGCGGGACCGCCGGGCCGGACACCGGACAGTTTGAGCCCGGGAGTCGGCGAATCGGTGTAGTCGGGGATGGTGCCGAGACTGGCCCCCGAACTCGAGGTCCCTCCCATCCGGGGGATGCTGTCGGCCGCCACCGCCACGTAGGCCAGCGGAGTCGTTTCGGCAGCAAGGTTCATCGCCACACGGCGGATACCCTCCGCCACCAGCGCCATGCCGGGTGCATTGATCTTCTCCCAGTCGTCGGACGGCCTGTGATAATCCTCGTGCACCCCGGTGAAAAAAAAGAGTACCGGGCGCTTGCGATCGTTGAAGACCTTGTGGTCGGAGGGCCCGCTCCCGCCTTCGCCAAAGGTCAGCGTGATGTCCGAATTGCGATAGGCCTCCTCGACAAGTGGCCGCAGCGAGGGTGAGGTGCCCACACCGCCCACTTCGAGCTTCCCGTTGCGTAACCGGCCCACCATGTCCATGTTGAGCATAGCCACGATGGAGTCAATCGATCGGAATGGGTGATCGGCATACCATGTGGCGCCGAAGAGTCCCAGTTCCTCGGCCGCGAAGGCCACGAAGACGATTCCGGCGGATCGTGGGGTCGGATCCGAGCCAATCGCCTCGGCCAGTTCCATGAGGCTGGCGGTTCCGGAGGCGTTGTCGTCCGCTCCGTTATGAATGGCCAGCGTGTCCGGGGTCAGTGAGTGCTGCCCGCCCTCACCTAAGTGATCGTAATGAGCCCCGATGACCAGGTGAGGCTCGGCCCGCGCGGTGGCTGGCTGGCTGGCGTTTCCCGGTATGGAAAGACTCGTTGCGGGCACATTTGGCGGAAGCCACCCCACCACGTTGCAGGTTGTTCGGGTCTCCGTCACGATGTCGCCCCGCAGCAGGACGGGACCATTCGTCACGTCAAAGCTCCACGGCCGCTCCTCGCCATCGATTCGGGATTGTGCGTCGGCGATTGACGGGGGCTTTTCCGGCAGACCGAGCCCCCAGAACGATTCGACGGCCGCCCGGGTCATCATCATGGCCGGAATGCCAACGGCCTGCGCGGTGCCGGCCCTTTCCCAGCGGAGCAGCTTGTCGGTTCCTCCCTCGCTCAGAGGCCCGTTGATCAGGATCAGGCCGACCGCACCGTGGGTTTCCGCATTGCGAGCCTTGGTCCGCAGGCCGGCATGCCAGGTGTCTTTCCTTCCCTCGAACATCGAACTCGTGTCGTCGCGCGCTGGCTCGTATCGGAGGCAGAGCACGATTTTTCCTCTGACGTCGAGCCCCGCGTAGTCATCGTACCCCAGGTCAGGAGCGGTCACCCCGTAGCCGGCGAAGACGACCGGTGCCGAGCACTCCCCGGTGGCCGAGAAGGCCAGGGGCAGGAAATCCCGATCGGGGAGGAATTCACGGATTCCGTCGCCGACGATGTCACGGCCGCCAGCGCCGACGTTGGCTACCACCCGGTTGCCGGGCCCGAGTGATGTCGCAACCTGCGCCGGAAACTCCTGGTACCAGCCCCCATCGTCGCCGGCTGGAACCAGTCCCGACCGCTGAAACGATTCGGCAACGTAGCGCGCCGCCAGCTCGCCTCCGGGATCTCCGGTTCCCCGTCCGCCAAATTTGTCGGAGGCCAGTGTGCGGACATGATCCATCAGTTCGTCGGGGGTGACAGGTTCGAAGGCAGAGGTGCGGGCGGCAGGGGTGGTCAGTATGACCAGAGTCAGCAGTCCAACGGTGAGGCGGTGACTGGACATCGAAGGATTCCATCTCCGAAGGTTTGGGTGTCGGTTTCGGGCGCCGATTGTAGCAGTCCGGGCCCACGGGAGCGTCCGGTCAATCTTTCCCCATCTGCCAACCCTCCGCCCCCACTTCGACACAGAGCTCGGATAACTTCCCGGTGCGAATTCGACTTTCTGTCACTCATTGGAGGTGCATCCATGACCACTCGTCGACTGTCGGTTCTTGCTGCGATCCTGGCCCTTGCCGGCTTTGCCGCAAGCGCCGTGGCCGGAATCCCGGACCCGTCCCTCTCCACGGTCCCGAACGTCATCGCCTCACCAGGCGGAACGATTCCCTACAACGTCACGATTGTCGGGCAGGGGGGGCCGGTTGCCTCTGCCAATGTGCAGCTTCGCTATGCCGTGGCGGGCGACACCTCGGCTTGCTGGTGCGTGGGGCAGGTTCGGCCCGTCATCGCGGCCGTCACCAATGCCTCGGGTATCGCCACGTTTAACGTGTCGGGTGGGCTTTGTCTCAATCCCGCGCTGCTGGCCGGGGGAGTGGCGGTCGAGGTGTTCGTGAACGACATCAAGCTGAAGGAGGTCGGTCAGATCAGTCCCGATGTCGTGGCTACCCCGTCGGGCGCCTGCGAGGTCGGCCTCAACGATGCTGTTTCCTTCACCACGTTTCTTGCCACCAGCACGTACAGTTTTTGCTACGACATCAACTCAGACGGAGCGGTTGGATTGACGGACGCCGTCCTTTTCACCTCACCGGCGGCCTCAGCGGCGAACTGTACCGAGCAGTAACAAATTTTGGTTCAAGCTGTTTATTTGTAATTAGATAGAGGGCAGGCGCGGATTCGGCCGGATGCCGGGTCCGTTCCTCTTTCCAAAGCCCACGATCGTTTCGCTGTCATCCGGAGTCGGGATAGGATAGACTTCCCTCCGAAGCACTTGCTTCGACTTCCAGCGGTCTCGCGAGTGGCTGGTCCCCGGTCTCGGTGAATCGGTGCCTGCTCCAGCCAGATCAATCACCCGGGTTTACGGCATCGTTCCGTGGAGGTGTTACGTGGTTCATCGCAACAAGTTCGCCGGCACATTAGCTGCAGTCCTGCTCACCCTTGCCGGAGCAGCGTCTGCTGGCATTCCGGATTGCACGCTCAGCACGATTCCGAACGTGGTGGCATCGCCGGACGGAAGTATTCCGACGACCTTCACGATCGTCAGTACCTCCGGACCGCTCAATGGCGCCACCGTCGAGCTTCGCTATACCGCGGTCGGTGATGCCGCCGCCTGCTGGTGTGCCACCCAGGTTCACCCGATCATTTCCGGCGTTACGAATCCCTCCGGCCAGGTCACGTTTAACGTGAGAGGCGGCGGCTGTTTGAAACCGGCCACGATCGCGGGTGGCGTTGCCATCCGGGTCTTCGTGAACAATATCGCTTGCAAGGAAATCGGCCAGGTCAGCCCGGACGTCAACAGCACCACGTCCCCGCCGTGCACGGTCAGCCTCTCGGATGCCGTTGATTTCACCGGCCCTCTCTCAACAAGTACCTACAGTTTCTGCTTTGACCTCAACTCGGACAATCAGGTCGGCTTGACTGACGCCGTCATCTTCACGTCGCCGGCGGCCAACGCAGCAACCTGTAACTAGGCTCCGGCTGAATCGTTTCGGCGCGGCGGATCAACCGATCCGCCGCGCCTTTTTCATGGGTGCCCGATTGCCCGCCGGGGGAGGACCAATGTTCCAGGATATGGAGATCACCCCGGATGAACTGGTGGCACTCCGTGAGTCGGGCCAATCGGTTCGTCTCATCGATGTCCGGGAGGATTGGGAATTTGAGTACAGCCGGATTCCGGGTGCCGAGCTGCTTCCGCTCCACGAGCTTGAGTTTCGCCATTCCGGCGTCTTGAAGACCGACGAAACAATCGTCTGCTACTGCCACATGGGGATGCGCAGTTTCAATGCCGCACTCTGGCTCAAGCAGAACGGGTATGAACGGGTGAAGAGCCTTGCGGGAGGAATCAACCGCTGGGCTGACGAGCGCGATCCCGAGATGCCGCGCTACTGAGATCGTTCCGTATCCGCCATTGCCGCGCGGCCCGGGTTACCCGGCGCAAAGACGCGGATGGGGCGCCATGAAGGCCAGCGCCACCAGGCGGCCCGGCCCCGTGTTTTCGGCGCCGTGCTCAATCCCCGCCGGCGCCATGACGGCATCACCGGGACCCAGTTCGCCCCGCTCGGCGCCAACCTGAAACGTCCCGCGCCCCTCCACGACAAGGTAGATCTTGTCGTTCCCATCGTGAACGTGTGGCTTCTGGGATTGTCCCGGTTCGAGGACATATGCATCCAGGAAGAAGCGAGGCGTTTCGAACAGGTTCGTCTTCGTCATCCGGGTTTCCGAACCGGGGAATGGCCCCGTCCAGCGAACGATTTCCACCCGATCCTCCCGATCCTCGCGGGCGTTCCGCCCCGCCATTTGCTGTGCTAGTCTCGCCGACTCCCGCAAAGCTGCCAGCATTGTATCCCACCGGAGGAATCATGGGCCTGTACACCGAAGACAACCTCTACTGGCGAAACCTCGCCCACAGCGTTGCGGAGGAAGTCGTCCGGCCCCTCGCGGCCAAATATGACCAACTCCAGGAGTATCCCTGGGAGATCAAGGACGCCATTGCAAAGGCCGGCCTGCTCAAGGTCTGGATTCCGAAGGAGTATGGCGGAGCCGGCGCGGGGGTAATGAACCTGTGCATCGTCGTCGAGGAGTTGTCGCGTGCCTGCGGCGGCGTTGGCGTCATGTTCGCGGTCAATGCGCTCGGCTCCTTCCCGATACTCGTCGGCGGCACCGAGGAGCAGAAGCAGGAATGGCTCCCGAAGATCGCCACCGGCGAAAAACTGATCGCCTTCTGTCTCTCCGAGAAGTTCGCCGGCTCCGATGCCGGCTCGCTCCGCACTGTGGCCCGTGACGAGGGCGATTACTTCATTCTCTCCGGTGAGAAGAAGTGGACCACCAACGGCGGAGCGGCCGACATTTACACCGTGTTCGCAATCACCGATCCAAATTCACGCTCGAAGCGCATCTCGGCCCTGGTGGTCGAGAAAGGAATGGCCGGATTCTCGATCGGCAAGGTCGAGGACAAGATGGGCATCCGTTGTGCACCGGTCGTCGAGACGGTCTTTGAAGATGTCAAGGTTCCACGGAAGAACGTCCTCGGCGGGGTCCCCGGACATGGCTTCCGACACGCCATGCAAACGCTGGATCTGGCCCGCCCCGGTGTCGCCGCACAGGCCGTGGGCCTTGCCCAGGGCGCGCTCGAACTGGCCACGGTTTATGCTACCCGGCGCCGCCAGTTCGGAAGCACGATTGCCAGCTTCCAGATGATTCAAAAGCTCCTGGCCGACATGTCGACCCGGACCGAAGCGGCCCGGCAGCTTGTTTACGCCGCCGCCCGGGCCCTCGACTCCGGCGAAACGAATACAACGAAGTTGGCCGCCCAGGCCAAGTTATTTGCCACGGACACGGCGATGTGGGTCACCACCCAGGCCGTCCAGATCTTCGGCGGCTACGGCTACATGCGCGACTACCCGATCGAAAAGTACATGCGCGACGCCAAGATCACGCAGATCTACGAAGGGACGAACCAGGTCCAGTCGATGGTCATTGCCCGTAACCTGGTCAAGGAGGCTGGCCAGCTCGCCTACCTGTCGAAGTACATCCCGACGGAGATCCAGCGCGGCGTGAATCCATCCGAAGTCGATGGGTCGGCCCCGACCGGCTAGGCTGGAAGTGGCAGCGCCGCGCCCATCCATGCCCCGATTCAACATCATCTTCAGAACCTGCGATGCCGTGCTGTCGCTGCACGACGTACCGCGCCCGTTCGGACTCGACAAGAAGTCGCTGCTGAAGACCTGCTTCCTGAGCCTGTATGAATCGGTCCGAAATCATCCCCACCGGATTGTCGTCATTGGCGACCGACTGACACCGGAGACCGAGGCATTCTTCCGAAGGTTTCCCGTCGAGGTCATGAACCGGGAGCTCAACAACGAATTGTCGATTCGCCTGAGTCTCGATGTGGCCCTGGATTGCCCGGATTTGGAGTGGGTCTATTTCTGCGAGGACGATTATCTCCACCGCCCCGAGACCTTCAATTTCATCTCGGGATTCCTGGCCGACCGGAGGAACATCCTGGCCACGGAACAAGGCAAAGGCGGCGATCCTGCCGGTCGGCCGCTTTTCATTCATCCACCCGACTACCCGGATCGCTATCTTGCCCGCTACCGTCGGCCGTCGTGGCTCTTCGTTTCCCCCGGGTGCCACTGGAGGGAGGTCGACAGCGTGACGTTCACGTTCATGGCGGAAACCTCGTCGCTCCGGAAGTACGAGAGCGTTCTCCGACGCTCCGCTGTCGG
>JAWXBZ010000139.1:0-9102 GCA_034440375.1 Candidatus Eiseniibacteriota bacterium
CGACAGCCGCTGTCGAAGGGCAAAAAAAAGGGCGGGGTTCCCGAAGGGAACCCCGCTTTGGTTCTATCGACTTTTGGATTGAAATTGCTCGGTAGTGGTGGTGAGTTCCTGCCGATTTCCACGCTTCCTCTGGCTGATATGGGAGGCGTTCGAGATCGGCTTGCCGATCTCTCAGAGGCTTAAATCCGCGTGCAGTTTCTCGCCAGCCACCTGGACCTGCTCCACCATGTTCTTCTCGGTGGTGGTCCACTGGATGGTGACGCCGTTGGCAGTGTTCGTGACGGTGCAGTTGGCGCCGCAGAGGACCTTCATCCACTCGGGGCACTCCATGCTGGCCATCGAGGTCTTGACGGCGCCGTCAGCGCAATGGGCGGATGCTGAGGCGGAGGCCTTCGTGGCGCAGGTGGCTCCATCGGATACCTTCACAGCCGAGGTCTTCGTGGCGCAGGTGGCACCATCGGACACCTTCACGGCCGAGGCCTTCGTGGCGCAGGTAGCACCATCGGAGACCTTGGTGATCGACGCGGTGGCGGGGCAGGTCTTGCCATCCGACACCTTGGTCACGTGACCGGCCGACATCGCACAGGTGGCACCGGCCTGCATCTTCATGTCATCGATGCGGGTCATCATGGCCTTCTGAACAACCGGAACGTATTCCTTGCTGGCAGCGGTGACGACCAGGGCGATACCGCCGTTGACGCGCTCGTACTTCATGGTGGTTCCGGGGGCGGCCTTCAGGAGATTGGCCATCGAGGACTTCGTTGCACAGGCGGCGCCATCCGAAACCTTCATGATGGTGGCCTTGGTTCCGGCGTCGGCACTCGCCTTTTCCTTATTGGCACAACACGCACCGCCGGCGAAGGCCGAGGCAGCGGTCAATGACAGACCGGCCACGAAAACCATCGCCATCACTACCGACATGGACTTCTTCATTGGAACATCCTCCCTGACGAATTGAACCTGGAACCGTGACGAGCCTGGGACTCGAACAAAACGACCGTGGACCTGTGAATTACGCTTCTGTACTAATACTCATCATACATGAGGGCGGTGCCCTGGAATAACCTTCGTTGACGGTGTGGGAAGCCGGGTGATAGCGTTCGCCCCCCAGGCCGACCCCGTGGCTTACCGATTGACGTAACATCGGTTCCGGGGATTCAACAGAATCTGATTTCTTTACAGGTCCGCTCGCCGGAGTGGTGAAATTGGTAGACACACGGGACTCAAAATCCCGCGGGGGCAACTCCATGTCGGTTCGATTCCGACCTCCGGCACCACCTGAAGTAACGCCAGCAAACCTTTTATTTATAGACAGTTACAATGTCGGTGGCAGCTGAGCGTGCCCGTCTGATGTCGGAAGGCCCGCAGAGGACCGCAAAAAGCACCGCCTTTCGGCGTACGCCTTTGCCAACCGTCACCTGGTGTGGCCCGGGCGTAAGGGGCCAGAGTATTCGGTGCGGGGAATGCGTGACGCCCGCCTCAAAGCCGTCAATCCACCAGATCAAAGGGTCCGAACCCTCCGATTCGGCCTCCAGTTGCAAAACTTGCGAACCGCGCGGCAGCGCCGGATCGAGGAAGAAAACGTCACCGGGAACGGGCTTCTGTATCTCGATCCGGTCGGCGGCCGACCCTCCGGTTTCTGCTTCCGGTACCGACGATTCCTCGTTGGACTTCACCGTTGCAAGTCCAGTCTCCCCTCTCACCGCCACGCTCGTCACCCTCACGGCGTGCCCGTCGCAGCTCGCCTCCGCCGACCCGTCGGGTAGCCATTCGACGATGCTGCCCGGACAGCCTGGCCCCATGGCCTCACCGGTTTCGACACAACGGGTGTACGGCGTAAGTCCGGGCGGCCGCGGTGGCGCGGTGAGCTCGCCCTTCGAGGCTAGCTGTCCGAAGATTTCCCGAACGATCGGCGCCGCACCGAACACGCCCGAAACCTGGTGCATCGGCGCGCCGGTAAAATCACCAACCCAGACGGCGACAGTCCACTCGCGGGTGTACCCGACGGCCCAGTTGTCCCGCCAGTCGGAAGAGGTGCCGGTTTTCACGGCCACCGGCCAGGGCATGTCAAGAACGCCATTGCGACCAAACGAGCGGAGTCGTGCGTCCCCGTCGGTCAGGATGTCGGTGATCCACCAGGCCGCGACCGGGTGGATAAGTCGTTCCTCAGGACGGGGCGGTGCCAGGGGGAGTGGCCGGCCGAGCGGGTCGGTGACGCCGAGGAGGATGGATGGTCGGCCGTGCCGGCCTCCCCGTGCCAGCGTGACATAGGCGTTGGCCAGGTCGACCAGGCGCACCTCGGCCACGCCAAGCGTCAGGCCGAGGCCCGCTTCGGCCACGGCCTGTTCGTTCTCGAGAAGGTCGAGCGCCACCAGTTTTTCAAAGAAGCGATCCGCACCGACACCGGCCAATGCGTCCACCGCGGCAATGTTGAGCGAACTGGCAAGCGCCTCGCGGATGCGAACGTGGCCGAACGACTGACCACCGTAGTTGCGGGGCACGAACGGGCCCCCCGCCGCCGGAAAGGCGCGGGAATCGTCATCGACCAGGCTGGCCGGCGTGAGACCTGACTCGAAGGCAAGAGCGTAGGTGAATGGTTTCAACGTCGATCCGGGTTGCCTTCGGGCCGTGGCCCCGTTGACCTGCCCGGCCTCGGGATCGAAGAAATCGACCGAGCCCAGGAGAACCACCAGTTCCCGCTTTGCATTGTCGAAGACCACCACGGCGGCCTGCCGCGCCCCTCGCTCCGCCAGACGATCGAGACGGGGCTTCAGGCGCTGCTCGATTTCGGTCTGCAGGCGCCCGTCGAGCGTCGTGCGGATCACGCCGGCCCGGGAACGAATTTCGGGGGGTAGCGATGCCAGGAGCCAAGTCGTCAGATGCGGCGCTTCGAACGGCGGAGCGGCGCGTGCGACGACGATCGGCGCCTCGGCGGCGTCCTGGAAGTGGCGGCGCGACGGGCCGCACGCCATGAGCTTCGCGAGCAGGCTGACCCGGCGGGACTCAAGCCCAGGTGCCGCATCCGTTCGCGACAATCGTTCCGGGGCTCGCGGGAGAATGGAAAGGAGGAGGGTCTCGCCCGGCGTGAGAGTCCTGGCGGAATGGCCGAACCAGGCCATGGCCGCTGCCTCGATGCCGATGGCGCCACGACCGAAAGGCGCCCGATTCAGATACTGCTCGAGGATCTCGTCCTTGTCGAGGCGTTGCTCAAGCCGGACGGCATCGAGGACTTCGCGCAACTTGGCGGACAACCCACCGCCGGGGGAACGATTCGCCGCAAGTCGCGCGACCTGCATCGTCATGGTGGAGGCGCCCGAGGCGACGCGACCGACCCGATGGTTGCCCCGGAGTGCCCGCAGCATGGCCACCGCGTCAACTCCGGGGTGCTGGCGGAATCGATGATCCTCCGCGGTGGTGAATGCCGGCTCGACCCACGGCGGCAACTCGGAAAGACGAACCCACCTGGCCCGACTGGCACCGATCGGCACTTCGCGCAACCGCACGCCGTTTCGATCCTCGAAGCAGAGGGACCCGCTCGCCCGGGAGTGGATCGCATCCAGACCGGCCGGCGGCAGGGCCACCATCACGCTGCCCGCGATCAGGCCGATGCCAACGAGGGTGGCGAACGCGCGGATCACGATGGGGCGCAACAGCGCCTCATCGAAGAGCCTGGTACCGACTCACCGCGCCTCAATTCGCAGGGTGGGTCCATCGGTGAACGCGGCCACCTCGGGGTGATACATGAGCTCGGCGCGCGCGCGGGGTGCCCCGAACAGGCCCGGCGTGACCGCCCGCGCCAGATACCGGAACTCGTGAACGCCCGGACTCAAATGATCGAAATAGGCTCGGACCTCCCGATCGCGCACTTCGGTGAAGGAGGCGTGCAACCCGAAGCCGGACCTGCCCGGACGCTTTCGAGCCTCAAGGCGTCGACCAGCCTCCAGAGTGCTGGTTCGAAAGTCCAGTTGGACCGGCTCGAGGCCCGCCGGCAACGGATCCGAGAGGACGAGATGGTCGAGCGCCTCCGGCGCGACCAGGGTGAGACGAACGACGACCAGATCCCCCGATGTGAGCGTCCCCTTTCCATCAGGCGATTCCCAGGCCCGCGTCAACGTGAGCGCCGACTCCTCGGCCGGACGGCCGACGGACGATTCACGGTAGTGAATGCCAGCCGTGTAATAGAGCCCCCCCGTGCCTGATCGCTCCATGACCAGGGGGACCGCGCCGCCGCTGGTCGGTGCCGGCCATGCCCGCGTGATCGTTGGCGCGTTTCGCTCCGTGAAGCGAACCGGCTCGGCCGACACTCCGCCCAGGATGAGTCGTGCAGTCAGATCGGGCCGCTCGCCTTCGTACCGATCGCGATAGGCCACCAGCGACGACAGTGCCAGGAGATTGGCCTGGGTATTCTGCCAGCGTCCACCGGCCCGTTCTTCGAGGAGCTTGCGTGCCAGTTTCGATTCGAGCGTTGAGCGAACCGGCTGGGATAAAAGCGCCGACAGGTAGAGCGCATTCGACCGGATCGTCGACCCCCACCACCATTCCCAGCAGTCCAGACAGGCGTTCGACCGGTCACCCTTAAGCCAGGCCAGGTCGGCCACCTGCTCCACCCGGTTCAGCATCCCGGCCAGGAGGCGAGCGGCGGGTGCCGATTCGCGGTGATCATCGGCCGACCAGGCCAGTGCCAGAGAGAGGCGGGAATCCTGGCTCAGTCGTTCCCTCATCGATGTGAGGAACTCAAGCGTCTGGCGAAAGACGGCCTCCTCGCCGGCATCGCGCGACCAGTGACTCATGGCCCAGAGTGCCATTGACCAATCGGCCGAGTGCGTCACGACCGCCGCCGTGTCGCTGCTCTGTGACTGGAGTTGCCACGCGAGGTATCGCATGGCCGGCGTAGCCAGCTGTTCCGTGGCCGCACCGGCCAGGCGGGCCTCCTTCAGCGCGAGCAGAGCCCAGGCCGTCAGGCCAACCTGGCTTTGCATCTGACCGGGGTAAAGGACGAAACCGCCATCCTCCGACTGGTAGGGTGCGAGATCGGTCACCGCCTGCCGTGCCGCGCGGGACGCCGACTCCCCGGATCCTGACCCGGCGTTTCCGAAGCGCGCCTCGAGAACCCGCGCCCAGGAACGGGACGCCTGCTGCTCCAGGCAGCTGTACGGATAGTCATCGAGATATCGGAATGCCGGCTCGACGCCGCCCAGGAGACTCGGTGACAGGAGAACAGTGACGCGGGCCGATTCTGGACGGGCCCACGCGGGGCGCCTGATCGACTCTTCAACGCGTGCCAGGATGAGGCCGGTTGAAGCGTCATATCGTTCGATGACGGGATCGATCACGGGAAAGGACACCTCGATACCGTCAGCGAATCCCGCGCCCGTGGCCTGGAAGCGAACCTTCGCCTCCCCGGCGGCGCCAGTCACCAGTTCGACATCGAAGCGGCGGTTCCCGTTCGCCGGTATGGATTGCGCGGACTGGCCGGCCGGACCGACAACGTCGATTCCCACCGCCGTGGCATTGAGCTCGACGGTCATTGGTCGGCTGGTTCGATTGTGGATGATGGCCCCACCGCGAAAGCGATCGCCGGTGGTGGCAAAACGGGGCAGCGCCGCCTGAACGAGAAGTGGTTTCGTGACTACGATGGCGGTGTCAGCCGAGCCGAAACGTTGACCGTCGTCCAGCGCCACGACCATCACCCGGAACGTCGTCAGGTTGTCGGGAAGACGCACGCCAATCCGGCCGCGGCCGCCGGCGTCGGTGACGACATCGGCCTTCCAGAGGGCGGTGGTGGCAAATGCCGAGCGAAAAGTTGCCCCGTCGCCACCGCCGCCACCCGGATCGCCCCCCTTGGATTTCAGCGCCCCGAGCGTCTTGACCACCTGGCGGCGGAGTTCGCTGGTGGTAACCGATAACGGCCGCGGGCGGTAAAACCAGGTCAGCGGGTCGGGGGTTGTCGTACCGAGCAGGCGGAGGACCGCCTCGTCGACGATGGCCACGCTGACCTCGCCGGGCACCCCTCTCCCCAGCCGATCGGCCAGGGAGATCTCGACCGTTACCGAATCGCCCGGCCCCGCCTCGACGCGGTTCGGGCGAAGAACGACACGAAGGCCTTGATCACGGTAATCGACGGGAAGATTGATGAGCCCAAGCCGGAACTCGGGCTTGACCAAACGCGGGTCGGCCCCCCGCCTGGCATCGCTGCCCAGGATCAGCGCGACCGAGAGGTAAAGATTCGGCGCGGCGCCAACCAGGGGAATCGGCACATCGACAATTTCCGACGTGCCGGTCAGCCGACGCGTCCAGTGCCGTTGGATACCTTCGCGCTCGATTGTTACCAGTGCCGTGGCGCCGGACACGGGTGCCCGCACCAGGATATGCGCCGTGTCCCCCGGCGCATAGGTGGAACGATCCGGCACCAGGTCAAGCCGAACACCGGGCTCCCATCCCCAGGCGTAATCACCCGGACCCGAAGTGTAGAAATCAGCGGCGCTTTGCTGGCGGTTCTTGGTGCCGTCAGTGGCCTCGACCAGGATCCGGTAATAGCCGGCGGTCGGCACGCGAAATGTCGTCGGGTGTGGACCGGCGCCTATCGGAAGCGCCCGCCGTTCGAGGACGGTGTCCACTTCGGTTGTCTCCGAGCCGATGATCCCCCCGACCATAAGTCGGCGCACCGTGCGCCAGTCGCGGCGAATGAGGCGGACCTGCGCCGTGGCGTTTCGGGCCGGCCGGCCGTCCGGATCGAGCAGGACGATCAACGCCGAAACATCCTCTCCGGCCGTGATGAGCCTGGATCCGATGGCCACGCCGGGGTAGGCCAGGCCCCGATGGATCGGCCGCTCGATCGTGGTGGCGGAGGCGCGGCCGGTCTCGTCCAGAACCTCCACTTCCATCGTGTAGGTCAGGCTGACCGGCGTGGAACCCAGGTCGGCCATCGGGGCAATGACGGCGCGACCTCCGGTGTCGAGCGTGACCTCTCCCCGGCCCACCAGCCACTCGTACTCCGGCACCGCTTCGTGGTCGGAGAAGGAATAGTCCTCGTATCCCGGCGGTCGAAAATCGAAGGGTCGGCGCGACAATGACCATCGGGCCGTGGCGCCGGAAAGTGGTGCGCCGAAAAAGTAGGACGCCGCAACGTCGATCGGCAGGGCCTGGCCGCTCAGCGCCCACGGCTTCATGGTGGCGAGATCGACCTTGAATTCGGGGGCGCGATACTCGGCCACTGTGAATGATCCGTAAACGCTCCAACCGTCCGCCCCGCGATCGGTCTCCGGTGCATTCGGACGACCGGCGCGGGCGCTGGCGGGCGAAACGAGACGCACCGACCAGGTTCCGGGAGTGGCGGCGGCGGCAAGCGGCCAGTCGAGGCTGATCGTTCCGAAGCGTGACAGCGTTCCATCGCGACGCACGATCGCGTTGCCGCGCGGATCGTCAATCTCGATCCGAACCGCCAGGGCTTTCGGATTGGCCAGTCCGGTCAGGGAACGGCGTCGAAGTATTGCCTTCAGGTGCACGGTTTCGCCGGGACGGTAGAGATCGCGATCGCCGTAGATCATCCCATCCAGGTCGGTATCGGGATTCCAGGTGCCGCCGGCGATGCCGAAATTCCACGGTTCGAGGTTCCAATCGCCGCCGAGTGTCAGCCAGACCTGGTCGTCGGCGGTCGTGGCGATGGCGTGCAGCGGCCAATCCTTCCCCGAAGCGCTTGGAAGTCCCGGCCCGGTGACGAGTCCATCCGATCCCGTTGTTCCGGACCAGATGAGTCGATCCATGGCGGTGCGAACTTCCACCACGGCGCCGGCGATCGGTTTGCCGCTGGCCAGACTGGTCAACCAGAAAAGGTGATTCGCCTGTGATGTCTTGCCGGTCAGGCCGAGATCGGAGATGCGCACCAGGGCCCGGGCCACTGGCGGTGGTGCGAATCGTGGGGATCCGTCCGGGAAGTTGGCTCCGGGGATCACCTTCGGCGGATCCGTCGATTCGACGCGAACCAGCACCGTGCCCCCCCTCCCAACACCGAGGACGTCGTCGGTCGAGAGGAAGAGCGTGTCGGGTTCGTTCCACGGTGTCCGCCGGCTGATCGTCCGCACGACCTGACCGTCACGCGTCCCGCCCACGATCGAGTCGTTTGCACGTCCCCGAACGGCCCGGCCGATGTCCGGCCCATCGATCCGTGTCATCGACAGCCGGGCGTCCTGGACATTCGTCAGCAGCACGGCAATCTCGCGGCGGTCGGTTCGCTGGATCACCCCGTCCCCGGGAACCACGATGACGCCCGGTTCGGCGTCGGGAATCGTGACCGGGCCGAGCGTGACCGGCGGAAGCGGCTGGCCATAAACATCCGAAAGGCCGGCGCGGAGAATCAGGCGATAGCGGACGCCGGGACGGAAGTCGCCGTGGAGGGTGACCCGCCCTGAGTTCCACTCCTGCCAGGCGCCGCGGAGGCGGACGGGAGGATCGGTCACGGCATGGGTCAGCAGGCTGTCGGTATCGACCTCATTGCTGAGCCGGAGCATCACGGCGTTCGACTGCCACGGGCTGGTGGCCAGGCTGTCCGCCACGAACGGGCCGTAGGTGCGAAAGGTACGCTGCCACGCGTCAACCATCGGAAGCGCACCGCGCTGTCCGACCAGGCCGGATTTGATTTCCAATCGCCACTCGGTGTCGAGGGTGAGGCGGCGGCGCGGAACCAGGACCACGCGCCAGTCGATCTCGCCTTCCCCCCATGACCCGATCAGTTCCTTGTCCTCCGGAACCGGGCGGCGCGCGTCCAGGTCAATCGACAAACCCCCCGCGGAAACGAGACGCGCCGCCCGTCGAAGTGCGGATGGCTCGACGGGCTGATTGAACTCCACCACCAGGCGAAGATCAGGTCCCACGGAAGCCGTCCCCGCCTCGGGCAGAACACGCGAGACCGCCGGCCGCGGCGTCTCGAAAGACCAGATGTGATCGACCGGCAGGCTCTTCCCGTTCACCGACATCGTTCCCGCCGCGACGCGCCCCTCGTAGCGGGTGGCGGGTGCCAGCGACTCGTCCGGCACGAAGCTGGCCGTCCGGGTGCCAATCCATCGATATCGCCCCGCCACACGCGGGCGAAGGGTGAACGGTGGA
>JAWXBZ010000140.1:0-10022 GCA_034440375.1 Candidatus Eiseniibacteriota bacterium
CGCCGCGCGCGGCGCGAGCCCGCTCACCGAGGCCGGATTCTTTCCGATGAACGATATCGCGGAGATGGACCGGACGTTTCTGGTTGAACGGCACCTGATCAGCCGGGATCTCTCCCAGGGAAGTCGGGCCCGGGGCGTCCTGGTTGCGCCGGGCGAGAACGTCTCGATCATGGTCAACGAGGAGGATCACCTCCGCCTCCAGGCCATCACCTCGGGGTTCGATCTGGCCGAAGTCTGGGCCCTGATCAGCGATGTCGATGACCTTCTGAACCGCGATCTGGACTATGCGTATCGGCCCGATTACGGCTACCTGACCGCCTGCCCGACCAACGTCGGCACCGGGATGCGGGCCTCGGTCCTCATTCACCTTCCGGCCCTGGTTCTGACAAAGCAGTTGAAAAAAATACTGCAAGGTGTTGCAGCGGTTGGTCTTGCTGTCCGCGGATTCTACGGTGAGGGAACCGATGTCATGGGCAATTTCTTCCAGGTGTCCAATCAGCAGACGCTGGGACGGGCCGAACTGGAAATTCTGGAAAATCTGGAACGTGTCACGAATCAATTGATCGAATTCGAGGGGAGGGCCAGAGAGGCCATGCTCCGGACGGCACGACTTCAGGTCGAGGACAAGGTGTGGCGGGCCTTTGGTACGCTGCGCTACAGCCGGTCAATCTCCTCGCAGGAAGTGATCAGCCTGTCGAGCGCGGTGCGCTTTGGCCTGGCCATGGGGATCGATGGTCTGACCGACCTCATGACATTGAACGAAATCATGGTTTATTCTCAGCCGGCTCATGTTCAGGCGCTGGCGGGACAGCCGCTCGAATCGTCGGAGCGAAACGTTTATCGTGCCGACATGATTCGCAGACGATTGGCAGCCGTCGGAGGGTAACAAGGTCGAGCGGTTCCGGAACCGCACTGGCGGGCGGGGGTTACCCGCACCGCCTAATCGGAATTTTACTGGGCCGGGCCGTCGGACGCCCTCGTGCCGACCGCCCTGGAGGTTCTGAACAATGCACGACAAATTCACGGAACGGGTCCGCAAGGTCATGTACCTGGCAAGAGAAGAAGCGGCCCGCCTCCAGCATGACTATATCGGCACCGAGCACCTGCTTCTCGGCCTGATTCGAGAGGGGGAGGGGATCGCTGCCAACGTGCTGTCCAACCTGGGCCTTGACCTCGATGTCATTCGCCAGGCGGTGGAAAGCATGGTGGCCAGCCCGGGCGGCACGCTCACCATCGGAGAGATTCCCTTCACGCCAAAGGCCAAGCGCGTGCTCGAACTCTCAATCGACGAGGCGCGCCAGCTGGGACACAACTATGTCGGCACGGAACATCTGCTCCTGGGCCTGATCCGGGAGGGGGAGGGTGTGGCCGCCCGCGTGTTGCTGGAACTCGGCGTCGATCGAAAGAAGGTTCGCGAGGAAACGCTCCGCCTGCTTGGCGGCACGCCGGCCAGCACCCGGCCGGCCGACGAGGAGAAGGCCGACACACCCGCATTGAACCAGTTCGGCCGGGATTTGACGCAACTGGCCCGGGAAGGAAAACTAGATCCGATCATCGGCCGCGAAAATGAGATCGAGCGGGTCATCCAGGTCTTGTCCCGCCGCAAGAAGAACAACCCGGTCCTGATCGGAGAGCCCGGGGTCGGCAAGACGGCCATCGCCGAGGGACTGGCCATGAAGATCGTGGAAGGAAAGATTCCCGAAACCCTGCTGGATCGCCGAATCGTCACCCTGGACCTGGCGGCGGTCGTGGCCGGCACCAAGTACCGCGGTCAGTTCGAGGAGCGCCTGAAGGCTGTCATGAACGAGATCCGCGAGTCGAAAGACACCATCATCTTCATCGATGAACTGCACACCATCGTCGGTGCCGGTGGCGCCGAGGGGGCCATCGATGCCTCCAACATGCTGAAGCCGGCGCTCGCCCGCGGCGAGCTGCAGTGCATCGGCGCCACGACGCTGGACGAGTTTCGAAAGTACATCGAGAAGGACGGCGCCCTCGAGCGCCGCTTCCAGCCGATCATGGTCGAGCCGCCGTCGCCCGACGAGGCCATCCTGATCATTCGCGGCCTGCGTGACAAATATGAGGCGCACCATGGCGTCAAGTTCACCGATGAAGCCATCGTGGCGGCCGTGAAGCTTTCCGATCGTTACATGTCGAGCCGCTTCCTCCCGGACAAGGCCATCGATGTGCTTGATGAGTCGGGCGCACGCTCCCGCCTCTCGATGTCCGTTGTTCCACCGGACCTCCGAGCCATGGAGAAGAAGATCGAGGAATTGGCCAAGGAGAAGGAATCGGCCATCCAGGCCCAGGAGTTCGAAAAGGCCGCCTCGTTCCGCGACAAGGAAAAGGACATGCGCAAACAGCTGGCCAAGCTGAAGCGTGAGTGGCAGGAATCAAAGACGATGAAGACTCCGACCGTCGACGCCGAGGACATCGCGGTGGTCATTTCCAAGATGACCGGCGTCCCGGCCAGTCGGCTCGAGGAATCGGAGTCAGCCAAGCTCCTGCGGATGGAAGACGAGATGAAGAAGAAGATCATCGGCCAGGACGAGGCCGTCGCCGCGGTGGCCAAGGCCGTTCGGCGCAATCGGGCCGGACTCCGCGATCCACGCCGTCCGATCGGCAGTTTTATCTTCCTGGGACCGACCGGCGTCGGGAAGACGGAACTGGCCCGGGTGCTCGCCCAGCATCTCTTCGACGATCCCGAAGCGCTGATTCGCATCGACATGTCGGAATACATGGAGAAGTTTTCGGTCAGCCGCCTTGTCGGTGCCCCTCCCGGTTATGTTGGTTACGAGGAGGGGGGGCAGCTCACGGAAAAGGTTCGGCGCAAGCCGTACAGCGTCGTGCTGCTGGACGAGGTCGAGAAGGCGCATCCGGACGTATTCAACATGCTGCTCCAGGTGCTGGAGGATGGCACCCTGACCGACAGCATGCGGCGCAAGGTCAACTTCAAGAACACCGTCCTGATCATGACCAGCAATCTCGGGGCCCGGCAGATCGGGGGGCGTAGCCAGCTTGGTTTCGGCAAGTCCGACGACCAGACCACCTACGACAAGATGAAGGGGTCGGTCCTCGAGGAGGTCAAACGGACTTTCAATCCGGAATTTCTCAATCGAATTGACGACGTGATTGTTTTTCGGGCACTGGGACGGAAGGAAATGGAGCAGATCGTCCATATTCTTCTCGATGAAGTGACGAAGCGGGTGGCCGAACAGGGGCTTCACCTGACCATCACGCCACCGGCGGCACAATTGCTCGTGGAAAAGGGCTTCGATCCGAACCTGGGTGCCCGACCGCTCCGGCGGGCCATCCAGCGGCTGGTGGAGGATCCTCTCGCCATGCTGGTCCTGGAACGAAAATTCAAACCGGGAAGCCATGTTCGCATTGGGCGCAAGGCTGATGAACTGGTTTTTGAGGAGAAGGTGTCGGGGGACATGAATGCCGAGAAAGTCGGTCGCGGCGCCTGAGGCGCCCTTCCAGTCGAAACCAGTTTTCCGCTGCCTGCTCGCCCTGATTCTTGTCGGGGCGAGCAGTCTTTTGTTGCCGGTTCTGCGTGCGGTCGCGCAAGGGGAAACCCGCGTGCGGCACATCCGCGTGGAGGGAGTCGAGTCGGTCGATACGCTTCGGGTCCGAAGTGGCATCGGTATTCAGACTGGCGATCGATACCGTCCCGCCGCCGTCCGTGATGGGGTCAAGGCACTTTACCGGCTTGATCTCTTCAGCCAGGTGGAAGTCGATGCGGACGTCATGGGAGATTCCATCGACCTCATCGTGCGCGTCAAGGAACTGCCGCGCGTATCGGCCGTCGAATTCAGCGGAAACAAGGAGCTGGATGCCGACAAGTTGCGCGAGAAGTTGACCGGCTACAGCAGTCGCACGGCCGGCCCCCGAACGCAGATCGACGCCGTGGCCGCACTGAACGAAATGTACCGCGAAGAAGGTTTCCCGCTGGCCGAGGTCACCGCGTCTTTCACGCCGGGGCCGCGCGCCTCCGATCGGGTCCTCTCCATTGACATCCGGGAGGGAAACCGCGTCCAGGTGGCGGCGGTCAGCTTCGAGGGGAATGAGCGAATCGATGACGACAAACTGCGTGGGGAGCTCGACACCGACCAGAAATCGTTCTGGAAAAAAGGGCACCTCAAGACCAGCACGCTCGAAGCGGATCGGGACAATATCCGCGAGTACTATCAGGAGCACGGCTACCGCGACGCCCGGGTCACCGGTTACGACGTTACCTATGCCGACGACAAGCGGACGGCCACCGTCGTATTCAACGTGGTCGAGGGTCCGCTCTACACGATGGCGGCACCGCGTATCGAGGGAAACGTCATTCTGCCCACGCCACTGCTGGGAAGCCTGATCAAGTTCAAGCCGGGCGAAACCTACAATCGGCGAAAAGTGGACGAATCGGCCGGCGAGATCGGCGGCGCCTATGCCGATCGAGGCTACCTGTACAGCCAGGTAGACCCGGAGGAATCGCTGGACTCCACGGTCGTCGAAGTCGTTTACCAGATTCAGGAGCAGGAACCGTCCAAGGTCCGTGAGATCCGCATTACCGGAAATACGCGGACCAAGGAAAAAGTGATCCGCCGCCAGCTTTATCTCTTTCCCGGCAGCCGATTTGATCGCGCGCTCCTCATTCGGAGCCAGCGGGAGCTCTTCCAGCTCGGATTCTTTCAGGATGTGCAGGTTGATTTCCGACCGATCCCGAACAGCTTTGATGTCGACCTCGTGCTCAACGTGGAGGAAAAGGCCGTCGGCACGGCCTCCGCCGGCGCCGGCTTCTCGAGCCAGGGAGGGCTGACCGGTTTTCTCGAACTGGGACACCCGAATGTTTTTGGCAACGGGCAGGCGGTCAATCTGCGAATGGAACGGGGCAGCCGGACGTCGAATTTCGATCTGTCGTTCACCGAACCCTGGTTCATGGGATCGCCGACGACCCTTGGGATCGACATCTTTCGCTCAAACTACATTCGTGACATCTACCAGGTCCTCCGAACGGGGGGCGCGCTTCGCTTCGGACGACCGGTGCCCGGTGTTGCGTATACCCGGATGTTCGGGACCTACTCATTCGAGCGGACCGAGGGACTCGGTCGCATCACCATCGATGAGAGCCTTCGAAAAACTTATGCCGCTGATTCGACCTCGTACACCGAGACGCTCAACATCTCAACCCCCGATCCAATCGGGATCGATTCGTCGACGCGGAGCGCCTCGGGCATCACCGTGGGCCTGAACCGTAACTCGACGGACCATCCGATCTACCCCCAGGCCGGTTCCATTTCGAGCCTGTCATGGGAGATCAATGGTGGTCCGTTGCAGGGGAATGTCAGGTTCAACAAGGTGTTGTTTGACGGCCGCTTTTTTGCCCGGGACAGACAACTGCTGGCGGGAACCAAGCCCGCCTGGATGATTCGCACCCAGCTCGGCGCCACCGCTTTCAGGAATGGCCTCGACGATCTGCGCGATGGCTACCCGCCTTCCGACTCCACGGATCTTGATCCTTCGATCCCCGAGGATCGCTACTGGAAGGTGGAGGCGCTCGAGCTGTTTCGGCTGGGTGGAACCACGCGTGGCCAATCGCTTCGCGGCTACTCTGATTACGAAGTGGTTCCGGATGACAACGTGCTGACGAGGCTGCTCACCACCACGACGAAGGTAATCGACGATGGGGTCGTGACACGGGACGATACGACGATCGTCGCCGTGTACGACACCTTCCCCGGTGGCCGCTATTACAGCGTCCTGACGCTGGAGCGCCAGTTTACCCTGGTCGATCCTCTTCATGCGGCTCTCTTCGCCGAAGCGGGTGGTACCTGGAATGACGTTTCCGACTTCCGATGGGATTCAATCCACAAGTCGCTCGGCTTCGGCGTTCGGATGGAAATCCCGCTGCTGGGGCAGGTCGGGTTCGATTACGCCTACGGTTTCGACCGGCTGAATCGAGATCGCACGCCCGGCCGCGGCGGGCGTTATGACCGGGGGGGCTGGCAGGGACACCTGCTGTTCGGCCGTTTCTTTTGACAGCTTCCTAATGGGCTCTTCAGGCACCTGGCAGATTCTTCAGGCACCTGGCAGATTCTTCAGACACCTGGCAGATTCTTCAGGCACCTGTTGAATGAGTTCTAACTCGTGACAAGGAGATGGGTTATGCGTGTTGGCACCGCCTTCCGGGCCTTGTTTTTGGCTGCTGCTCTGATAAACTGCGCCACCGTTGCGCTGGCTGCTGACTACAAGATCGGTTACATCGATTCCGAGAGGGTTTTTCGCGAGTTCACCGGCACGAAGTCGGCTGAAAGCGAATTCAATCAAGACCTCGAGGGTTGGGTTCGGCAGTTCGAGAACAAGAAAACCGAACTGGCCAAGCTCGAACGCGAGTTCGAGGCCCAAAAGTTGATGCTGTCCGACGCGCGGCGCAAGGAAAAGGAGTCGGAACTCCAGGCTCGCTACAGCGAGCTCGAACAGCTTCAGCGGGAAATCTGGGGCCCGACCGGCAAGGCGGCCCAGCGCAATGAACAGTTGACCAAGGACATCATCACCCGAATTCGCGAGGTGACGATGAGGATTGCGCTGGCCGAGGGATACACCTTCATTTTCGACGCCGCGGATGGAAATCTGGTCTACGGCGATCCATCGCTGGATCTGACCGATCGGGTTCTCGGGGAATTGAACCAGGCCACTGGAACCACCACCCCCAAGTAGCGCTGGCAATCCGGCGATGGGATCCAGGGCGGGTCGGAGGAGGCGCGCGTGCGAAGTTACCGAGTTTCGGAGATTGCCGCCAGGATAGGCGGGCAGGTTGATGGTTCCAACGACCCCTCCATTTCCGGCGTGGCCGGCATTCGCGAGGCGGAACCGGGCCAGATTTCGTTCCTCGCTCATCCGCGCTATGCGACCTACGTGGCCACGACCCGGGCCCACGCCCTCATCGTCGGCCTCGATCACGTCAACGAGCATGCCGCTGGCCCGGTCCTGATTCGTGTCGCCGATCCCTACGTCGGCTTTCTGCAGACTCTTCATCTGTACGGAGCCGAGCGGCCAAAACCGGTCGCGGGCATCCATCCGACGGCCGTTATCCACCCGACGGCCGTGCTGGGCGAGGGTGTTTCAATTGGAGCCCACGTCGTCATCGAGGCGGGGGCACAAATCGGCGCTCGGACGATTCTCCAGCCCGGTGTCTTTGTTGGCGCGGATTGCAATCTTGGCGATGATGCCTGTCTCTACCCGAACGTGGTGGTGCGCGAATCCTCAACGCTGGGTCATCGCGTCATCGTGCACGCCGGCGCCGTCATCGGGGCCGACGGCTTTGGTTACGTGAAGGCGGGCGGTGCCCATCTCAAGGTGCCGCAACTCGGCACGGTGCATGTCGAGGATGATGTGGAGATCGGCGCAAATTCCACCATTGACAGGGCCACCACCGGCGTGACCAGAATCGGCCCCGGCGTGAAGATCGACAACCTTGTTCAAATCGCACACAACGTGACGATCGGTGCCAACAGCATTGTCTGCGCCCAGGTTGGCGTTTCGGGCTCCACACACGTGGGCCACGACGTCACGCTCGCCGGGCAGGCTGGCGTCGGCGGCCATCTCCGGATCGGTGATCGCGCACTCATCGGCGGGCAGGCCGGTGTCACCAAGTCGGTCTCGGATGACGCCCGGGTATCAGGCTATCCGGCTTCCGACCACGATCAGGCGCTCCGGGTACAGGCGCATACGCGCCGACTGCCCGAGCTGGTCCGCGACATTCGGGATCTGACCGAGCGGCTGGAGCGGCTCGAATCGGAGCTGGCCAAGGAACGGGAGCGAATCCTGTGACTCGATACCGAACCGATGAAACTGGATCCGGCGGGAGGCGGTCGTGAACCGCCAAAAAACCATCGGTGGTCCGGCTACCATCTCGGGGGTTGGGCTTCATAGCGGCCAGAGGACCACGCTCAACTTTCTGCCGGCCAGTCCCAATTCCGGTGTTGTCTTCGAACGCATCGACCTGCCGGGGCGTCCCCGCATCCCGGTCCGGCCGGAGTCGGCCATTTACGACCCCGATGCCGGCCGCCGAACCATTCTCCGGAAGAACGGGGCCGAAGTGCACACGGTCGAGCATGTGCTGGCGGCCGTGGCCGGTCTCGGCGTCGACAACCTGATCATCGAGATTGACGGGCAGGAGGCGGCCGAGCCGCAAGATGGGTCGGCCCTGCCGATCGCGAAGGCACTCCTGGCCGCCGGCATTGTCGAACAGGCCGCCGAAAAACGATGGCTCCGGATTCAGGAGCCGATCACGCTTAACCGGGATGGGGTCGAACTGATCGGGATCCCGCACGACGGACTCCGGATCTCCTTCACGATCGAGTACGACAGCCCGGCGGTGGGCACGCAGGTGGCTTCGTTCGATCTCTCGCCGGAGGTGTTCCTTTCCGAAATCGCGCCGGCCCGCACCTTCGTCATGCACAAGGATGTCGAGCGGCTGCGTGCCCAGGGGCTGATTCGCGGGGGCAGCCTGGACAATGCCATTGTCATCATGGACGATGGCATCCTGAATGAGAAGCCGCTGCGCTTTCGCGACGAGCTGGTTCGCCACAAGGTGCTCGACCTCCTCGGCGATCTCTTCCTTCTCGGTCGGCCGCTCAAGGGGCATGTCATCGCCCGCCGCTCAGGCCACCAGTCCAATGTGGAGTTCGTGAAGCGTATCCATGATGTGGAGGAGCAATCCGCCTCCTTCACCGGCCTGCCGCCGGTTCCCATCGAGGGGGTTACCCCGCCGTGGGATATCGACGCCATCATGACGATCATGCCGCACCGCTACCCGCTCTTGCTGATCGACCGGATCCTGCATATGACCGACAATCGGGTCGTCGGTTTGAAAGGCGTCACGGTGAACGAGCCGTTTTTTACCGGCCACTTCCCCGGACACGCCATCATGCCTGGTGTCCTGATTATCGAGGCGATGGCCCAGTGCGGCGGCATCCTGCTGCTCAACAAAGTCAGCAGGCCGAAGGAAAAGCTTGTCTACTTCATGGCCATCGAGAAGGCCAAGTTCCGCAAACCGGTTCGGCCGGGAGATCAGCTCCGCCTCGAGCTGACTCTCATTCGATTCAACGGTCGTGTCGGCAAGATGTCCGGCAAGGCTTACGTTGGCGATTC
Organism: Candidatus Eiseniibacteriota bacterium; assembly: GCA_034440375.1. Lineage (GTDB taxonomy): Bacteria > Eisenbacteria > RBG-16-71-46 > JABDJR01 > JAWXBZ01 > JAWXBZ01. Next base: position 9,142 of record JAWXBZ010000140.1, read on the forward strand.
GCTGGCCGCCGAAGCCGACCTGATTGCGACCGTGGTGGATCGCTGAAGTGGCGGCACCGAACATCCATCCCACAGCCATCGTGGCATCCGGGGCCGAGCTGGACCCCGGGGTTGACATTGGCCCCTTTGCCATCATCGGCCGGCATGTTCACCTGGGGCCCGACGTCTCGGTCGGCGCCCACGCCATCGTCGAGGGACACACCCGGGTCGGAGCCGGTTGCCGCATCTTTCCACACGCGGCGGTCGGGCTGGCTCCGCAGGATCTCAAGTACCGGGGCGAAGTCACCTGGCTGCATATTGGCGAGCGGACGGTCATTCGCGAATTCGCCACGCTGAATCTGGCCACCGACGAGGGGAAGTCGACCCGCGTCGGCTCGGATTGCCTGTTGATGGCCTACACCCACGTGGCCCACAACTGCACCATCGGCAACCATGTGATCCTGGCGAACGCGGTCAACCTGGCCGGCCACGTCACCATTGAAGATTACGCCATTCTCGGAGGCATGACGCCCATCCACCAATTTGTCCGGATCGGGGCCCATGTCATGATCGGCGGTGCCTCACGCATTTCCCAGGACGTGACGCCCTACGCCCTGGTGGCCGGCAATCCACCGGCCATGGCGGGCCTCAACCGCATCGGGCTCGAAAGACGCGGCTTCACCGAAGCCACCATCGCCGCCTTGAAGCGGGCCTACAAGATATTGTTCCGGTCGGAGTTGTTGCTAAACGATGCGATCGCCCGGATTCGCCTTGACGTGCCATCCGGGCCGGAGGTCGGCTATCTCCTCGAATTCGTGGAAAGCTCGCAGCGCGGCCTGACGCGCTGAGGCGATCATGAGGATCGGCCTGGCTGGATGCGGCCACCTCGGAAGCCGGCACGC
>JAWXBZ010000141.1:0-13032 GCA_034440375.1 Candidatus Eiseniibacteriota bacterium
CAGCCAGGAGCAGTGCGTACCCTTCACCAACAAGTGCCAACCATTTCAGCGACATAACATGTTGTAATAAAACAATATGTCTAGAGTGAGCGCACTGATTTTTGATGCCAGTTTCCAAAAAGAGCAAAAAATGTTGCGCTTTTATTTGCCTTAATGCAAAATAAGTACATGACGTTCCCCCGCTACCTCGAAGCCCCTATTCGTGCCGACCTCGCAGGAAAGATGGTGCTCTTGGCTGGGCCGCGGCAGGTGGGTAAGACGACGTTGGCTAGGCGGCTTCTCGATGAGGAGTCGGTGGGGGCTTATTTTAATTGGGATAATCGGTTGGATCGGAAGGAGATTCGGGCGGCTCGTTGGCCGGGGGGGCGTGCGCTGGTTGTGCTGGATGAACTGCATAAGTGGCGGTCTTGGAAGGGCTGGCTGAAGGGGGAGTTTGATGCGCACCGGGAGCGGCTGAGGTTTCTTGTCACCGGGAGTGCTCGGATGGACACCTATAGACGTGGCGGGGACTCGCTGCAGGGTCGGTATCATCATTATCGCCTGCATCCGCTGTCAGTTGCGGAGCTTCGCTCCGAGGGGGTGGCCGACTTGCCGATTCCGGGAGGCGAGATCCAGGTGCCGCTGCAGGGTGACGCGGCCGTCGTTCAGTCCATGATGGCTTTCAGCGGTTTCCCGGAACCGTTTCTGGCCCAATCGGCGCGGACCTGGCGGCGCTGGCAGAAGGATCGCCTTGATCGATTCTTCCGCGAGGATGTCCGGGACCTTGAATCTGTTCGCGATCTGTCTTCAATGCAGCTCTTGGCCGACATGCTGCCCGAACGGGTCGGATCGCCGTTGTCGCTAAATGCGCTCCGTGAAGATCTCGAGGTGAGTCACCGGGCGGTGACGCACTGGGTGGACATCCTGGAGCGGCTGTACCACATCTTTCGGCTGCGGCCGTTTGTGTCCAAGCGGGCGCAGGGACTTCGGCTTATGCCGAAGGCTTACCTGTGGGATTCCAGCCTGGTGTCCGATGCCGGACCGCGATTTGAAAATCTCGTGGCGCTTCACCTGCTCAAGCTTTGCCATTTACTGGAAGACCGAGAAGGGATCCGGGCTGAACTCTCCTATCTCCGGGATCGTACCGGTCGGGAAGTAGACTTCCTTGTATCGATCGACCGGGAACCATGGTTTGCCGTGGAGGCAAGGGTTTCAGGTGTGCGCATTGACCCCTCCCTCCTCTATTACCGCGAGCGTCTGCAAATTCCCTACAGCTATCAGGTGGTCCTTGAGGGGGAGCGCGACTTTGTCGAGGAGGGCGTCCGATGCCTGCCGGCGGCGAGATTTCTTGCAGCGCTCTGCTAGGCGGGGCCGGGTTCTCGTCATAAATCATTATGTAATAATGGCTTAACTGACTGGCCGGGCCAGGCTGACCTGAAACTCCTCGATCCAAGCGTAAAAAAGTTGCATTCCTCCCACCATTTCAGGGTATATTCTCCATCGCGCCAACCAACTCAACCTATATTGTGGTGGCGACTCGGTCTCTGGCGGTTGTTGGGGGGCGGGGGTTTTAGCCTATCGTGAGGGCATCTGATCACGAACATACTGTAGTCGAACGGCATGGTGTTGAGCTGGGCCCCGATTGCGAAGTTTACGAAAGAGGTAGGAAGATGACGATGACCGGAACGGTGAAGTGGTTCAACGACACCAAGGGCTTTGGGTTCATTACGCCGGAGGATGGCGGCAAGGACCTGTTCGTTCACCACTCGGCCATCCAGGCGCAGGGCTTTAAGTCGCTCGCCGAGGGTGAGCGTGTCCAGTTCGAAATCGTCCAGGGTCAGAAGGGTCCGGCGGCCGACAAGGTCGTGAAGCTCTAAGACTCTGACATCGGACTCTCCGGAGTCCGTTGGAGTTATCGAGGCCGGTTCACCGAGAGGTGGACCGGCCTTCGGTTTTGATGCCGACGCTTGCCCCGAGCTGGCGCCTAAAGCAAGTCGCTGAGCCCGGATGAGAAGAAGGCCTCCAGGTTCGCCGGATCCGGTCCGACCTGGCGCACGCTGGCGGCTGGATACTTGGCGGTGAAGGCGGTCAGCCCTGGCGCCGGTCGATCGACGCGACCGGTTTTCACCTCGATGGCCGCGGTCTTTCCCAGCCGGTGAAGGACAAAGTCGACCTCCCACTTGCCGTCGGCCCAGTAGAAGACCTCCCCCGTCGAGCCCCAGAGGGTGTTCAGCAGGTGTGTTCCCACGGCGGATTCTACAAGGCGACCCCAGTAGACGGGATCCTGTCTGGCCGTCTCGAAGGTGTAGGAACTAAAGGCCGACTGAAGGGCGGTATTCCAGACCTGCAGCTTTGGGCTTGAGCCACGCTGACGTGCCCGGTCAATCGAGAATTTTCTCAACCCGGACACCATCCCGACTCCGGCCAGCAGGTCCAGGTAATGGGCCATGGTGGTTGAGTTGCCGAAATTTTGTAATTGTCCCAGCATCTTGGTGTAGGAGAGGGCCTGGCCGGAGTGCTCACATGCCAGGCCGACAAGCCGTCGAAGCAGTGCGGGCTTGGCAACGCGCGTCGTGAGCAGAACATCACGGCCGATCATCGGCTCAATCATCGAGTCCTGGATGAACTGCTTCCATCGGGCGATGTCGTCGGTTTTTCCCTCGCTGCCGGGGAAGCCCCCAAAGTAGATGTATTTTTCCAAATGCCACCCGAACGCTTCCTTCATTTCCCGAAAGGACCAGTGGGGCATGCGGAGGAGCTCGAATCGGCCGGCCAGTGACTCGGTGAGTCCGGAGTGAATCAGCAGGAGTGATGAACCGGTCACGACGACATGAAGTGGTCGCTCACGCCAAGTGTCCTCGTCCCAGTGAAGTTTCACGGACTCGGACCATTGAGACACCTTTTGTACCTCGTCCAGGACCAGCACCGCCGGTGTTCCACCGACAACCAGTTTCGTGGCCTCGGCCCATTGTTGACTGATCCAGTCTGGTCCAACGGCATTTGGGGTATCTGCGGTCGCAAAGTGGTGCGGAAGGTTCATTCGCTCGAGGAGCTGGCGAATCATGGTTGTCTTACCGACCTGGCGCGGTCCGATAATGGCCTGAATCGATCGGCGTGGCTCCTGCAGGCGACCCTGGAGGGTTGCGTATTGTGCGCGCACAAACGTTTTCATGGCAACAATATAGCACATTTACTAGATGCATCTCGCAAATTTACTAGATGTAACTCATAAACGCGTCTGATAGGCCATAAAATGTTATTTTATAGCAACTTACAATCGTCGAACTACCCGGGCCAGAGATGCGGTCGAAAAACGCCCATTCCGTAAACACTTGAATGAAGGCGCATAGCTTGTACATAACGTACAAATAGTACGTAGCTTTGGCGGCCCTTGGATGGTCGTCAATTGAACTTGGGAGATCATCAATGACACGTCTTGGCGCCAGTAAGGTGCGTGAGGGGCTTGCACTCAAGGAGTCGGGGTCCGTCCTCTATGAAAAGGCCCGGGAGGATCTCGGCCTTAAGTGACACCAGCATCCCACGGTCCCTATCGTCTGGAAATCAAGAAGTCCGCCTTGAAAGCCATTTATCGTCAAACCCCCCTCGTCGCCGCATCCCAGATGTACTTGTGCATCTGCACCTGCAGCCTGGCGGAAACGCGGTCGGCGAGCATCCATTCGGCCAGGGGGCGGAGTTCGAGATCGCCATGGACCGGGGAGAACAGAAGAGGCCAGCGGTCGAGGTTCTTGTCCCTGATGGTCTGCAGCGCCCAGTCGTAATCCGCCCGGTTGGCCAGTACGAACTTGAGTTCGCACCCTCTCCAGAGTCGGCCCAGGTTCTGCCAGTCCATCTTGTCGGACATGTGGCTGCCGGGGCACTTGATGTCCATGATGACGCGGGCCCTGGGATCGATGACGGAGATGTCCCGGTGGCCGCCGGTTTCGACGAGGACTTCGTGTCCCAGGTCGAGGAGGCGGCGGCAGAGTTCGGGGGCTTCCGGGGCCTCCAGCGGATCGCCGCCGGTCAGCTCGATGAGCGGGCAGCCGTAGCTCCGCACCTCGGCGATGATCTCGTCGAGCGACCTTTCCCGGCCTTCGTAAAAAGCGTACTTGGTGTCGCACCAGACACAGCGGAGGGAACAGCCGGTGGTGCGGACAAAGACGCAGGGGCGGCCCGCGTGCGTGGATTCGCCCTGGATGCTGTGGAAAATTTCGTTGATCTTCATGGGTGGCGTCCATCAGCCGGGTGGCGGGCTGATTACTCTTTCCAGTAGGCCGCCGAGCAGTCCGGCATCTCCCAGATGCGGACGACGTGCGGGCGGATGCCCTTGGGGGCGAGGCGACGTTCCAGTTCCTGGTGAAACCAGGCGGCCAGGTTTTCCGAGGTGGGGTTGACCTCGATGAACGGAGGGATCTCGTTCAGGTTACGGTGGTCGACCATCTCCAGGAGCTCATCCATGGCGGCTCCCAGATCCATGAAATCGACGACCATGCCCATCGGATCGACTTTGGGGGCGCGGACGGTCACCTCGACGGTCCAATTGTGGCCGTGGAGGCGGGCGCAGGGGCCGTCGTAATTGCGCAGGAAATGGGCGGCGGCGAATGTGGCCTTCTTCGTGACTTCAAACATAGGCCGGAAAGTGTAGCACGGGGCCAGCCGTTTGCCCTTGGGGCGAAACCGGCAGGGCCGGGCACTCTCCAAAGTGTTCAACCGGCAGACCCATCTACTATAGTGTCACCTCTCCGGAGGACTTTCAGAGTATGTCATCCACGAAAACTGCTGATATTTCGTCACTTAGGATCGATCGGACAAACAAGCGCGGTGGGCGCGGGCTCTTCTTCTGGGTCGGCCTGATTGTCGTTTTGGGATTGGTCGGCGCCGTGGCGGTCCAGCTCGCCATGAGCCTTCGAAAGCCGCCAGAGGTTCGCGTGGCGCTGGCCGAGGCGGGCGGTATTGCGGGTGGCGTTGTCCGTAGCGAGATTTTGACCGCCAACGGATACGTGGTTCCGCGGCTCAAGGCATCGGTGTCCTCCGAGGTTGGCGGGCGGTTGGCCGCCCTCTACGTGGAGGAAGGAGATACGGCGTCGGCCGGACAGGTGCTGGGTGTGCTCCGGAACGATGACTTCAAGGCGCAAATTCGGGGCGACGAGGCGCGATTGGAAACGGCAAGGGCCAAGGTGGCCCGGGCCAAGGCCGAGCGCGATCGTGCGGTGATTGAGCTTCGCCGCCAAAAGGAAATCATCGAGAAGGGACTCGGCGCCCAGACGACGCTGGACGATGCCTCGAGCCGGATGGATGTGGCGGTGGCCGAACTTGGCGCGGCGGAAGCGGGCTCGCGCGAGGCAACGGCCACCCTTCAGATGGCGCGTGAAAACCTCCAGAAGACATTCATCAAGGCACCATTCGATGGAACGATCCTTCGCAAGGAGGCCGAAGTCGGGGAGATTGTCAGCCCGCTGCCGGCCAACGGTGGCCTGACCCGCGGCGCCATCGTGACGATGGCCGATCTCAAATCGAGCGAGATGATCGTGGATGTGAACGAGGGATATGTGGCTCGCGTCCACGAAAAACAGCCGGCGGAGGTCGAGCTGGATGCCTACCAGGGAGTCCGTTTTCCGGCCCGCGTCCGCCAGGTGGTGCCCACGGCCGACCGGCAGAAGGCCACCGTGCAGGTGAAGGTGTCATTCGACAAGCCCGATCCGCGAATTCTTCCCGAAATGGGCGGCAAGGTTTACTTCCTCAACGCGGGAGATGGAACCGCGGGTGGCGGCGCGGCGCCTGGATCCGGGGCGATCGTCCTCGTTCCGACCGCGGCGGTCGCGCAGCGTGAGGGCCGACCGATCGTCTGGCTGGTCAAGGATGGCCGGGTGGCCGCAAGGCCGGTGGAATTGCTCGGCCCCGTCGGCGACAAGACCCGCATTGGCGCCGGGCTGGCCGGCGGAGAGTCGGTGGTTCTGGGAGCGCCCGAGACATTGAAGGATGGTGACCGGGTCACCGTCGTGGAAGGAGCGTTGTAGTGGCCGACACACTGATTCAGGTTCAGAACGTGACCAAGGTGTACTACCGGGACAAGCTGGAAGTGCCGGTCTTGAACAACATCTCGTTTGATGTGGCCAGGGGGGAGTTTCTGGCGCTGATGGGACCCTCCGGCTCCGGGAAGTCGACGCTGCTGAACCTGATCGCCGGCATCGACCAGGTGACAGAAGGAAAGATCGTGGTTGGCGACGACGAGATCACGGCGATGTCCGGGGGAAAGCTGGCCGCATGGCGGGCCCACAACGTCGGGTTCATCTTCCAGTTCTACAACCTGATTCCGGTGCTGGATGCCTACCACAACATCGAATTGCCGCTGTTGCTGACGCCCTTGTCCAGGAAGGAACGGCGTGATCATGTCATGACGGCTCTTCGCCTGGTCGATCTTGAGGACCGGATGGACCACTATCCCAAGCAACTGTCCGGTGGTCAGGAACAGCGGGTGGCCATCGCGCGGGCGATCGTGACGGACCCGACGCTGATCGTGGCCGATGAGCCGACCGGTGATCTGGATGCGCGCTCCGCGACGGAAATCCTGACGCTGCTCGAGCGGCTGAACGCCGAGTTCGGCAAGACAATCATCATGGTGACCCACGACCCCTCGGCGGCCCAGAGGGCCCACATGGTTCGCACGTTCGAGAAGGGGGTCATGGGCGTTCAGGAAGTGGCGATCCGAACATGAAGTTCCTTGGACTCATCTTCCGGAACATGACGCACAGCCTTCGCCGGACGGTGCTGACGATTGCCTCGATCGCCGTGGCGTTGTTCCTGTTCTCCACGCTCAGGACCGTCATCACCGCCTTCAACGCCGCGGTGGAGGTGGCCGACGAGACACGCCTGATCGTTCGACGCAGCACCTCGCTCATATTTCCCCTGCCGCTGGCCTATCGCGATCGGATTGCGGCGGTTGAAGGGGTGTCGGGCGTATCGTGGGCCAATTGGTTCGGCGGCGAATACCAGGAACCGAAGAACTTCTTCGCCAAGTTTGCCGTGGACGTGGACACCTACTTTGCCATGTACCCGGAACTGTTGATTCCTCCGGATCAGATGGCGGCATTCAAGGCCGATCAGACCGGCTGCCTCGTCGGCTCGGCACTGGCAAAAAAATATGGCTTCAAGATCGGCGACACGATTCCGATCGTCGGGGACATCTATCCGTATCCGGACGGAAACGAGTGGCGATTGATCGTGCGCGGCATCTACGAGCCCGAGACGCCCGATGTGGATGCCAACACCCTCTATTTCAACTGGAAGTATCTGAATCAGACGATGGGCGACCAGGGAATCGTCGGCATCTACATCGTGAAGCTGGCCAGCGCCGGACAAACGGCGGCAATCAGCGAGCGGATCGACGCGACGTTCGCCAACAGCTCGTACGAGACGAAAACGGAAACCGAAGCCGCCTTCCAGGCCAGCTTCGTGGGGATGATGGGCAACATCGGCTTCCTGGTGTCGGTGATCGGGGCGGCCATCGTCTTCGCCATTGCACTGGTCACGTTCAATACCATGATGATGGCGGCCCGCGAGCGGACGAAGGAGATTGCGGTGATGAAGACGATCGGCTTCACCGACGGCACCATACTGGGCCTGATCGTCGCGGAGGCCACGCTGATTTCGTTGATCGGCGGTGTGCTTGGCATCGGGCTGGCGAGCGCCGCCTATGGGCTGACCGGATTCAACATGGGCGGGTTTGTGCCGGCGTTCATCGTGAAACCCTCGACAATCGTTCTTGGCCTGGTCCTCTCATTGACCATGGGAATCCTGTCGGGACTCATTCCGGCGATTCAAGCCGCCCGGATGCCCATCGCGCAGGCTCTGCGGGAGGCGGCCTGATGGCCATTCCAATTAGTTATAACATTCGAAATCTGTTCGTCCGCCGGCTGGCCACCACCATCACCATCGTGGGCATCGCCCTGGTCGTGGCGGTCTTCATTGCCGTGCTGGCGCTGGCCAGTGGTTTTGAGCGGGCACTGGCGGGAAACGGACTGGATACCAACGCCATCGTCCTTCGGGTGCCTGGAAATGACGAACTCTCCAGTTCGGTCAGCCGCGAGTGGGTGTCGATCATCCAGACGCAGCCAGAAGTGGCCATTGATACGCAGGGGCGGCCGATGATCGTGCCGGAGCTGGTCGTCGTCGTGAATCTGAAGAAGAAGAGCACCGGCGGCGTCTCGAATATCCTGACGCGCGGAACTTCGCCGGCCGCGTTTCAATTGCGGCCCCGACTCAAGCTGGTGGCCGGCCGAATGTGGAACAGCGGCCTCAGTGAAATCATCGTCGGGAAGCTCTTGTCGGAGCGATTTCAAAATTGCGGGCTCGGTGAGAAGGTGAACTTCGGCGGCCGTGAGTGGACGGTGGTCGGTATCTTCGACGCCGGGGGCACCTCGTTCGAGTCAGAGGTTTGGGGCGACAGCGAGGTTCTCGGCCCGGCGTTCGATCGAGAGGGTTACCAGTCGGCTACCGTCCGGTTGAAGGACCCCGCCTTTCTCGATGCGTTCAAGCAGCGCCTCGAAGGAGATCGCCGAATGCAGGCGGTCGTGAAGCGCGAGAGCGTCTACTATTCCGACCAGTCGGTTCGGATTGCCACGATCATCCGGGTTCTGGGCACCTTCATTGCCATTGTCATGGCGTTCGGCGCCGTCTTTGGAGCCCTGAACACCATGTATGCCGCCGTCAGCAGCCGGCGGGCCGAGATCGGCACGATGATGGCGCTCGGATTTTCGCGCAGCAGCGTCCTCACGTCGTTTGTCCTCGAATCACTGTTCCTGTCGGGCATCGGCGGCGTACTCGGAGCGCTGTTTGCCCTGCCGATCAACGGCATTTCCACCGGCACGACGAACTGGGCCACGTTCAGCGAGGTGGCGTTTCGATTCACCGTGACGCCGACCATGCTGGTAGCCGGATTCATCTTTGCGCTGGTCATGGGGCTGGTGGGTGGATTCTTTCCCGCGTTGAGTGCCGCCCGGGCCAACATTGCGCAGACGGTGCGTCGGGCCTGACGTGCCTGATGTGCCGACCAGGCCTGATGCGCCGCGGCTGAATCGCCTCGCCGCGGCCACCAGCCCGTATCTCCTGCAGCATGCCCGAAACCCGGTCGATTGGTATCCATGGGGTCCGGAGGCGCTGGAGCGCTCCCGACGCCTGGACAAGCCGATCTTTCTGTCGATCGGTTATGCGGCGTGCCACTGGTGTCATGTCATGGAGCATGAGTCGTTCGAGGACGAAGCAATTGCGGCGCTGATGAACGCGGAGTTCGTCTGCATCAAGGTGGATCGCGAGGAACGTCCCGATCTCGACGACATCTACATGAGTGCGGTGCAGCTGTTGAGCGGCTCCGGCGGTTGGCCGATGACCGTTTTCCTGACGCCGGACCTGGAGCCGTTTTATGGCGGCACCTACTTTCCGCCGGATGACCGCTGGGGGCGCCCCGGGATGCGTCGCATGGTTCCCGAGGTGGCTCGCATTTACCGGGAGCGACGGAACGACGTGGCGGAACAGGCGGCCGAATTGACGCGCTCGATCCGGGCGATCGTGGGATCCACCGTGTCGGCGCCGGCCGGTCCGGTGGGGCGCGAGGTGCTGGACGCCGCCGTCATTCGACTCCTTTCGAGCCACGACGACACCTGGGGTGGTTTCGGTGGCGCGCCCAAATTTCCGCCGAGCATGGGACTATCGCTACTGATCCGGCATCACCATCAAACCGGCGATTCGCGCAGTGCCGGCGTCGTACGCACGACGCTCGACCGGATGGCGCGTGGCGGCATCTATGATCATCTGGGCGGCGGATTCGCCCGCTACGCCACCGATGCCCGCTGGCAGGTGCCGCATTTCGAGAAGATGCTGTACGACAATGCGCTCCTGATGTCGGTGTACGCCGAGGCGCTTCGGGTGCTCGGCGACACGCCCGACGGCCAGTACCGACGTGTGATCGAGGAGACCGGCACGTTTGTCCTGCGCGAACTCACCGATCCTGCCGGCGGCTTTTACTCCTCGCTGGACGCCGACAGCGACGGTGAGGAGGGCCTCTTCTACGTCTGGACGCGTCCGGACATCGAGGCGGTTCTCGGCGAGGCCGACGCCGATTTTTTCTGCGCCGCGTTTGATGTGACGCCGGAGGGGAACTGGGAGCACGGGCGCAACGTGCTCTGGCAGCCGGAGCCGCCCGACCTGGAATCGATCCAACGACTCGAACCACTTCGGCAAAAATTGTTTGCGGCGCGGGCACCGCGAAATCGTCCCCCGCTCGACGACAAAGTCCTGGCGGCGTGGAACGGCCTCATGATCTCGGCATTCGTCGATGCATCCGTCGCGCTCGAAGACCCTGCGTGGCTCGTACCGGCGAGGCGGGCGGCCAGCTTCGTCCTGCATACGATGGTCATCGATGGGCGCCTCCGCCGTTCGTGGCGCGGCGGTAAGGCGGAACTCACCGGATATGTCGAGGACTATGCAGCGTTGGCCGCGGCACTTGTCGATCTGTATGAGGCCACGTTCGAGCTGCCATGGCTCGAGGCGGCCGTACAGTTGATCGAGACAGCGCTGGCACACTACGCGGACCTGGCCGGCGGTTTTTTCCTGACGGCCGACGATGCCGAGGCGCTCCTCGTGAGGCCGAGGAGCGTGCAGGACGGGGCCACACCGTCCGGGAATGCGATGATGGCCAATGTGCTGCTGCGGCTGGCAGCCCTGCTCGATCGCCCGGACTGGTGCGATGCGGCCGAAGGCACCGTCGGCGCATACGCCGGCAGCCTGGCTCAAATGCCCGGGGCTCATCATCGCCTGCTTCTGGCCGTCGACTGGCTGACCGGCGATCCCGTCGAGGTGGCGATCGTGGGGTCCGGACGGCACTCCGGGAGCGCGGAACTTCTTCGGGCGGCGCGGACCAGCCGGCCGTACAACCGCGTGGTGGCCCTGCTCGATCCCGATGCCGAGGACGCCAATCGCGCCCGGGAGGTCATCGCACTGCTCCGGCATCGCGAGAGCACCGACGATACGCCCACCGCCTGGGTCTGTCGGCAGTTTGCCTGCCGCGCCCCGGTCACGACAGCAGAAGCGTTGCGCGACGAGCTGGCCTGATCACTCGGGGAGGCGCGTGCGGCCGGCAACCTCGCGAAACCGACGGCTAGAAGCGACTCGTCAGACGAACTTCGAGGCCCTCGAAGGAGAGAACTTCGTAGCACGTTCCGGCGGTGCAGGCCCGCCCGCCCCGCCGGGAGCCGTACGAAAGGCTCATATCGTGCCCTTCGGCCAGGCGAACACTGCCGACGCCGGCCAGGAATCGTCGATAGCGCCCGTCCGGTTCGTCCGGCTGCTCCTGGGGATCCGAGGTGCGTTCCATGACCAGTGACAGGCTGGCCGTTCCGGCGCGTGCCAGCGTGGCGGCATAGTAGAAATCGGTGAACGACTCGGGCCCGCGCGTTGCATCCAGCCGTTCCAGATCAAGTGTGACGGAAAGGAGACTCGACAACCGCACCGTTGTGTTCAGACCAAACGCTTCGCGGTCCCTGACGAAAACAAATTCGTCCCGTCCCCTGTCGAAAAAAACCCCGGCCTCCCACCGATTGTCTGCGGGTGCCGCGACGTGAAGCTCCAGGTAGTGCTCCTCGAATCGCGCGGTCCGACCCGGCGGGGATCCGTCGGACCGGCTCAGGTTGGCCGTGACATCCACGCCGCCGGGCAGGCTGCCGGTACCCTCCAATTGAAAGCCCTGTTCCGTGTCGGCGTCCAGCACGTGCGTGGCCCGGTTCAGGAGCGACCAGCTCTGTTCACGAACCAGCGACGGCGGATCATTGGTTCCCAGCCGGAAGCGGTGGTAGTCCTTCCACTCGGCGGACAGGGCCCAACCGCCGACGATCAGGTTGGCCGCGGCATACAGGGCATGCGGGGTTCCCTCTCCCGTGTCGAAGCGCCACCAATCCCCGAAATCCGCCTGGCCGATAGCCTGCTCCAGGTAGACGGGGAGGGACACGGCCGACACGCCGGCCAATTGCAGCAGATCGATCGCGGCGAATCCGGTGCCATACTCGCGGGAAGTCGCGCCGCCACCCGTATCCCGAAGGTAGCCGGCCCCAACCTGGCCTCCTCCGGCGAATTCGACGGCCACCTGACCGCCCAGAATCTCACCGCTATAGCGTTCGAGGCCGACGGGCTCAAGGCCGGGTGACGTGTTGCCGACATTGGCCGAGCCGGCGAGCGCGAGGGCGGCGACCCGGCCATGCCGTGCTTCGACGAGGGCGCCATCCACATCACGGGAAGGGGCGTATCGCGAACGCAATCCCGGCTGGTCCAGGACGACGCCGGGCAGCTCGAAGGATCGATGCAGGAGGCCCCGGCCGAGGATCGAATAAAAGTTACCCACGCGGAACCGAAGATCATCGGTCGACCAGGCGGCGAATCGCTGGGTGACCAGATCGTAGGGGTAGCTGTCGTCACTGCTGCGGTCGGATTCGAATCGCAGGCCCAGCTGGAGCTTTTCCCGCCGATATTCCAGGTTGAGCTGTTCGTACAGATCCCAACGGTTTTCGGGCAGCGTAAAGGGGATATTGCCGTTCTGAAATTCGAGAATATTCGTGCCCGACACCTGGGCGCCCGCGCTTCCGGCCGCTGCGACCAGCAACGCCGCCAGCGCCAGCGCCGGCCGGGATCGACTCATTCAGTCTTTTCGGCCGGCGGCCCCAGCAGGGCTTCGATTCGGGCGGCGAGTTCGCTTCCTTCGCCCGGCCGGTAGCCCGAGCGGACCCATTGAATCACGCCGGCCGTGTCGATGAGCACCGCGGTTGGTATGGCGGTGATCTTGAAATCGCGCTGGAGGGAACCGTCCTCATCGAGCGCCACGGGATAGCCAAGCCGCAGCTTTGTGATGAAGGGGCGCACCCGGGCAAAGTTGCGCGGCCCGTCGATGGAGACGCCGATGACCGTCAGCCCGCGCGGCCCGAACTTTTCGTCCAGTTGTCGTACTTCCGGCAGCGATTGAAGGCACGGCTTGCACCAGGTGGCCCAGAAGTCAATCAACACGGGCCCGCG
>JAWXBZ010000142.1:0-13178 GCA_034440375.1 Candidatus Eiseniibacteriota bacterium
CCGTGACATCGGCCACGGTCACGGTGATGGAATCGTTCATCTCCAGTGGCGATTCGATGATGATCAGTGCCGTCATCAACTTGGTGAGGCTGGCCACCGGCCGGCGTTCATCGGGATTCTTTCCCCAGAGGACATTACCGGTTCGCCGATCGAGCACCACCGCCGACTCGGCGCGAAGCGTTGCCGGGCGGGCGGGATCGAATACAACCACCCCACTGGACGCACGACGTGAGGACTTCCGGTTCTTCTTCGATACGGCCTTTCGGGCCGTTGTCGACGGTTTCTTCTTGCTCTTCGAAGTGGAGACCGACTTGCCGGCCGATTTCTTCGTTGAAGAGCTCTTTGTCGTGGAACTCTTCTTCGTGGCGGCTTTCGTTGCCACCGGCTTCTTGCCGGAGGCGTTCTTGCTGCGGGTCGTAACCGTTGCGGCCGCCACCGCCGGGGGAGTGAAGAAGAGAGAGTCGGTCACGGGGCCGGCCGCGATGGACAGTCCAATGGCAACTAGAAGCCAGCTCGGTCGCCGTCCAATCATGCTCGGAGGACTCCTTCAGGATAGTGGAGTTCGCACCGGTCGTCCGCCGCCAGCGGCAAACCCAACCCCCCGGACCGGTGAGCGCAAGAATCTGACCACTCCAGCCATGATTTCTCGATGTAATGCCGCAGATGTAAACTGAATGTGATGCTCTAATCTAACAGCCTATTTCTTTTCAGTCAAACAGATTATCGAAGTGGGAATTTGACGGGCCGCAGGAGGGTGGTGAGCTGTACTCTCGGGGCCCGGGTGGCCTGCCCAGGACCGGGCGATTGGCCCGGCTGGATCGCGCAAACGGCAATCAGGACATGGATTTCCGCTGGAAGAGGCGCGGAAGGAGCCAGAAGAGGGCGGCTTCGATCGCCAAGAGGACAATACCGATGCCGAGACCCCAGAAAATGAAGGCTGATTGGGCCGCTGCCTGGTTGAACTGGGAGAGAAAGGCCGGGGGGATCAGGTTCATGGCCAACCTGAAATAGACCAGGGAAACTGCCACCGAAACGACCATCGTGAGCCCGGCGCAGGTCCAGAAGAGAAGACCTTTCACGGGGCCCAGGCGGCCGGTGACTCCGGTTCGTCTTCGGGATGATCCGAGGGACCCTCGCCCCGTTCGCGGCGCCTGAACTCTTCTTCGTAGGCGTCGAGAATGATCTTGTTGAATCGGTCGCGCGTTGCCGCGTTGATCGGATGGGCCACGTCCTGATGGCGGCCATCCTTGCGCGGGCGGCTCGGCATGCAAACGATATACCGATCGTGGACATGCAGTATGCGGATCCCCTTCACCACGAAGGCCTCATCAAACGTGATGGAGACGATGGCTCGCACGGGGTCGTTGTCGCAAAGCTTGATGCGTACCTCGGTGATTTCCATGAACGGCCCTCCCTGCCTCGATACGGGACAGACTTGCAATTGTCGCCGGACAGTAACGTACTGCTAGAGTGGTGGTGAGGGCAAGTCATATGAAACATCTCAAGGATGTGAGCCGAGGAACCATCGTCTGACGACGCCGGCAGCCGGCTTCTCCTTGATCGAATAGGAGCGATCAAGCATCCCGCCCCGAAACGGACTCCAGTTCCAGAAAAAGACCCCGCCCAGTTCCGGCTGCCCGTGCCAGGCGCGACTGAACGCGGCAAGGCCCCTGGCCTGTCCTTCAACGTCGGGCGGACCCTCCTTCGTGTAGTTCCACGGGTCGCGCGCCGCGCCCTTGATGCTCGGGTAGCCGATTTCCGTGAATAGAAACGGTCGATCAATCTCCTTCTGCCAGGCAAGCAGTTCCGTCCTCACTTCAAGCCAGAGCTCCGTGATGGCCAATTCGGTGAGCGGCGCGTCATAGGGGAGTGAATAGTATCCGGAGAGTCCGACCAGATCGAGAGATCCCAGGAACGGGGTTTCGCGATAGTGATCCCAGTTGCACGAATAGAGGATGCGGCCCTGGTACCGGGCCCGGACGCGCTTGATGAGTGCCTGCCACTCGGGCTCGTGCGATTCAGAAGTGACCAACTCGGCTCCGACGCCCAGGATCGGTATGTTCTCGAGCCGGGCCAGTTCGACCCATCCCGCAAGGAATCGCTCGTACGAGGCGAACCAGGCCGTCCAGTCCGACGGGCGAATATTTCCCCGCCAGTCGTGGGGGCCGCCGTCGCGCAGGTTGAGATATGGGATCAGCGCCACCGCCAGGCCGCGCTCACGGGCTGCCCGGGCGATGGCTCCCGTGAAGAGTCGGTAGGTCGCCAGATCGACCGGCGGCTCCCATTCCTCGTCCACCAGGGGCGCCGCCGCCGAATCGACATACCCGTGCACCGGCAGAAGCACCCACTCGGCGCCGAGCCGCTTGATGTCGTCCAGCGCGGCAAGAAACGGCACAAGTTCACGACCCGGATGGATCTCCGCCAGGGCGACACCGCGGATCGGTCCAGCGTACGGGGATGCCGATACTGGAACCCCTCCGGCGCATCCTAGAATGCACAACGCGGCGAAATGGAATCCGCGATGGCTCAAGGCCTGGCCAGCCGGCCGGCCAGTTCGTGAGCCGCCCGGATTCGATCCGGCACGGAGACTCCGCCCCGCCAGCTGCCAAGGAGGTGAATTCCGGGAAGATTTCTCTCGAGTTCCAGGGCCCGATCGAGGTATCGCTGGTGGCCGAGCTCATATTGAGGTAGCGCGCGTGGCCATGCTCGGGTCATGGCGTAAACGGGGCGGCCCCGGACATCGAGCAGCCGGCGGAGTTCATCCAGAATCTGCGCCAGGAAGTCATCCTCGGACAATTCAAGAACGGCCGGATCGGTGGCTCCTCCGGCAATCAGTGTCAGTGCCACGTGACCTTCCGGCGCACGCCCCGCGAAGATCGATGACGTGAAGAGCACACCCAGCAGCCGATAGGCCTCGGCGCGGGGTGACAGGATGCCGAAGCCGTCCAGCGGGTGCCCGACCGCCTCGCGGCGGAAACCGATGGCAGCCACCCGGACTCCGGCGTGCGGCAGATCAGCCAGATCCGGCGCGTTGAGCAGGCGTGCCGTTGTCCGTGCGTCCACGGCGAGGACGACGCGCGCGGCGTCGTGATGTCGGGCCGTGCCATCCGGCCCGGAAAAATGCGCACGCCAGCCGTCTGTCGTTGATTCCAGTCGGGTCACGGTGGCCCCCGTGGTAACCCGACCACCGAGGCGCCCGGCCAGCCGATTCGTGAGCGACCGAAGGCCACCGCAAAACGAGATCATTTGGGTCTTCCGTCGCGGGAGAGCGGCGTTTCCGCCTGACCGGGCCGCGAAGGCGCCGGCCGTCAGGCTACCCGAGGTGGATTCAAGGGCTTCGAGACGCGGCAGCACATGTCGCACGCCGAGGCGCTCGGGGTCGCCGGCGTAGATGCCGGAGATGAACGGCCCCACCGCATACTCAAGGACTTCCGGCCCAAGCCGGCGGCGGACGAAGTTGGCCACCGATTCCTCGTCCCCCGGCGCCGCCCGCCTCCGCGGCACAAACGGCTCGGCGGCCGCGCGCAATTTTCCCCGGAGGGTCAGGAGGGGGGAACCAAGCAAGGACATGGGTGACATGGGCACCGGAACCGGACGCCCGTCCCGGACGATGTACCGGCGCGCGCCTATCCCATCCGCGGTGAGAATCTCGTCGTCGAGGCCGGCGTCGTGAATGAGCGCGAGCAGGCTCGGTTCGGCCGTCGTGATGGTGTTTGGCCCGAACTCGAAGAGCCAGCCGTCACCTTCGACGGTCTCGATCACGCCGCCCACCCGCGGCGCGGCTTCGAGGAGGCAGACCGGTACATCCGCCTCGGCCAACCGGAAGGCGGTCGCCAAGCCCCCGATGCCGCCCCCGATGACCAGGACACCTTGATCCGGCATTCAGGACATCGGAAGGAGTGGGCCGGCCATGGCCAGTCGGACCTCATCCGCCAGTCCCGTGATGAAACCCGGGTTGATTCCAAGGGCCGGTACCCGGCGGTAATCGATGCCGGCAGCGCGAAGCGAGTCGCCGTAAAGCATATCGAGTTCGAAGAGCGTCTCGGAGTGTTCGGTGACGAAGGCCACCGGATAGAGGAGGACACGGGGCGCCTTGCGTTTGATTAGCGCGTCGAGCACATCCTCGGCGTAGGGCTTCAGCCACTCCTGCTTTCCGACACGACTCTGGTAGCAGAGCGTAACATCCGGGTGTCCGCCGAGGCAGGACACGACCGCGGCCACCGTTCGCTCGACGTGCTTCTGGTATGGGTCGCCGCGGTCGACGACCGATTGCGGCAGTCCGTGCGCGCTGAAAATCAACGGCGTGGCGCGGAACTCGTCGGCCGAGAGGTCACGGGCCGCCACCCGGATGTCCCTGGCCATCGCCTCGATCATCGGACCGTTGTCCGGAAAACAGCAGATGGCCCGGACCTCGATCCGGTCGGCTACTCCGAGTCGGCGCGCCGCCTTCCGGAAATCATTGATCGAGGAGCCGGTGGTCGCCCGGGCGTACTGCGGGTACATCGGAAGCAGCAGGATCCGACGAATGCCGCGCTCGACGATTCGGGCCAGGGCTTCCTCTGTTCGCGGTGCCCAGTAGCGCATGCCAAGGAATGATTCGAAGCGGCCATCCCCGGCGAGTGCCTGAACCAGCGCCTCCCCCTGGGCCGCCGTCAGCTCGTTGAGCGGTGAACGGCCGCCGGGGAGTCGCCCGTAGTTGTGCTGCACTTCTTCGAAGCGGCCCCGCGCAATCTTTCGGGCGAGAAGTGATCGAAACGGGGCCGCATACCAGGGGAGTTCGATGATATCCGGGTCATTGAAAATATTGTAGAGATATTGTTCCACATCGCTCTTGCCATCCGGCGTGCCGTAGGTCATGAGAAGGATCGCGGTCGTATCGTTCACGGGGCTCCTAGACAGTGCGGGAAAACCGGCGGGCCGGGTCGTCAGAGAGATAGGCGTCGAAGGTCATGGCAATGTTTCGGACGAGCAGTCTGCCGGCGGGTAGTACGGTGATCCGCTCGGGTGTCACCCGGACGAGGCCGTCGGCGACCATGGGTGCCAGCAGCGCAAGCTCGGTGGCGAACCGCTCGTCAAAGTCGATGCCGTGCCGGGCGGCGAACCCCTGCCGGTCGAGTTCGAACTGGCACATCAACTCCATGATCAGCTCGCGGCGCAGCCGATCGTCCGGGGAAAGCAGGATCCCGCGCCAGGTCGGAGAGGATCCCGACTCGATGGCGCTTCGCCATGCCGCAAGAGATTTCAAGTTCTGCGAGTAGGTCGGTCCGATCTGGCTGATGGCGCTGACGCCAAAGCCGAAAAGGTCGAGACCGGCTCGTGTTGTATACCCTTGGAAGTTTCGTCCCAGGGTTCCGTTGGCCTGGGCCACCGCCAGCTCATCACTCGGACGGGCGAAGTGGTCCATGCCGATGAAGGCCCAGCCCGCCCCGATCAGCCGCTCGATGCCACGGCGCAGCATGGTCAGCTTGTTGGCCGGCGAGGGAAACTGTTCCGGCTTCAGAACGCGCTGATGACGGACCATCGCCGGCAGGTACGCGAAATTGAAAAGCGCCACCCGATCGGGATTCAGCTCGATGAGCCTCTCAATGGTCTCCTCAAAACCGGCCGGCGTCTGCCGCGGCAGGCCGTAGATCAGATCGATGTTGACGCTCGAAAATCCGAGTTCACGGGCAGAGGTCACCGTGGCGCGGGTCAACTCCCACGGCTGGATGCGGTTGACCGCCTTCTGCACATCGGCATTGAAGTCCTGCACGCCAAGGCTGATCCGGTTGAAACCGTGCCGGGCCAGCACCTCGAGGTGGGCCGGCGTCGTCTCGCGCGGATCGACCTCCACGGATATCTCGGCATCAATGGCCAGGGTGAAGCGCTCGTGGATGGCGCTTCCCAGTTCGTCGAGAATTTCCGGCGGACTGAAGGTCGGCGTACCGCCGCCCCAGTGAAGCTGGTGGATGACGGGGCGATTGGCCATCTGCCCGAGCACCAGGTCCATCTCGCTCTTGAGGGTATCGTTATACGAGCGGCCGGCAGCGCGATCGTCGGTAAAGATGGTGTTACAGGCACAGAAATAGCAGACGCGCCGACAGAACGGCAGGTGAAAGTAGAGCGAGGCGCCCCCCAGGGGTGCCGCGCCGGCCGCTCGAACGGCGCCGATGTAGTCGGCCGGGCCGAATCCCTCGTGGAACTGCGGCGCCGTCGGGTATGAGGTATAGCGCGGGCCCGACTGATCGTACTTCCGGATCAAGGCTTCGTCGAAGAGAGGCGGGGTGACGGACACGGCGTACTTCATCAGTCGACGGCCTCGACCGACCGCACGGCATGAGGCGTGTCGAGCGGGGATGACGCATGAGCCGCATTGACCATGGCCACAGCTCCCGACACCGGTGCGTCCGGAAGTATGCCGTGGCCCAGGTTCAGGATGTGACCGGTAGGTCCAGCTTCGGCCAGGATGGTCCTCACTTCGGCCGCGATGATTTCCGGTGGCGCGTAAAGTGAGCAGGGATCGAGGTTCCCCTGCAACGCGGGGCGCGGTCCGACGCGCCGACGAACCTCGTCGAGCGGCAATCGCCAGTCAACCGAGAGAACATCGGCGCCGGTGTCGTTCATCGCTTCGAGCAAATGCGTCGAGCCATTGACGTAAAGGATGACCGGAACCCCCATCGGCTTGATCGCCGCCACGATTCGCTGGAGCCTGGGGACCATCTCCCGTTGATAAAGATCGGCCGATACCCAGCCGCCCCACGAATCGAATAACTGGACGGCATGAACACCGGTCTTGATCTGGAACTCCAGGTGGCGGATGACCGTCAGCGTCATCAGATCGAGCAGCTTGCCGAACGATTCGGGATCCCGGTGCAGCCATCCGAGCGTGTGGGAGTAGTTCTTCGATCCACCCCCCTCAATGGCATAGGCCGCCAGCGTGAATGGCGCCCCGGCAAAACCGATCAGTGGCACGGCACCGTTAAGGCGCTCGAGCGTTCGCTCGATGGCTTCCCCGACGAACGGCATCGTTCGGGCCGGGTCCGGGACGATGAGGCGGGAGAGGTCGGCCGGCCCCCGGATCGGTTCTGGCAGACGGGGTCCATGCAGTTCCTCGAAGACGAGGGGCAAACCCATCGCCTCCAGCGGCAGAAGTATGTCCGAAAAGAGGATCGCCGCGTCGACGCCAAGGACATCCACCGCATCAAAGGCGGCCTGAGCCAGGAGCTTCGGGGATTTGCAGAAGGTCAGGAAGTCGGTGCCGCGCCGGATGGCCATGTACTGCGGCAGGTACCGGCCCGCCTGCCGCATGATCCAGACGGGCGTGGCATCGACGGGTTGCTGCCGGCAGGCCTTCAGGAATCGATCGTTCATGCCGGGAAGGATAGCGCGCCGGAGTCGGAAATAAAAAAGCCCCGACAACGCCAGAGAGGCGTCGCCGGGGCCGTGGCGCGTTCGATCAGTTGGTGTGCGGTGTTGCCAGGTAGGGAAAGCTGTTCGGGAACGACTTGTCGTTGTTGGCTACATTGTCGCTCGCGAGCGAGGGGATGGCCCCCTCGGCGCTCAAGAGAGTGCCAAAAATGGCTGCGAGCCCGGCATCAACCACATCGTCGGTGAGCTTCCGCCCGCCGTACCCGTTGGCCAGGGCCCAGCTCAGCCAACCGGCCGATGCCGAACTCTTGGACGAATCGACGATCAGCATGTCGGGCAACAGGACGCTGGTCAGGGTCGTGCCGACCACCGACGGGCGACCGAATTGAGCTACGAACGCCTCCATCTCCGCCTTGTACAGCATGACGTCCTGCGCCGGAACAGATGCGTTGTGCGCCCCGTGGTTGCGCTTGGCCAGAAAGACCTCGCTGACCAGGGGATTCCCCAGCCGTTCGATCTGCACATACTCGCGGCTCTTGTTGATGCCGGTTGAACCGCCGTTGTCATCGTCGTCACCGCAGCCGGCGACGGCAAAGGTCAGCGCCACAAGGGCCAGGGCCGACCGAATCAAGTTGTAATGCTTCATCTCATTTCTCCTTTTTATCTCGTGGGATCAGGCGCCGACTTGCGTCAGCGGCTGATCGTGCCCCAAACACCAAATTTGGCATTGCCGCCAACGGTCAGACGATCCAGCGGAAGTTCGACCACGATGGCCAGCGTGTTGAATCCGGCCAGGTAATCGGTCGCCGGGTTGCGCCAGGCCGCGGGGCTGATCGGGTTGGCCACGGCCAGGGGCCCGGTGACCGGCCGACGATCGGGGAGAATGCGGAAGAACTGCTGGAGGTCGAGGAAGAAGGGGTCATCGCGGAGGCCGGCGAAGACCTGGACATTGTCGCCGGCGCCGAGATTGGAATTGATGCCACCGTTCAGCGTCGAATTCACATCCAGGACCTTCATCCGCTGTCCGGTCTGGGCCGGCTCCGCCGGGCCGAACATGGTGACTTTCTGGCCCGAGCCGGTGCCCTCGAAGACGAACTGGAGGACCAGGTCTTCGACGCCGTCGCCCGAATTGTCAACCTTCAGCTGGTAGAGCTTGTCCGGATCGAAGGACGGACTTGTGGCCCCCGCGGCGATCGGCGAGCTGGTCGTCATGACCAGACAAATGCGCGAAGGGGAGGATCCAGGGAACGCATACACATCGTTGATGTCGCACTTGGGATTGAGCTCGACCTCGGGCGTATCCTGATGATCCGAGGCGGGGGCAGGGCCTGCGAACAGGGCTGCGCCGCAGCCGATGGTCATGGCAAGCGCCAGGACCGATCGGCGATTTGCTGACAACATTCAAACCTCCTCAATATATGGTCAACGAGCCAGGCGGGCCGAAATTGGTTCGGCCGCCGCCAAGTTCGGATCATATACGAATTGGACCGGATTGCGGATTGGTGGATTGTTCAATCAGAGGCTAAATGGTGTCAAACTCATCGGATAGGGGTTGGCATCACACGGTCGTCTCGAATCACCGTTCCAGCCGCCATCACGAAGCCAACCCGGGTCACGAGCGCGATGTCTTTGGTCGGGTCGCCGTGTACGGCGATGATGTCGGCCTTCATGCCGGGGGCCAACCGCCCGATCTCGGTCTCGAGTCCGAGCAGACGCGCGGCGGTGCCGGTGGCCGCTTTGAGCGCTTCGATCGGCGTGAGCCCCGCGCGCGTCAGCCAGACAATCTCGCGGGCGTTCTGGCCATGCATCGTGTACACGGCGTCGGAACCACAGGCGATGTCGACACCGGCCTTCCTCGCTTTGCCCAGCGACTCGAGTTGGATCCGGGTCAGGGCGGCCAGCCGTTCCGCGTAACCCGGCCCGTATCCAAGCTGGTTCCCGTGCACCTGGTACCACTCCAGGTGATACAGCGTCGGCACCAGGAAGATGTGCCGCCTTGCCATCTCCCTGGCGGCCGCATCGTCGAGGCGCGAACCATGTTCGATCGAGCGGACGCCGGCGGCGATGGCCCGTCGCGCTCCTTCGAGCCCCATGGCATGTGCGGCCACCCAGCGCCCGCGGGGATGGGCCACCGCCACGACGCCGGAGATTTCGGCGCTGGTGAAGAGTGGGGCACCCGTCGTGTCATCATATGTGCCGCCGGTGGCGTAGATCTTGATCCAGTCGCAGCCGTCGCCGATGTAATCGCGGGTCCTGGCCACGATCGAGGCGGCGTCCCTCACGGTGCCGTCGGCAGGCCACTGAATGTCGCCGCGCCCGCCCCCCGATGGAGGGTAGAGGGCTCCTGCCGTCACGATCCTGGGTCCAACAATGAGGCCGCGACGCACCGCTTCGGCAAGGGCACGGTCGGCGCCATCGAGACACCCCATCTCACGGACCGTCGTGAACCCGGCATCGAGCGTGATACGGGCGTTCCGGGCCGCCTCAAAGGCCACCAGCGTTGGCGAACCAAGGTAGTCGGGAAGGAAATTGGGCGCTGCTGTCGTGTCGCGCCACAGGTACGAAAGGTGGGTGTGGCAATCGATAAACCCCGGGAGGATCGTCATCCCCTCGAGATCGATCCGTTGGGCGTCCGGTGGCGCTTGGACGTCCGGACCCATGGCCCGGATCGTGCCGTCCAGAACCAGGATCCGGGTCGGACCCATGAGTCGGTCCGACGTGCCGTCGTAGTACCGGTCACACTGGAGCAGGATGGCGACCATCAGGGCCAGGATCACATGGTACCTCGGGAATGAGGGGTAAGGTCGGTCGTGTAGCCGGTGGTTTGCATCCGACGATGTGACGCTGGCCCCCCGGGTCGTCTATCCTATATTACTATTGCCATCCGAACCGCGTGCGGGTGCCTCGAAGCGGCCCGTTGTGATGCCACCGTCATTGGAGATCGCAATGAAGCGCCTTTTGAATCTATTCGGGATTGTGATTTTCGTGAGCCTCCTCGGGGTCGGTTGCGACAAGGAAAACGGGGGGCCTGGCGGGCCGGGCGGCAATGGCGACGGGACCTCCGGCGTTCCAGCCGAGATTGTGATCGCACGGACCTTTCCTTTGATCCTCGCCAACGGTGAGGATCAGATCGAAATCAATGCCACCGTCGTCGATGGTCAGGGGCGCGGCCTCGAGGATATCGGGGTTCTTTTCACGACCAGTCGCGGCAGCATCGAGCCGTTTGCCACCACGGACGCGGATGGCATCGCAACGACGACATTCACCAGCGAGGCCAGTGCGCTCGACATCTCGGCCACGATCGTGGCCACGGCCATCTCCGACAGCGGCGCCGCCAGGGCGCAGCTCGGTCCCCTGGCCGCCGGTGTTTCGATGCGGCACTTGAAGCCGGTGCCGGCAGGCGCGGTTGTCATCGTGACCCGTACCGTCATGGCACCCGGACTTGCCGCCGATGCCGCCCGCCTGCAGCGGGAGGGGCGGCTGGCACCGGCCCCGGCACTCGGCACCGCGGCCAATCCCGAAGACCAGGCCATGGTGCCGATGAAGGGCGTTACCCTGGCGGTATCCGCCAATCCGGGCGTGATTCCGGCGGACGGTCTTTCCTCGAGCCAAATCGTGGCCCGGCTCATTGAAACGACCAGCCGCATCCCGATCGATGGCCAGGACATTCGATTTGGCGCGTCAACCGGATCGATCACCGGGCGCGTTGTCACGAACCAGGCGGGTTCGGCCGCCGCCACGCTAACGGGGGTTACGAGCGGTGCCACCTCCACCGTCACCGTCTTTTACGGCCGGACGCTCACCGCGATGACCACCGTTACCTTCAGCGCCCTGACGCTCAGTCTGTCGTCGGGCTTGCCCAGTATCCGGGCCGATGGTGAATCGTCAGTCGAGGTCGTGGCCAGACTGATCAATGCCGAACGCAATCCGGTTGCGGGCGCCCGCATCGACTTTTCCACAACGCGTGGATCCATCACGTCGCCCGTGGTTACCGACGCCAATGGCGAGGCCGAGGCCGTGCTTCGATCGGAGACGCAGATCGGCACCGCAAATATCACCGCCAGTTTTGGTGCGCTGACACAGCAGACCACCGTCAACTTCGTGGCGCTCGCGACGGTCCAGAACATCCTGCTCTCGGTCCAGTCGGCCAGCCTCGACGCCGACGGCGCCGATCGGACGAGCATTACCGCTACGGTCCTCGACGGCTCCGGTTCCCCGATGCCTGACGGAACGCCAGTCCAATTCCAGATCACCAGTGGCGGCGGGTCGCTGATTTCGCCCAACGTGGTGACGGAGGACGGGGAGGCTTCCGTCATCTATGTGGCGGCGACCACGCCCGGCGTGGTGACGATCCAGGCCACCTCCGGAAGCATCACCCGGACGGTCCGTCTGACACTTGTTCCCATTGATGCGGCGAGCCTGACCCTCACGGCCGGTTCGCCGACAGTTCTCGCCGATGGCCTCTCATCGACGACCCTGACCGCGACCGTGACCGACGCCTTCAGTAACCCGGTGGCGGCCGGCACGACCGTCAACTTCTCGACCACGCTCGGTTCACTCGAAGCCGTCACGCCCACCAATGCGGCCGGTGTTGCCACTGCGCGTCTCCGTGCCGGCCGCTTTGAGACGGGCCTGGCCCGTGTGACCGCCTCCAGTGGCGACGCACTCCGTTCCATTGATGTTCGTTTCGTGTCGGAGGCGGCAAATCACATCGTGATTGTCGAACTCGACCGGCCGCGGATCGGGATCATCGGGACCGGGTCACCCCAGACCGCCACGCTCACCCTCGAAGTGCGGGACCGGAACGGCATCCCGGTCGATTCCGAGCATGCCGTCACCGTGACGTTCACAATTGTTCCGACAGGCGGCGCCACCGATGCCACGCTCGCGGTGGCCTCGGCCGTCACCAATGACCGTGGTCGCGTGGCCGCGGTGGTCCGTTCCGGCAGCGACGCGGGTGTGGTCGAGGTCCGGGCTGCGATTGGTGGAATTGTTTCCCAGCCGATCCGGGTGGCCATTCATGGCGACCTGCCCGATCCGGGCCACTTCTCGATCGCCTTCGAGCGGGTCAATATTGAGGGGCTTGTCGTCGATGGTATCCGGAACAGGGTGACGGCCCGTGTCGGCGATGCCTTCGGCAATCCCGTCCCGGATTCGACGGCCGCCTGGTTCACGGCCAGTCACGGATTGATCCAGGGGAGCGCGTTCACCGACGAACACGGCGAGGCCACCGTCTTGCAGATAACCGCGGGACCGCACCCGGCTGAAGGTGGAGGTAACGGCCTCGTTCTGATCACCGCACAGACCATCGCGAAAAATGGCAGCTACATCAGCACCAGCGGCAGTGTCATGTGGTCGGGCCACACGATTCTGGAGATCACGAGTCCCAGCCCGCCAACCTTCAATATCCCGGACGGCGGCTCGGTCACGGTGACGTTCCGCGTCCGCGACGCCAATAACAATCCGCTGGTCGGCGGCACGACCATTTCCGCGGCCGCCACCGTGGGCGAGGTCGGCGGTGATAGTGACGTCGTGCTGCCCGACACGCAGAGCCAGGGCTCCACCTTCTTCTCGGTCACCCTGTCTGATGACGACCCAGGTGACGGCGAGCCCGCACAGGTGACCACGCTGACGATCGAAGTGGCCAGTCCGAATGGCAACGCCACGGCGAGCATCAGCGGCACGATCAACTAAGACCGAGGGGCACACCTTGGCTCATATTCAGCGCCGGTCGACGGTCACTGCCCGAATCGGGGCGGTGACCGTCGGCTCGGGGCACCCGATCGTCGTCCAGTCGATGACCAATACCGACACGGAGGACGTGGCAGCCA
>JAWXBZ010000143.1:0-4264 GCA_034440375.1 Candidatus Eiseniibacteriota bacterium
GCGCGCCGCTCTTCGATGTAGGTCGCGAAATTGTCCAGCTGGTCATTGTTCAGAACGGCTGCCGCATCCACCAGGTGATCAAATCCCGGCGTGTCCATCGGACGGGCCATACCGTGACCGTCCTTGTGTCCGGCGCGGTGCCCGGCGCGGCGTCCCGCATGCTTCGCCATCCGATTGGCGGCATCATCACGCCAATCGGCGAGGATCCTCTCCATTTTCCCACTTTGTTCGGTCGACAGATTGAGTCGCGAATTCAACTCGGCCAACGCCGGCACGTCGACGGCAAAATCGGCACCGAGCGTCTCTTCGGAGGCGATCAGCCCCGCGCCAGCCAAGTCCTCACCACCGCAGCCTCCGGCGGTGAAACTGATCGCCAGGAGGCCGACAGCTCCCAACGCCAGGACCAGGTGTGAGCGATGCCAACCAGCCGGAAAACAATGTGCTCTTGTCATATGTATCGACTCCTTCCATAACGCCGTCCCGCGGAACGACTCCGTGGCTCGGCTCAAATAGTTGTACGCCCGAGGTTTGGTAGAGATGTGGCAGGAAGTCGGGAAAGTGTGGCTTCCGGTCAACTTATTGTGCGAGATGGAGTTCCACGATGAAGGCCGTGCCGTTGCCGGCTGCGTCAGCGCGAATGGTGCCGCCCAGGCGGTTCACGATCTCGCGGACGATGGCCAGC
This sequence comes from Candidatus Eiseniibacteriota bacterium, assembly GCA_034440375.1. Classification (GTDB taxonomy): domain Bacteria; phylum Eisenbacteria; class RBG-16-71-46; order JABDJR01; family JAWXBZ01; genus JAWXBZ01. Next base: position 683 of record JAWXBZ010000143.1, read on the forward strand.
CCGAGACCACTTCCCGGCGTCGAGCGGGATGTATCGGCCCGGTAGAAGCGGTCGAAGATACGTTCCCGCTCTCCCGCGGGAAGGCCAGGGCCGTCGTCAGCCACCACGATGAGGCACCCCTTGGGTGGCTCACCGGCCGAGGTGACGTCCGGTGACGCGGTGCTGCCGGCCGCACCGTGCACTGAAACGCGCACCGTCCCGCCGGCCGAGACGTGTCGCAGTCCATTCATCAGGAGATTCTCGATCACCTGTTCCAGCCGCCGGCCATCGGCCGATACCACCGTCGCCTGGTCGGAGCCATCCCAGTGGAGTTGCAAACCAAGTGCCTCGTAGCGGGGCCGGAACCGCTCGACGATATGGCGCGCCAGGGATGACGCGTCCAGCGCTTCGATTTCGAGCGTCGCAGCGCCGGCCTCGAGTCGGGCCAGGTCCAGCAGGTCCTGGATGAGCCGGTTCATCCGATCCGACTCTTCAAGAACCCCCCGGAGATAGCCGACCCGCTCCTCGGAGGTCAGGGCCACCGATGAATCGAGCATGGTCTCGGCCTGCATCCGGATGGCCGTCAACGGTGTGGCCAGTTCATGCGAAATGTCGGTCAGAAGTTGGCGACGCGCCTCGTCACCGGCCTCCTGATCATGTCGTGCCGTTTCCAGCCGCTCGGTCATCTGGTTCAGTCGGGCACCCAGCCGGCCGATTTCGTCGGATCCGGTGTCCGTGACACGAGCGTCAAATCGGCCGGCGGCCACCCGGCTGGCCAGGTCCTCAAGAGCCTTGAGCCGTCGCGCGATCATCCGAAAGATGAGCAGGCCGCCCGCCGCCGCCACGGTCAACGTCAGGGGAAAGAGCAGCAGCGCTCGCCGCGAGAGCGCCCCCGGCCAGAACGGGATCGCCGGCCTCGGGCCCACGGCCATCAGTTCTCCGGTTCGCTGGCCCGCCAGTGTCACGGGCTGCCGGACCAGAATACGCATGCCCGGGTGTTCCCGCCGCCTCGCGGCCGCGTTGCGCGGCAGGCGGATGGCGTCGGGCTCCGGCGGGTCAGGCAAGGGAAAGCCATGGTCAAGGTGTCGAGCAAGCCCCCGACGAATTCCGCGGGGAATCGGCCCACCGAACACTGCGGCACCCGAATCCGGCACGAAGACATAACGAAGGCCACCCGGGTCGGTGCCGGCCGCACGCAGCAGGGCGGCCAACGAATCCGGCGGCGCGCCGGAGGATAGTTGCTCCAGATCCCGGACCAGGCCGGCGACCGTGCTCCGCGCCCGCTCGCGACTCCATCTTTCCACCAGCGGATCGAAGAAGAGGACGATGAGCACCGAGTGAAGCACCACGGCCGCCAGAAGGACGAGGAGCAGCGTCCCGGTCAGTTTCCAGAAAAGGCTCGTCGCTTTCACGGAGCGCCATTCCCCGGTTCGAGGAAGCGATAGCCGGCCCCCCAGACCGTGTTGATGCAGTTCGACCCGCCGGGTATCGCGCCAAGCTTCTTGCGCAACCGGCTGATCAGGCTGTCGATCGAGCGAGCATCCACCACGCGATCCTCTCCCCAGACCTGGTTCATCAGGGCCTCGCGGGTGAAGACTCGCCGCGGGTGCCGCGCCAGGTACTCAAGCAGGTCAAACTCCAGTGCCGTCAGGTCGGGACGCTGACCGCCGATCGTCACGATCCGCTCGCCCGGATCGATGGTCAGGCCGCCCCGCACCAGTATGGCGGCGTTGCTGTCGGGCGTCGTCCGGCGCAGGAGGGCGCGGATCCGGGCGATCATTTCCCGGATGCTGAATGGCTTGGTGAGATAATCGTCCGCCCCGACTTCCAGACCCAACACCTTGTCCGCCTCTGTATCACGGGCGGTCAGCATCAAGATGGGCACCCGGCTCGTCTTGCGGATGCGCCGGGTGACCTCGAGCCCATCCAGCCCCGGCAGCATCACATCGAGGACGATCAGGTCGGGAGAGGCACGCTCGACCTCACGCAGCGCACCGGGGCCATCGGCGGCATGAAGGCAGCGAAAGCCGGCCGCTTCCAGATTTTTTCGAGTTACGCCGGCGATACGGGCGTCATCTTCGACCAGTAGGATCGTCGGCGTGGTGCTCATCTGTCAGTCCGCACCGACCCCGCGGGGCTTGTGTGACTTGCGGGGCAGCAGACGACTGACCTCCGCGTTGATTTCGCCGCCGATCAGAAGTATCAGGCTCGACAGATATACCCAGAGCAGAACCGCCATCGCCGTCCCGAGCGGGCCATAGATGCGGTCGAAGTCGCCGAAGTTAGCCAGGTAACCGGTGAACCCCTGGTTCAGGATGAACCAGAGGATCGCGAAGAACATTGCGCCGGGAAGAACGATTCGGCGTTGCGTGCGCGAAAAATTCGGCGCCAGGAAATAGATCAGAGCCGCCGCGCCGATCGACCACAGCAAGATCAGCGGCCATTGAAGAAAATGCAGCAACTCCGGGATGACGGTTCGATATTGAAGCAGCCGGTCGAGGCCGGCCACCGCCTCCTGCTCAAAGAGCGTGAGGTTGAACGCAATGATGAAAAAGAAGGAAGCCAGCGCCGTCAGGATGAGAGCACCGATGCGCGTGCGCCACCAGGGGCGCGTTTCCGTGACAGAGTAGATGCGGTTCAGCCCACGCATCACGATTTCGACCACGTTGGAGGCGGTCCAGAGCGACAGGACCAGTGCCACCGGCAGTGCTTCCCTGGAGACTGGCCGCAAAAATCGACCCAGGTTCTCCTCGGCAAGGCGAATTCCCTGGGGCGGCAGGATGTTTCGAAGGGCGGAAAGCATCCATTCGAGGTTCTCCTGGCTCCGACCGAACTGGGTGGCCAGGCAGGCCAGGAAGAAGAAGCCGGCAAAAAAACTGAAGATGGAATGATAGGCCACCGCCGCGGCCATGCTGCTCAGGTCATGCCGGTGGATGCCGCGCCAGACGGCCGCCCCAAGATGTCGAATGGAGCGGCCACCCAACCCGGGGGCCCGAATCGTCGTGGTCGATGTCATGTGGGGCGATAGTAGCGGCTCGGGCCCCGGGGCGTCGTGGCTCCCTGTGGTCTAGTTCGGGATCTCCAGTGGTTCGATCAGCTTCACCTCGAACAACTGACCGGCGGCCAGCTTGACCTGTGGGCCGGAGGTCGCGAGGACCGTGCCGGTGCCGGCTGCCGCGCCGATCAAACCGCCGACCCCGGCGCCTTTCTTGCCGCCGAGCAGGCCGCCGATGATCGCTCCGGCAGCGGCCCCGCCCGCGACGCGGGCCACATCGGTGTCGGTGCCGCTTTCGGCCTCGGCGTAAAACGTCTCGGCCGCGATCGGGCGGGAGTTGCCGGAGGCGTCAACGACTGACTTGAAAGCCAGGCGGAGTTCCCCCTGGCCGCTAACCTTGCCAGAGGCCTTGGCCTGAATCACCTCGCCCTGGATCGTGGCGCCGGCCGGAATGACCATGGTGCCGTTCACCGACACGGCGTCGACGACCGTCAGCGTGATCGGCTCGCCGACCTGCGCCCGGTCACTTCGCAATTCCCGGCTGAGTGAGGCCTTGAGCGCCGTGCCCGAGGGGACCGTGAGCACGGCGCTCAAGGCCTCACTCAGCC
>JAWXBZ010000144.1:0-4247 GCA_034440375.1 Candidatus Eiseniibacteriota bacterium
CGCCATCCATGAGCGATCCGCCATCCGGGGGTGATTCGCTGACCGTTGGGGATCCGCCACAACTGAATACATCCAGCGGCGTTCAGTGCTTTTCCATCGACGTCGAGGACTGGTATCACTTCAAGATCGATCAGCAGGAGACTTGGAACTCGCACGAACGACGCGTCGCCATCGGCACCGATTTTCTGCTCGCGATGCTCGAACGACATCATGTCAGGGCCACCTGCTTCATCCTGGCCCATGTGGCGGAAAGTTCCCCCGAGGTCGTGAAGCGAATCGTGACCGCCGGCCATGAGATCGCCAGTCACGGCTACAACCACCAGCTCATCCATCGCCAGACCGAAAAACAGTTCGAGGAGGATCTGAAACGCTCCATCGGCCTGATCGGTGACCTGTCGGGACAGCCGCCCGCCGGCTATCGCGCCAGCTCGTTCAGCGTGTCACCAAAAACCCCCTGGTTCTGGGATGTCCTGGCCCGCAACGGCATTCGCTGGGATTCGAGTGTCTTTCCGGTCTCGAATCCATTTTACGGCGGCGTGGCGGCGCCCGTCGTGCCTCATCGACGACCGGGCCATGACCTGATCGAGATCCCCATCACGCCAGTCCCGGTGATGGGGGTGGGCGTGCCGTTCTCGGGCGGATTCTATTTCCGATTTCATGCGGCCGGCTTCATCCGCTGGGCGGCGGACGAACTTCGACGGCTCGGCCGACCCGCCATTTATTACGTGCACCCGTGGGAATACGATCTGGACCAGCCGCGGATGGAGCTGCCGCCCCACTGGCGATTCTTTCGCTATCACCGGCTGCCCGCCATGCGGGAGGTGACCGACACCGTCCTCGGGTCGGGTCGCTTCCTTACGATGGGGGAGCTGGCCGACAGTGTGGGAAAAGACATATGAGGGTGGCGGGGGGGACGGCACGGAGTGGCTCGTGGCCCACGACCGGCTGAAATTGATTCACTCCTGATGCCACACCCGGACGCCGACTCACGGACGCCTACTCCTGGACGCCTACTCCCGGCTCCAGGTCGGCAGGCGTCCCGGTGTCCATGGCGCGCCGGCCTTTTCGGCCCGGGCTTCCAGCGCCACCAGGTCCACCTCGATCAACTGACGCAGGTCACCCAGCGCCACTTCGAATTCTGCGGCGGCGATGCTGTAGTTCGCCCGCAATGTGCCGGTCGGCGCCGCACTGGCATTCCATTGCCCTTCGATGATGCGATTGACGCGGGATGAGATCGACGGTGGCTGCGGATAGTTCTTGGCCGACTTGACCGGATCGCCGCTCATTCGAACCCGGATGTCCTTCATTCGATTGTCGAGCGCGCTCGCCTCGGCCACCCAGGCCGGATCAGCGGCCGGCGTCTCGGTCAGCGCCTTCTTCAGGTGATCGAGGCGTGGCTGCGCCTCGCCGATGGCCTGCGTGGCGCCAAGTACCGCCCGCTGCAGGCGGGCCGTCATCAGCCGAAAATCGGACAGGGCCTTCGGATCGGCGGTGGCCAGGGTGGCGGTGTTCAACGGTCGACATTCGATGACCTGTTCCTGACCGAACGGCGTCACCGTGCCAAGGGCGACGGTGGCAAAGGCCGCCCGATAGGTACCCGGCAGCACAATGGGTCCGGCCGGCGGCGAGGAGAACGGGTTGTCGGTTGAAGGCGGTGTCAGGCTCACCGGATCGGGAGCCGGCCCGCGGAGATCCCAGGCCAGTCGCTGGATGCCGGAGCCAGCCGGTCCCCGGAGCCGACGTACGATCTGTCCTCCGGCATCCTTGATGGTGATCAGGACAAAGGGGTCCTCCTCGCGCGACTCGGCGGTCAGACCCTCCCAGGTCGGACGGGGGATTGGCTTCGATTCCTTCGCCAGTGTCTTTTCGATCTCCTGTCGCAACTTCTTCATGCTCTTCCGCTCGTCACGCAAGTACCAGGTGAGCACGGCGCCGAAAGGTGGGTTCGCTGCGTTGAAGTAGGTTTCTCCCTGGAAGGCCTTGTCGCGCAGCCCAAGGGGCGATGAGGGGAAGTACATCAGGGCCGGCCGCACCGGAAAGGTGTTTCCTTCCGCCGAGAGCGCCTCCTCGGACAGGCTCCGGAGCGGGGAAATGTCGTCGAGCACGTAGAAGCCCCGGCCAAAGGTGCCGACTACCAGATCATTCTCCCGCTCCTGAATGACCAGGTCGCGCATGGCAATGTTCGGCAGTCCGCCGGTCATCGGCAGCCAGTGGCCGCCGCCGTCAAACGTGACGAAAACCCCGAGCTCGGTGCCGCAGAAGAGGAGGTCTTCCCGAACCGGATCCTCGACAAGGCTCCAGACGCCGCCCCGTTCCGGCAGGTCGCCACGGACCGAGCGCCAGCTCCGACCCCGATCGTCACTCCGAAACAGGTAGGGCTTGAAGTCACCCATCTTCATATTGTTAAAAGCGGCGTAGGCCCGATCTTCCTGGTGCTGCGAGGCGACCAGCCGGCTGACATAGGTCATTCCCGGCACGTCACCAACCGATTCGATTTTTCGCCACTCGCCGCCGCCGTTCTCGCTTACCTGTATGAGGCCGTCATCGGTGCCTGCGTAGAGAAGACCCTCAACGCGAGGGCTTTCCGACAGGGCCACGATGTTGCCGAAGTGCGAGGTCGATCCGTGGCGGGCCACCGCGTCGATGCTCCAGGTGCGTCCCATGAGCGGCAGTGTGTCGCGATCAAGCTGGCGGGTCAGGTCTTCGGAAACAGGCCGCCAGCTGTCGCCTCGGTCATCGCTCCGGTAGAGCCGGTTGGCGGCGAAATAGAGCCGCGTGCCGAGGTGGGGGCTGATGAGCAGCGGCGAATCCCAGTTCCAGCGCGGCGTCTCCTGGCCGGCCTCGGGCTGCGGCTGGATATCGACGTTTTCGCCGCTTCGCCGGTCATAGCGGGTCAGCTCGCCATGCTGAGCCTGCGCATAAATGATGTTGTGGTCGGAAGGGTCCACCTGCGTCTGGAATCCGTCGCCACCCTGCGTGACGAACCAGTCCGAGTTGGCGATGCCGTGTACGTTGTTCGTGCGTGAGGGGCCGCCGAACGAGTAGTTGTCCTGTGTGCCGCCGTACACATTGTAGAAGGGCAGGGCGTTGTCCACGGCAATCTTGTAGAGCTGGGTGATCGGCAGGTTGCCGAAAAAGCCAAACGTCTCGCAACGGTCGTAGGTTTCGTAGAGCCCGCCGTCACAGCCCACCAGGAGATGATCCGAGTCGTTCGGATCGATCCAGATGGCGTGGTTGTCGACATGCTTGAATCGTTCCCCGGCCCGGCGCCAGTTCCGGCCGCCGTCGTCGGTAACCTGAAGAAACGTGTCCATCGAATAGATCCGTTCCTCGTCGTTCGGATCGGAGATCAGCTCCTGGTAGTACTGCGCACCGCCGGCCGTGTAGGGATTCACCTTCTTCCAGTTGATCCCGCCGTCGTCCGAGGTAAAAGTTCCGCCCGCGGCGTTGGCGGCCTCGACCAGCATCGTCAGATGTCGCGGATTCCTGGGTGAAAGGGTCATGCCAAGCCGTCCCATCTCCTCCTTGGGGAGGCCGTTGCTCAGCTTCGTCCAGCTCTTCCCGCCGTCGGTCGACTTGTGAAAACCGCTTCCCGGCCCGCCGTTCACGAGCGTCCAGACGCGCCGTCCGCGCTGGTAGGCGCAGGCGTACACGACATCAGGGTTGCTCGGATCGAGATGCACCTCGTTGACGCCGGTGTTCTCGTCGATCTCGAGCACGCGCTTCCAGGTGTCGCCGCCGTCGGTCGTCTGGTACAGGCCGCGGTCGCCGCCGGAATTCCAGAGGGGGCCCATGGCCGCCACCCAGACCACCTTCGAATCGCGCGGGTCAACGGCGATCATCCCGATGTGCTCGGAGTTGGGGAGGCCCATGTTGGTCCATGACTCCCCACCGTCGCGGCTCCGGTACACACCGTTCCCGTAGCCGACCGATCTCTGGCTGTTGTTCTCTCCACTCCCGACCCAGACGGTCAACGGGTCATTGGGATCGATGGTGACGCAACCAAACGAGTAGGTTCCCTTGTCCTCCAGCATCGGCTTCCAGGTGATGCCATGGTTGGATGTCTTCCAGACATGACCGCAGGCCACGGCCAGGTACCAGGTGTCGAGATCGGAGGGGTGAATGGCGATGTCGACTATGCGCCCGGAGTAGGTGGCGGGGCCGAGCGGGCGGAACTTGAAGCCGGCGAGGGTACCGGAGCTGAGCCTGGCTTCGGGCTTGTCCTTGTCTCTGTCTTTGGCCTTGTC
>JAWXBZ010000145.1:0-5437 GCA_034440375.1 Candidatus Eiseniibacteriota bacterium
CGGCGTTGAGCCTGCCGCGATGGCTCTGCTACCATCCGGGCTGGCGCGCCTCAAGTATCAACAGGTGCCGTGCCGGGGAGGTGATTCATGCGGTTAAGCGATGGATACCACGTCGTTTCAATGATCGTCCTTTTGACCGTGGGCGGCTGCGCGGGTGGTCCCGGGGTGAATATCGACACCCGTTCCACGTATGTCACCGAGCATCCCGAGACCCCCGCGACCTTCGTACCGGCCATTCTCGGTGGCCAGATCATGATTGGAATGGCCGAGTCGATGGTGTTGGCCTCGTGGGGACCGCCCACCCGGGCCGAAAGGCTCCAGAATGACGTCCGGCACGACCTCAAGTGGGTGTACGGGAACTATTTGGCCAGCAGCGCCGTCTCTCACCTGTTTTTCAAGAACGGCCGACTGGAGTTGTTCGAATTCATTGATACCAAGACCCAGCAGTCGTTTCAGGTGACGAGTCCGAGTGAGCGCCTGGCGCTTCAGTCGCGCCCGCCGGAAACCAAGGGCGGCAGCCGCGGTTCACCCTGAGGCAGCCCGCCGTCCCGGTGGAAGCCACCGCTCACCACGAATCCTGGAAGGACATCCCGGCATGACATTCATGAGACCCGCCCGTCGACTTCACGCGTCCAGAGGCCCGGCAATCGGCCTCATCCTGATGCTCGCCGTTTTGATGACTCTGAGCGGCAGCAATGCCCGGGCCGGCGGAAATCCCAACGCCAAGATCATTTTGCACGTGGTGCCATGGAACAACCGGCATACCTGCACCGCGGGTCAACTGGAGCGACCGGATCAGGTGGTCACAAAGGGCGATCTCTTTCCGGCTCGTTACGCCGTCTACGCACTGGTGGTCGATGGGACGCCCGGCGAAGGCATCTCAGGCGTTCAGTTTGGCATCACCTTCAACGATTCGACCAAGAAGGGCGTGGACATCATCGACTGGCAGGAATGCAGCCTTTTCAACTGGCCGATGCCCGGCTGGCCGGTCGAGAATGCCACCGGCAACCTGCTCACCTGGAACGTCGTCACCGACTGCGATTCCAGCGGCTTCCGCGTGGCCGGGTTCTTCTATCTCACGGCGTATTCGCCTGACCGGCTCCGTGTCGTGCCACGCCCGGCGGACAACATGGCGGCCGTCATCGACTGCCTGAAGAACGGCTCGAAAAACGAGGATTGCCTCGATGTGCTTCCAATGGAGAATCTGGGCTTCGTCGACTTCGGCGGCGGCGAGGGCTACAACCCGTGGGATCCGAAGCAAAACCTGTTGCGGATGAGAAAACCGGGCTCCATCAGTGTGCGGGATCGCGGCACGACGTCCCCGCCAGCCAGCCAGCCCTCGAAATCCGGCGGTCGCTGACCCACCGTGGCCGCCCAGCAACTCGCCCTTTATTCGCTGCTGCTCTTTGCTGCCGCCGCATTTGGCGGGCTCATTCCGACACTTCGCCCGGAGCTGACAAAGCGGAGCCGGGCCTTCATCCTGTCGCTCGCTTCGGGCATCCTGCTGGGCACGGCGTTCTTGCACATGCTGCCGGAGGCCGTCGAGATTGTCGGCGCCCCGGTCGTCGTGGCGGTGCTGGTCGGTTTTGTGTCGCTCCTGCTGCTCGAGAAATTCGTGATGGTCCACCCGTGCGAGGAGATGGACTGTCACTTCCACCATCTTGGCATGTCGGCGTTCCTCGGCATTTCGCTCCACAGCTTCATGGACGGGGTGGCCCTCGGCGCCAGCATGACCGACCCCCGCCTCTCGTTCCTGGTCTTCCTGGCCATCGTGGTTCACGAGATTCCGTGCGGCTTTTCACTTGGGAGTCTCCTGCTGCTGGGCCAGCACCCGCGCGGTCGGGTCATCGCCCTGATTCTCCTTTACGCCATCATGACCCCGCTCGGCGCCATCCTCACCTGGCTCATGGCGCTGAACCTGCCGGCCACCACCGTCGGCTGGGCCCTCGGCTTCTCCGCCGGAAACTTTCTGTTCGTGGCGACGGCCGATCTCCTGCCACAGCTACATCTGCACGAAAAGAAGAACCGGATGCAGATCCTCTGGCTGCTGGCCGGACTGGGGATTTCGTGGCTTGGGTTGATGATCGAGGGGTGACGTCCACGGGGACCGCCGGAACCTGGCGGACGCCGAATCCAATGGTCTGATCGAATCTGTTTTCGCGCCTTTCCCTGCGACAGGGCGGGGGATGTCCGATGGCCGGGCGCCTCCCCGCTCGATTCGGGAGGGACTCGTGATGTCTCAACGCTATCGCACTTTGTGGTTGTCGGTTGTCTGGCTTCTTGCCCTGCCGGTGGCAGGTCGAGCCCAATCGACCACCTGGTCCAGCCCCTTTGGTGACTGGAGCACCGGATCGAACTGGACCGGCGGCGAACCGACCGCCGGGATCGACGCCCGCTTCGCGGCGAGCGGCAACGCCTCGATCACCCTGGCCGGCGAGACCTGCCGGAATCTCTATTTCGGCACCGCCACCGGCGGCCCGGAACTGAACGTGACCGGCGGGTCGCTCGCGGTGGTCCACCGGATACAACTCCCGGTGACCGGGAGCGCCAAGATCAACCAGCATGGCGGCAGCGTGACCGCCGATTCGCTGGTCATGGGCGCGGCCGGATCGGTCGGGCAGTACGAGCTGCGGGGTGGATCGCTCACGGTGGGAAACGCCATCGTCGGCACGACGGAGAACTTTTCCGGCGCCTCGCTGGCCCTCACGGCCATCAGCAACCCGGTCCTGACCGTCACCAACTCGCTCCGGGTCGGCCGCTTCGCCGACATCGTGGCCGGAGGCGGCACGATCGCAGTGGGCACGACGGCCGCCGACAGCCTGGTAGTGTCCGGAACTTTTCAGCTGCTCAACATGTCGACGATCACCACGACCAATTTCGCCATGCGCGATCAGTCCGTGCTGTCGGCCACCCTCACATTCGCCGGCCTCTCGGGCATCGTGTCAAGCGGCACGGTCATCCTGAACGGGACCCTCAAGGTATTCGACTTCTTCGGGCCGGACGGCACCTACGAACTCGTCCGCGGCAGCTCGCTCACGGGCACGTTCGACGGCGTGGAACTGCCGGCCACCGGCGACTGGAGCTGGCGGATCGAAGGGAACTCGGTCTTCGTCACAAAGGGGCCGGTGGCGGTTGCGCCTACGACGTGGAGCGGGGTGAAGGCGGGGGGCTGGCGGCGGTAGGTTGTGAGGAGGGAGCGCCGCCGCGTCGAATAGACCCGACGACCGCACCACCTCGGAGTAGCCCGCTGGCACCGTCGGCCTGACTCTCAGACCAGTGGCTTGATCCAACACGGCGACTCCCCATCGCGGACCCGGCCCCAATTGGCGGTCAGTTCCTCACCGTGCTGCTCCATCCATTTCTGCAGGCACTCGACGGCCGCCGGCGGCAGGTTTCCGGAGATCGCCTCGCGCGACGAAAGTGAGAGAAAGCCGGACGCACCTCGGTACCGGGCGTTGATATGTGGAGGCAGCCTCTCGCTGAAGTGCATGAAGACCTCAATTGCGTAGAACTGTGAAATCGTGCCGGGAGCCGCGCCGCGGGGTGGCCGAGTGGCTGAACGGGAGGCGAGCATCGAGCGAACGAATCGCGCCTCTTCGACGCCGAAGTCGAGCGGCCGATCCTCGTCCGGTTCCTCAGGCAACTCCAACAATGCCTCGGGTGCCAGGTCGGTGTCGTTCGGCCATACGAGCACCCTCATCAACGGGTGAATGGACACCTGGGCGAAGAAGGCAGGATCGTGGTGCGGCTCGAACACTGGGCCAGAGAGGAGTGGGGCAAGGTTTACCCGCCGTATCGCGCCCGAGTGGAAGCGGACCCGGATCGAACTCGGTCCGACGACTTCCACATGGTCGATATCCAGGGGCCACCCCTTTGCGTTCATCAGAGTGGGTCGATCCAGCGAGGGGTCTCTTTGGCTCGGGTCAACTCCCAGTTCTCCTGAAGCTCGGCCCGACGGAGAGATATCCAATCCTTGACCAGCCGCCTGACTGGCCGGGGCAGGGCACCGGTCAGGACTGTCCCCGAATGCAGATCCACCCTGGCCCGGCAACCCGAATACGTCACGTGAACATGCGGCGGCAGGTGGTCGTTGAAGTACATGTAGACCCCGATCCCGTGGAACTCCGGAATCTTCGGCAACCCCGTCCCTCCGGACGGGAAGCCGGATGAATCAACTACGAGCGTAGTCCGAATCGTGTCCGACTCGTCAAGGGTATTTTTGCCGCCCCACCCTCCCAACATCCTGACGGGTTGCATGGAAGGTCCGGCCGGGCCAATATCCCGGACCTATCGGATCGACCTGTTTCCTCATCAGCAGCCGGGTACCCCGTGGCCCACTCCTTCTTCGACAAGCCGATCCTCAATTCCCCCTACGAGTACCCCCGTCAACACTGGGAGCTGGACGAAAACCGGCAGCCGACGGGAAAGCTTGTCGATGACCGACGCCGCGCCGACTTCATCACGCCGATCCCGAAACCGAAGAAGCAGCGCAACCAGAAGCAGATCCTCTTCGACGAAGGAAAGGGGCTGACCTCCGAGGTCCAGCGCTATGATCCCACGTCGGTCATCAACGACGTCCGCCGCCACATCGACCGCTGGCGGGATCTGCCCGAGAACCAGTGGCAGGTGACGCCGGAAACGGCCCGCCTCCTGAAACACTGGCGACATCACGCCTTCAGATCCTTCCGCCCGTTCTTCTGCCAGGTGGAAGCGATGGAGACGCTCATCTGGCTGACCGAGGTGGCGCCCGGCACGAAGGATGGGAAGCGATTCCTCGAACACCTCGACGAAGTCAACGACGAGGCCAACCCCGGCCTGCCGCGCCTGGCCCTGAAACTGGCCACCGGCTCCGGCAAGACCACGGTCATGGCGATGCTCATCGCCTGGCAGACATCGAACGCCGTCCGTCGCCCCACCAGCAACCGCTTCACCCGCGGCTTCCTGATCGTCACCCCAGGCCTCACGATCAAGGACCGACTCCGGGTCCTGATGCCCAACGACCCCGACAGCTACTACCAGCGCTACGAACTGGTGCCGGCCGACATGCTGCGCGATCTGGACCGCGCCCGGATCGTCATCACCAACTTCCACGCCCTGAAGCCGCGCGAAACCCTCGAACTCTCGAAGGGGAACCGCGCCCTCCTGCAGGGGCGTCGCGGAGCCCCGATTCAATCGCTCGAAACCGAAGGCCAGATGCTCCAACGCGGCCGATCTTGTGGGGTCCGATTGGGATCGGGGTGTGGGGAGGTAAGTGCCGGCTAGAGTTGTCACGTCCTCACCGGTTCCAGCTCGTACCGTTCCAGCTCGACGGTGCTAGTTGTGTCAGTCATAGCTGACAAGACTCGGTCCAGGCCGAGTGTCCTCACGACCCTCACCTGCCGCACCACCCTCACCCCCCCGAGCACCCCGCACCCGCCGCACCACCCCCACCCCCACC
>JAWXBZ010000146.1:0-36648 GCA_034440375.1 Candidatus Eiseniibacteriota bacterium
AGATCAGGGTGCGTAGATCGGCGCGATCTGCGAGTCCACGGAGAAGCTGACAAGACCGCTTTCCCCGACCGCGAGACGTCGGCGATGGTGGGACGGCGGGAGGTCGTTATTGGAGCTGTCCTCGATCGGCACGTCCCCCTCGCCGTAGCGTCCGACCTCGTATCCGGGCCGATTCAGAACGACCACCGCGCCTCGACCCGTGTCCATGATATGGAGAAACCCGGCTCCGTCCGAGGCGATGGCGGCCGGAGCGACCAGATCGGCGGATTCAAGCACCGACCAGTCGTCCGCGGTGCCCCCGGCGAATCGCAGATCGGCCTGACGGATGACACCGTCCGTATCCAGTAGCCAGGCGTGGCCGCGGGGATCGATGGCGACGTCAATGTAGGCGTGCTCTCCCGGTGCTGGGAGCGTGAACGATTTTCCCGAGGTCCCGTCACGGCCCCGAATTTCGAGCGTGGCGGGGGCCGTATCCCGGCTGTTGACGAGAGGAGCCAGTCCGCGATCCGCCAGTGGTTCAAAATCCCGCACGGAGACGGATTTTCTGGAAACCTGATTCGGCCACCTCGCGAGAGTGCGGCCGGACGGATCGATCAGTGTGAAGAAACCGTCGTGCCCCAGGACCCACAGTCCTCCGTCACGGGCACCACGAAGTTTCGATATCCCCTGCCTGGGATCTGACGGGAAGGGGATCGCCTTTGGATCGCCTCCCGAGCTGTCAAACGACTCAAGGAGCCGACGGTCGCTATCCCGGATGACCACCCGATCCGGCCCGAGGATTGCCACGTCATCAATGTGCAGCACTTCACCGGGCCGGCTTAGCGGTAATCGTGAGAAGGCGAACATCCTCCCCTTCCATGTTGAATCGCCGGATCTGGCCGCCTTCCTGGTTGGCGAAAATGGTGCCATCCGACGCCACCTCCATCTCGACAATCGGCCCCAACCCGGTTCCCATCCCCACAGTGATCGCGCCGCGGCGAGTCGGGGGGGAGAATTCGTCTGGCGGGGAATCCGTGTCGTCGCCGCAGGCACCAAGCGACAGGAGCGCCGTGGAGGCGAGGAGTCGGAGCGGTTTGCGCCGGTGGACCCGAGTCATTTGTGACGACCTCCGGTTGATGGGGCGGGGTGGCCCAGCGGGGAGACTCCCTCCCACAACTATCTCATACCACCGGCCCTGCCGGACCTGCCCCACCCTCTGTTACGCTCCCCGCCCCATGTCAAAATCGCCTGTCCGACGAGCGCAGACATCCGCCAATCCGGCACCCGTGGTGCCGCACCAGCCCGCAGGCGCGCCAAAACGGACGCCGCCCGGCCCTCCACCGCTCACCATCGCCTTCGTCACCTCGGAACTGGCGCCCTTCGCGAAAGCCGGCGGCCTTGCCGACGTCTCGGCCTCGTTACCGGCCTATCTTCACAAGGCCGGGCACGATGTCCGTGTCTTCGTGCCGTTGTATCAAAGCATTCAATGGGAGCGATTCGGGATTCGGCCGGTGGATGGAGTGCAGGGTATTGGTGTTCGGCTGGGCGAGGCGACTTATACATTTGATTTGATGACGGCACGCCTGCCGGGCACGGGGCTGGATGTCTACTTCGTTCATTGTCCGGCGCTGTACGGACGGCCCGGTACGTATACGAGCGATCCCGACGAGCACCGGCGCTTCCTGCTTCTCGGACGGGCCGCCATCGAATCGATGCAGCGGCTCGGCATCGCACCGGACATTGTGCATGTTCACGACTGGGCGACGGCCATCGTACCGCTCTATCTCAAGACCATGTACGCATGGGATCAGCTCTTCGCCAGGACGAAAACCGTGCTCACGATCCACAACATCGGCTACCAGGGGACTTTTGGCACCGAGATACTCAAGGAGCTGAACCCGATCGGCACGCAATACTTTGACGGCGAGGACCTGCGCAACGGGCGGGTGAATCTGCTCAAGACGGGGCTGGTGCATGCGCACCAGTTGACGACCGTGAGTCCGACCTACGCGCGGGAAATCCAGACGCCCGAGTACGGCTACGGACTCGATGGGTTGCTGCGGATGCGCTCGGGGGATCTGGCCGGGATATTGAACGGAGTGGATTATTCACAATGGAATCCGGCAACAGATGTGCACCTGGCGGCGAACTATTCACCGGATGATCTTTCCGGGAAGGGCGTGAACAAGGAAGCGCTTCTGGCCGCCGTGGGTCTGGCGCCCGCTTCGCAGGCGCCCGTTGTTGGCATCGTGAGCCGGCTGGCGCATCAGAAGGGGCTGGACCTGCTGTTTGACACGATGCCGGCCCTGCTGAACCGCCGCGATTTCCGATTCGTTGCGCTGGGCAGCGGCGAGCCGAAGTACGAAGGATTTTTCAGAAGCCTGGTGATCCGGTATCCGGGGCGGGTGTCTTTCTACTCGGGGTACCAGGAAAAGCTGGCCCACCTGATCGAGGCCGGCGCCGACATGTTCGTCATGCCGAGCCGTTACGAGCCATGCGGGCTGAACCAGATGTACAGCCTCAAATACGGGACGATTCCGGTGGTTCGGAAAACCGGCGGCCTGGCCGATACCGTGGCGATGTACGACCCCGCGACCGGCCAGGGGAACGGCGTCCTCTTCGAACACTTCACCTCCGAGGGGCTCCACTGGGCCTTGGATACCGCCATGAACCTGTACCAGAGCGACGACGACTGGTATCGGATGATGCAAAATGGCATGGTGGCCGATTTTTCGTGGGAAGTCGAAGGGGCACGATACGTGGCGCTGTATCGGCGCCTGGGCACGTGATACCCGTCAGGAAGGGGTGACCGCAATGCACGTCGTCTTCATCGAACCCAACTTTCCGGCCAACCAGCGGGAGTTCGTCCGGGCCCTGAAAGAAGTCGGCGCCGTCGTCACCGGAATCGGCGAGTGCCCCAAAGACAGTCTGGACCCGCAGTTGCGCGAGTGGCTCACTCACTACGAACAGGTGCCGTCGGTTGTTGATGACGGCGCTCTGCTCGGTGTCGTCAACTGGATAAAGGAGCGGTCCCGTATCGACCGGCTCGAAGCGGTCGTGGAGGCTCATATCCAGTCAGCCGCCCGGGTGCGTGCGGCGACCGGTATTTCCGGTACCAGCGAACGAACCGCCTTCCTCTGTCGGGACAAGCCGGCCATGAAAGAGGTCCTGCGCGCCGGCGGAATTTCCTGCGCGGCCTCGGAGGGCATCGATTCGGCCGAGGCGGCCCGCGAGTTCGCGGGGACGGTGGGCTACCCGGTCATCGTCAAGCCGCGTGCGGCGGCGGGTGCCTCGGGCACCTATCGCGCGGGTAACGCCGACGAACTCGATGCGGTCATCCGAACCAGCGGACTCGACCGTGGGCAGCCGGCGGCAATCGAGGAGTTCATCGAGGGGCACGAGGGGTTCTACGACACGATCACGATCGGCGGGCAGGTCGTCCACGAATTCGTCTCACATTATTATCCGAACGTCCTCGAAGCGATGCGTAATCGCTGGATCAGCCCGCAGTTCATCGCCACCAACCGGATCGACTCGGCCGAAGGGTATGCCGGTGTGAAGGAAATGGGCCGGCGCGTTCTGCCGCTCCTTGGCATCGACACGTCGGCCACTCATATGGAGTGGTTCGCTGGACCCAGGGGGCTGAAATTCTCCGAGATCGGCTGCCGTCCGCCCGGCGTGCGCGCCTGGGATCTGTACGCAGCGGCGAACGACATGGACATCTACAAGGAGTGGGCGATGGCCGTCTGCTGGGGGCGCTCCTCGCAACAGGCTTCTCGGCGATTCTCGGCGGGCATCATCGCGCTGCGCCCGGAGCAGGATGGTTTGATCTGCGGCTACTCCGGGCTCGACGCGATCCAAAGGGCCTTCGGGTCGTGGATCATCGATTACCACCTGCCACCCGACGGAACGCCGACGCAGCCGGTTGAGGCCGGCTACATGGCCAACGCCTGGGTCCAGATGAAACACCCCGACTACGACGAGCTGCGCCGAATGCTGAACCTGGTCGGCGAAACGGTCCGGGTGCACGCCCGTTGACGACATCCCCCGCCGCCGGTTCCACCGACATCGTCACCCTGCTCGGGCCGCAACGATTTCAGCGGACACTGCATGACGTGCTCCGGTCGCGCCAGATTGACGGCCCCGTGGCCGTGATCACCGCCGGGTGGCAGGAGCGCGAGCATGACGACCAGGAACTGCGGGACCACCTGGGCGGACGCGCCCTCAACCTGGAACTGCATACACGCACCGAGCGGATCTTCGACCACGACCCGGAGTTCGCTGCGGCACACCATGAGAAGCAGGCCATGTTGAAGGGCATTCAGGAGCTTTACGACCTGCGCCTCGGGCATGTCATGGAGGGGGCCCGCCAGTTGCTCAAGCGGCGGGGCGATCTCAAGGTGCTCGGTCCCGAACGACTCGAAGCCCTGGAGGATGTGCGCGGCCTGGACCGGCGTCATCTCGATAGAATCCGGCAGGTTCATGTCGAGTTCGAGCAAATTTGGAATCCCGGCCGGCGCCCGGCAATCCTGGCCCAACGGGCGGAGGTTGAGCAAATGGTGCGACGCTCATCGGCCATTGCCATCGCCGGCGGTCATGTGGCCGTGCTGCTCAACCGCCTGCGCCTGTTCGGCTTAGGTCCCCTGGCGGCCGGCCGGCCGGTCATCGCCTGGGCTGCCGGCGCCATGGCGATCGCCGAGCGGGTCGTCCTGTTCTACGACGATCCGCCGCACGGCCCGGGCAACGCCGAGGTGCTGGACGAGGGGCTCGGCCTGGTACGCAACATCGTGCCGCTGCCGCACGCCGGCGTCCGGCTCAAACTGGAAGACAAATCCAGGGTGGCGCTCTTCGCCAGTCGCTTCGCCCCGGCGGAATGCCTCACGCTCGATCCTGGTGCCCGCCTCGACTGGCAGGATGGCCGCGTCGTCCCGGTGGCGGATGAAACGTTTGGAGGCCCGCGCCATGTGTTTCAACTCCGTCCCGATGGCGAGCTCTCGGTGGTCAAGGCATGAACCCGCAGCTCCCGGCCGGATGGGCCGGATCCGACGCCTTTCGCCGCTTCGCGGACCAACCGCTGGTCACGGCGGAGGCCGTTGATGCCTTCCTTGCCAGCCACCCGATGCCGATCGTGGAGGGCTCCAACTGCACCTTCGTCTGGCGGGGCGAGGCGGACGAGGTTCGCCTGCGCCACTGGATCTTCGGCCTGGCCACCGCCCAGCCGTTCATGAGGCTGATCGGAACCGATCTATGGTTCATCACCATGGAACTGCCCGTCAAAAGCCGCGTCGAGTACAAGATCGAGGTGGAGCGGGGGGGGCGGGTCGAATTGCAGATGGACCCGCTGAATTCCATGATGGCCCGCGACCCGTTCGGGGCCAATTCCGTGGTGTCCGGTACCGGCTATGAGGTTCCCGACTGGGTCCGGTTCGACCCCGATGCACGCCCCGGCAATCTCGAGGATCTGGTCGTGAGGAGCCCGGCCATGGGGCGCGATCAGCATGTCATGCTGTATCTGCCGGCCCGATTCCGGCGCACCCGCCGCTATCCCCTCCTGGTCGTGCACGATGGTGGCGATTTCCTGGAGTACTCCGGGATGAAGACGATCCTTGACAACCTGATCCACCGTTTCGAGATTCCGGAGATGATCGTGGCCTTTACCTATCCGGGGCAGCGTCTGGTCGAGTACGCGCACGACGAGGTTCACGCGCGGTGGCTGACCGAGGACCTGGTGCCGAAACTCGAGGCCAACTACCCGGTGTCCAGTCGTGCCGAAGAGCGGGGCCTGATGGGCGCCTCGTTTGGCGCGGTGGCCAGTTTTTCAGCGGCCTGCCGCTACCCGGGGTTCTTCGGCCGGCTTTTTCTGCTGTCCGGTTCGTTTGCCTTCACCGACATCGGCCGGCACCAGCGTGGCCCCTACTTCGATCCGGTGGTGGAGTTCATCAACGGCTATCGAATGAACCCGCTGGCGGTGAGCAGCCGGGTGATGGTGACCTGCGGCACCTACGAATCGCTGATCTACGAGAATCGGAGCTTCATTCCCCTGCTCCAGAGCACCGGGATGGAGGTTCGATACACTGAGGCCCGCGACGGCCACAACTGGGAAAACTGGCGGGATCGCCAGCGGGAGGGGCTGGCCTGGCTGTTTCCAGGACCCCTCTGGATGGTGTATTTATAGGGGTTCAAATCCCATTGTGACACGTCGCCGCGCACCGCCTCCGGTCGCGCGACTCCTTTCGAATCGAGGTCAACCTCATGCCATCCGTCACCCGACGCATCGGGCTTTCCCTGGGCGCCGACATCTGCTGGCCCATCTGCTACGAAGAGATCCTGAAGCGGCTTGATCTGAACCTGTCGATCGGCAAGGACAGCGTCCGTTTCGAGGTCGAGCGGGTTTCCATCGAACCGTACAGCCTGTCGGGGCCGGCCAAGTACGACCTGGTCGTCGACCGCCTGACGCACTGGTACCACGTCAGCCGCGAATGGATCAAGAAATCGATCCTTGCCGATGACCTGTACGTCTTCAACAACCCATGGTCGATCCAGTCCAACGAAAAGCACACCAGCTACGCGGCCATGATGGCGCTGGGCTTCCCCATTCCTGAAACGTGGATGGTGCCGCCGAAGGAGTACGAACCGAAGGCCGATCTGGACGTCACACTCAAGAGTTACGCGCGCATGTTCGACCTGGGCGAAATCGGCCAGAAGATCGGCTACCCGCTCTTCATGAAACCGTACGACGGCGGTGGCTGGGTCGGAGTGTCCAGGATCACCAATGACGACTCACTCCGCGCTGCCTACGAACTCAGCGGTCGCCACATCATGCACCTGCAGAAGGCTGTCGACCCGTTCGACCTCTTCGTCCGGGTGATCGGATTCGGACCGCAAACGTATTTCATCAAGTACGACGCGTCCAGGCCGCTCCACGACCGCTACACGATGGAGGAGAACTTCCTCACGCCGGCCGATCGAGAGCTCCTGGCCGACATGACGCTGACGATCAACGCCTTCTTCGGCTGGGATTTCAATTCGTGCGAGGTCCTGCGTCAGAATGGCCAGTGGTTTCCGATCGACTTTGCCAACGCCTGTCCGGACAGCCAGGTGACCTCGCTGCACTACCACTTTCCCTGGCTGGTCGTGGCCAATCTGAAGTGGTCGATTTACGTGGCCGCCACGCGCCGGAAGATGCGGAAGAACCTTGACTGGGAGCCGTTCTACGCAATCGCACGGACCGACGCGCCGTTTCGGGAAAAGCTCTCGCAGTACGCGGCGATCGCCCGTAAGCACTTCGAGCTCGATCACTTTCAGGAGTTCTGCGATCGCCACCTCCCGCACCTCGAGGAAGCGGCCTGGGAATTCTTCGCCTCGGACATCGCCCGTCAGGCCGTGCAGCAAAAGACCGCCGCACTGTTCCCGGCCCACGAGGTGGAAACCTATACCGACCTCTTCTTCAGCCGCATCCAGATGTGGCGGGAACGAAGCTTCGATCGCATCCAACGGGAGAAGGCCGAGGCGATGAATCGAATGCTGGGCACGCACCCGAAGGAGCCGGCGGTGACCCGTTCGGTGGCGCCGGCGAAACCGGTATCCCGAAACACGGCCGTCGTCCAACCGGCCCCAAGGGCCGTCAAGGCCGTCGCTCCCAGGGCCGCGACATCGGCCCGTCCGGCCACGCCATCTCCGGCCACGCCACCCGGAAAATCCACACCGACTCGGAAAGGACGGGCCTGATCGTGAAGGAGGTGAACCGCTGGTATTCGGATCGCATCAAGCAGGACATCACCGTGGTTCGATGGGGACACTTCGGCACTCCGGTGCTGCTCTTTCCCACTGCCGGCGGTGACGCCGAGGAAATTGAGCGCTTTCACCTGGTGCGGGTCATCCAGCCGCTGATCGACGCCGGACGGGTCAAGATCTACTCCTGCGATTCGAGCGCCGGCCGTACCATCCTCGAGGGTCACAACAGCCGCCACTGCGCCTGGATGCTGAACCAGTACCAGAACTTTATCCGCCACGAACTGGTACCGGCCATCCGGATGGATTGCCAGGACCCCGACATCGAGGTGATTGCCGCCGGAGCGTCCATCGGAGCCTTCAACAGCCTGGCCATCCTGGCCCGCTACCCGGAGGTCTTTCGGGCTGCCATCTGCATGAGCGGTACGTATGACATGGATCGATTCCTGCCGGGCGAAACGAGCGAGGACTACTACTATTCCTCCCCACTCCACTTCCTGCCCGGCCTGGGTGGCGACACGCTCGAGAAGCTCAAGACGCGCTTCGTTCTCCTGGCATCCGGCGAAGGCCGCGCCGAGAACATCGGCGAATCATGGCGCGTGGCCCACATCCTGGGCCAGCTTGGCGTCCCCAACCGTGTCGACTCCTGGGGCGCCGAGTGGCACCACGATTGGCCCACCTGGCGAAACATGATGCCGAAGTACCTGGAGGAGCTGGTTCCGGCCTGATTCACAACGGAGCCGATACTCCCGGTTTTCTACTTGACTGCCGATACCCCGGCTCAGTTCAGAAGTGTCTTGATCGCCGTCCAAGTGGTCGGAAGAATTGTCACCGGATCGCCGACACGCGTACCGGTCGTCCGGCAGCACATGTCTTCCGGATCGTTGCATCGGAAAGGGGCGCAGGGGCCCGGGCCAATTTCAAAGTCGACAAAGATGTCGAAGAAACTGTCGACAGCGCCGGCGGCATCCGGAGTCATGTCATGCAGTTCGATAAAGACGTCGAAGAACGACATCCGACCGCCCGGCGACACACGGTGACAGTACGTTTCATGAAAAGGGGTCCTCCCGGGAAGCGGGGACTTGGGCAGCCGTGGCGATGGAATTCGTCACTGGGCCAATTTGACTCAATTATGTCACAGGATTGTCGCTGATCTGTCGCCAATGCCGGGATTTCCTCATTATGCCAATCAGTAACCTCTTTGGTAGTGTCAGAATCCGGAATGGCGTGGCCGTTGCGCCAGCCATCCGTTCCGGCTAAGATTCACCCTCACAAAAGATTATCCGCGCGGGGGCGATTTATTTTGGGTACCTTGGAACTCCAGACTGATTTTTCGGGCGTCGAGCGTCGTAAATTCATGCGGGCGCTGCTGGCCGACGTTCGGGCCCTGGAACGAATGATGGCCGAAGGGATGATCGAGGACGGAGTTCGTCGGGTCGGTGCCGAGCAGGAAGTCTTCCTGGTGAACAAGGCCTGGCATGTGGCTCCGGCGGCCGACGACATCCTTCCCCTCCTTTCCGACGACCACTACACAACCGAATTCGGCATCTTCAACCTCGAGTTCAACATGGACCCGCTGGTCTTCGGCGGGGATTGCCTCTCCCGGATGGAGAGTCAGATCAATGAACTCCTGTTGAAACTGCGGGTGGCGGCCGCGAAAAAAGATGTCGAGATCCTGATGGTCGGCATTCTGCCCACCATCCGGAAATCAGACCTGGGTGAGGAGAACATGACTCCCCGGGCCCGCTATCACGCCCTGAATCGGGCTCTGACGGCACTCCGTGGCGGCACGTATGAGTTCTACATCAAGGGGGTGGATGAGCTCCTCCTGAAGCACGATTCGGCCATGCTCGAAGCGTGCAATACCAGCTTTCAGGTTCACTTTCAGGCCGGGGCGAAGGAGTTCGCCAACCTGTATAACATTGCCCAGGTGGCCGCCGGGCCCGTGCTGGCCGCCGCCACCAACAGCCCTCTCCTCTTCGGGAAGCGGCTCTGGGCCGAAACACGCATTGCCCTGTTTCAGCAGGCCGTGGATACCCGCTCGTCGGGTCACCACATGCGCGAGCGGAAATCCCGGGTCACGTTCGGCAACGACTGGTTGCGCGGATCGGCAGCGGAAATCTTCAAGGAGGACATCGCCAGTTTCCGGGCGCTGGTCGGTATTGAGCAGGACGAGGATCCCTTCGAGATTCTGAAACGGGGCGGAGTCCCCGAGCTGAATGCCCTCCGTTTGTTCAATGGCACGGTCTATCGATGGAACCGACCCTGTTACGGCATCATCGACGGCAAACCCCATCTCCGCATCGAGAACCGGGTCCTGCCGGCCGGCCCCACGGTGGTCGATGAGGTGGCCAACGCCGCATTCTGGTTCGGCGTCATCAGCGGGCTCTCCGACCAGTACGATGACATTACCCAGGTCATTGACTTCGAGGCCGCCTCCATGAACTTCATGTCGGCCGCCCGGATCGGCCTCTCGGCCCAGTTTCACTGGCTGGAGGGGAAGGAAGCACCGGCCCAGACGCTGATCCTGGATACACTGCTCCCGATGGCCCACGCGGCGCTGATCCGCCGCGAGGTCAAGGCCGCGGACGTCGATCGCTACCTCGGCATCATCGAGCACCGGGTTCGCACCGGCAGGACCGGCAGCCGCTGGATGATCACATCGCTGGCCGGCCTGAAAGACAAGGGAACTCCGGGCGAACGGCTGAACGCACTGACGGCCGCGTCGATAGCCCGCCAGAAGGAAGGCTTGCCCGTCGCGGAGTGGAAGCCGGCTGACCTTTCCGAAGCCGGGGGCTGGCAGCATAACTATGCCGTCGTCGAGCAGTACATGGTCACCGAGATTTACACGGTGCAGCCCGATGAGCCGATCGACCTGGTGGCCAACCTGATGGAGTGGCAGCGCATCCGCCATGTGCCGGTCGAGGATCAGGAGCATCACCTGATCGGCATCGTGTCGTACCGCGCGGTGCTCCGGGCACTGGCGCATGGTCATCACAGCCTGGACGGCATGCCGCTGGCGGTGGCCGACATCATGAAGAAGAATCCGCTGTCGGTAGCACCGGATACCCCAACGCTCGACGCGATCGCCCTGATGCGACAGCACCAGATTGGTGCGCTGCCGGTGGTTCACAACGGACGGTTGATCGGCATCATCACCGAACATGACTTTCTCGACATTGCCGCCGAACTTCTGGAACAGAAACTTCGGGAGCATGCGTGATCTTGCGAGCCGACGATTTTCCTCCCGTGATGAGCGCTCCACCCACGCGCCGCCTGGGTATGGCGCGGTCCGAACATCCGGGCCCGACGCTGCTGATCATTGCCGGCATCCATGGCAATGAGCCGGCGGGTGTCGCCGCGGTACGCTGTTTCCTCGACACGTTCTCGGAACAGGAATCGGACTTCATCGGAGAGATCGTGGCGCTCTGCGGCAACATCGGGGCATCCCTCGCCGGGAGGCGATACCTGGATCACGACTTGAACCGTCGATGGAGCTGCGAGCGGGTAATGGGCCTGGCTTTGGCCGGCCCGTCCGATCGCGACCGGGAGGATGACGAGCAGCTGGCGCTCTCCCGGGAAATAGACGACGCCATGGCCCGGGCCCGAGGGCCTGTTTATTTTCTCGATCTGCACACGACATCGGCCGCCGGTTACCCATTCAGCATGATTGCCGACCACCCCGAGCAGCGGGAATTCGCCCTCCAGTTTGAGCTGCCGATCCTCCTGGGGCTCCTGGAGCAGGTCGACGGCGTTCTCCTGGAGTATCTTCGGCGTCGAGGGTGTATCTGCCTGGGGATTGAGGCGGGCCAGCACGAGCGATCTCAGTCGATCGAGCACCACCTGGCCGCCCTCCGAATCGCCGTGGTGGCCGCCGGCCTCCTGCCGGCCGATTCGACACCGGAACTGCTCAAAACCAGCCTTGAAACTCTTAATCGCGCGCGCGGCGAGTTGCCCCGCCTGATGCGCGTCGAGAATCGACATGGCATCCGCCCGGACGATCAGTTCCGGATGGAGCCGGGATTCGCCAACATCGAAATGATTGAAAAGGGGCAGCTGTTGGCCCGCGACCGGAAGGGCGAAATTCGTGCCCGCGAAACGGGCATTCTGTTCATGCCGTTGTATCAGGGCCTGGGCGATGATGGATTCTTCACCGGTCGGGCCCTGACGATCGATATCGAGTAATGTTGCGCGATGCGCCGCCGGGAGTTCCGGCGACGCCTGTTAAGGCCGCCGATCACAACACGGCGGGCCGGAAAGGATACTGTCTTGGTCATTCCGATTTTCTTCGTCAGTCACTGGATCATCTCCGTCTTTTTCCAGAGTTTCTTTCTGCACCGGTATGCCGCCCACAAGATGTACACGGTCGGCCCCCGGACAGAGCGTGTCATCCACTTCCTGACCTGGCTGACCCAGGGGGCCTCTTACCTCCTTCCCCGGGCGTACGCCATCCTGCACCGTGAGCACCATGCGTACTCGGACAGTGAGCTGGATCCGCACTCGCCGCACCAGAACTCCAATGTCTTCACCATGATGTGGAAGACCAAGAAGCGCTACGGCGGCATTTCGCGCCGGACGCTGGCCGTCGAAAAACGATTCCTCGGCGGCTATCCCGAGTGGCCATTGCTCGACAAGATTGGTGAGTCGTACATCGGCCGCACGGCCTGGGTCGTGGCCTACTTCTTCTTCTACATGGCCTTCGCCACCGCCTGGTGGCAGTGGCTCCTCTTTCCGTTCACGATTGCCATCGGGCCGGTCCATGGCGCCATCGTCAACTGGTGCGGCCACAAGTACGGCTATCGCAACTGGAACACGGGTGACGACAGCAAGAACACGCTGCCGATCGACATCGTGACCATGGGCGAACTCTTCCAGAACAATCACCATCGTTCGAGCCGCCGGGCGAATTTTGCCACCCGGTCCTACGAGGTCGATCCGACCTTCGTGATCATGCGGCTACTCGACAAGATGCGGGTGATCACCCTGCTGAAGCCGCGCGTCAGTGAGGCCGCCACGGCGGCCAAGGCGGCCTAGGTGATCCGTCGACTCATCGCCCCTGGCCTCATCCTGACCGCCGCGCTGCTCGTCGGGTGCGGCGGCCAAAAGGCCGGTGTTCAACCCATGATCGACGAGTTCTCGAGCTATGAGCAGGATGTCATGGCACTGAACCCGCTCCCTCCGGCGTTGGATGTCCTGAAGCTGGGTGAGTCGAAGCGGGACGCGGCGAAGCCCCTGTCCGACAAGGGACAGGTCAAGCTGGCCCAGCCGGCAATGGAGGAAGCCCTGGCCGACGTCCGGGTGGCACTGGCGCTGGCCCGGGCCGACGCGGCCCGCAACAAGGCCGACGGCTGTCTGCAAAAGGTGGACCGTGCTCGGGAGGGGTGGAACGAGGTCATCCTCATGCTCGAGCAGACAGAGAGAGTGGCTGCCCGAAGCGTTTCGGAGATTGCGCGGGAGGAACCGGAAATGCCGGCCCAGCCGCCGCTCCCCGCTTCGACGATCGACGGTGCGGCCGTGCCGACCATGCCCACCACCGAACTGCGGCCGGCCTTTGCCGCCTGGCGGGACCTGGCCCGGAACGCGGGGCTGAGCGCCGGCGATCTGGAGACCCGGTTCAACGACCGGGCGGGTCTGGCCGACGATCCCAAGGGGAAGGACCTGGACAAGGCCCGTAACCGCTACGTGGCCGCCCGGACACTCCAGGAAATGGAGGCCCGGGTGCGGGAGCAGCGGGCGGTCGAATTGTGCGCCCAGTCCACCGAACTGTCATCCCGCTTCGGCGATTCCCGCGAGCAGGCCCTCCGTGCCACCCTGGAACTGGAGCGAAGCCTCAAGGACGACTTGAAGACCGAGTTGGACGCTGCCCGGGCCGAAGCGGAGGCGCGCCAGTCGGACCTGTACGAATCGCTGCAGAAGCTGGAAGGGCGATTCGCCAGCATCAAGAAGACCGCCCGCGGCACGATCGTCAGCCTTGCGGACATTCTCTTCGATTTCGGCAAGGCCACGCTGAAACGGGATGTCGAATTCAACCTGGTGAAGATTGCCACGATCCTCGAGCAGTATCCCGAAATGCAGATCGCGGTCGAGGGGCACACCGACAACGTCGGCTCGGAGGAGTACAACCTCGAACTCTCGACGAAGCGTGCCGCAGCCGTGGCCGATTTCATGGCCACCCAGGGCCTCACGAAGGAGCGGCTCACGGTGGCCGGCTACGGATTCTCGCGACCCCAGGAAGACAATTCCACCGAGAGCGGCCGGCAAAAAAACCGGCGCGTTGATCTGGTCATCAACGAGTAGGCGGGGTTCGTCAAGATTCGTTGAGAATTGACAGAAACCGACGGATCGGACCGAGCTCGTCCATCGCCTCGACCACACGATTCATGTCGAGAGCCACGTAGTCATGGACGAGCACATTCCGGAAGCCCGGGAGTCGCTCCAGCACTTCGATGATCTCGTCACTGAACCGTGCGTCCCGTCGCAGATTCCGAACGGCCTCGGTATAGTCTTCGAAGCGATCACCCCTCGCGGCTGACAGCTCGCCGCAAATGTCGATGACGAGCTGGCAGACCGTGAAGAGCGAGAAGAGGACGTCGTTGTGCAGCGACAGGTCCCGCTCGAGCTCTGCCGCCCCCCGAACGCGCGGACGCAACTCATCCAGATGATCCAGGTGGCGCCGCAGTTCAACCAGGCGTTCGGTGAGCGGAGTCATCGGTTTCTCAGGTAGTCCCGCTTGAGCCTGTCCATGCGGACCAGGAAGGGACCGATATCGGCGGCCCGGAGTTGGATGGCACAGACGTAGTCACTATCAATGGCCGGATCGAGGCAGACGATCCGTTCCCCGTCGAGTACGATGCGTCTCCCCAGCAGTGGCGCCGCCTCGTTAAGGATGACCAGGTCGACCGGGCGGCCCGCCAGGTTGGAGGTCAAGCGGGCCATGAGCCGAACTCGAAGATCGAACCGGGAGCGCGCGGTGGCATACATCTCCCGGCGAACCAGAACGGCGAGGTCCACGTCGCTCTCCCGATGCTCCCGCCGTTCGGCGACGCTGCCGAACAGGTAGGCGGAAACCAGCCCCGGGCCGACCAGTTCAACCAGGGTGGAACGAATTGTCTCTCTCAGTTGCGGTTTGCTCATCGGCTCGTGAATCTCCAATGGTACGCTTCGCGACGTATCCGCTCATGACTCTACCAGTCTGACCCGGCTCGCCACAGCGGCTCGAGTCACAATCGCGACACTCATTTCAAATTTCATCTACACATCCGTGCTCCAGTGTGATTGAATCCCGAAGTTACTTCGCCATATGCTGTTCGGGGCGTGTTCGGAATCAGCCGGACTCGCCCCGAACGTTTTGATTCAATCCTGGCGGCGGCCCCCGCTCATGACACCCGGGAGATACATGGGACAGATTCTGGCGATCGTTTCCTCCAAGGGGGGCGTGGGCAAGACGACGACAGCGGTAAACCTGGCCGCGGCCTTTGCCTCGCACAACTTCCCGACCCTGTTGATCGAGGCCGATCCGCAGTGCGGGCTTGTCGCCAATTTTGGCTACGACCGTTTCGACATCCCGAAGGGACTCAGTGACGTGGCCCGCGGCGAATGCCGGATCGAGGACACGACGTTTGAGACACCCGTCCCGGGGCTTCACGTGGTATCCAGCAACGTCTGGAGCCAGGAGGAAGAGGCGCTCTACCTGGGCGCACTCGAGCGCGACCCGTTGGTTTTCAAGCGAGCCTTCACCTCGCTCCGGGATGGTTACGACTACCTGATCATCGACGCGCCACCCATGCTCGGGCCGATCAGCATGGCCATTCTGGCGGCGGCCGACCGATTCATCGTGCCGGTCCAGACCGAGCCGCAATCGGTGCGGGCCCTGTCGCGATTGGTCGAGACGTCGATCAAGATTCGGGAGCGATTCAACCCCGGCCTCATCTTCGACGGCATCGCGCTGACCATGGTCG
Source organism: Candidatus Eiseniibacteriota bacterium (assembly GCA_034440375.1). Classification (GTDB taxonomy): domain Bacteria; phylum Eisenbacteria; class RBG-16-71-46; order JABDJR01; family JAWXBZ01; genus JAWXBZ01. Next base: position 15,669 of record JAWXBZ010000146.1, read on the forward strand.
ACAGCCGCACCCGCATGAGCCAGCAGCTTGAAGAGGAGGTCCGTGCCAGGTGGCCGGATCAGGTTTTCGTGGCAACGGTGCCCCGAAGCGTGCGCCTGGCCGAAATTCCCGGCTCGGGACGGCCCCTGGTCCTTTCGTCACCGGCCTCGCGCGGCGCGCGTGCCTATTCGAGCCTCGCCCACGAAATCCTCCTTGTGCATGCCCGCGAACGCGCCATGGCCCGGCCCATGGAGGGTGTTGACCCGGACACCTCCGATGACGACGTGCCGGCCTCGCCACCCTCGGATGCGCAGGACAGCAGCATGACCCGCTTTCTGACCGCGATGTCGGCTCAGGCGGTGGCGCCCCATTCGGCGGAGCGAAGCGAACCCGCCGAGGCGCCACGCGCCGGCCAGAACGGGGCTTCCGAATCGCCCGATCTGGCTCTCCTCGACCTTCCCGCCGAGGAGGAGTGGGACGATCGCTTCGTGGATCTCGAGACATTCCTGGAAATCGAGGCGGGCGGCACGGCGAAGACGGCCGTGGCCGATGATGACTACGAAGAGGACGAATGGAGTGCCTGGGATCGGGACGAAAACTGAGGCGTCCTGCGGCAGGGCTGTCTGCCGTGCGGCGTGGTCTTCAATCCGGCGGCGAGACGGGGTTGGCGAACGCCTCGCCCAGCACCTCCCACATTCCCATGGCGCCGATCTGACCGGCGTCGCTCACCGTCACGCCGAAACTTCCCCTCTGAAGTGTCTGGATGGCTTCAAGGAGCCGCCCCGGGCGGTTCTGGTACTGCTCGACAATCAGTATCAATCCCACCGGCCGCTCCTGGTGCGTTGCCCGCTTGACCCCGGTCATGATCTCCCGGATGGCCGCGGGGTTGGCGTCGCGCGAGACGAGCGCCAGTTCGTCCACAAGGTCGGCCAGTGAGCGCGAGCGGAATCGCTCGGTCGAGTACCAGAGCGACGACTTGAACCTGGAATGGGCCCAGTTCACACCCAGGGTCGTGGACGCCTCATAGTAGGCTGGCGCCGACAGAATGATTGGAACTCCGGGGGCCACGCCGTCACGCAGCGTCTTGATCCGATTGACGAACTCGTGAATGATGCCGACCCGGAAGGCCTGCCAGAGTGGAAAGCGCGGGTGATCCTTGTCGAGGACATCTTTCGGCCACTCGAGCGGCGAGAGCCCCGTCCAGGCATCGAAAAGAATCCGCGTCGAATCAGACAAGTCCGACTCGCGGCTGACGAACCGGATCTCGTTCAGCAGGATGGCGTCCGGTTTCAGGTTCTGGATCATGTCCGAGATCGCTGTCGTCTCGTAACGCTGGACCGCGGGGAGTAGCGGATTCAGCAGGATGAACTGCCCCGCCTGTGGCGAGTCCGTCTGGCGCATGACCCCGCGCTCCGGAATATTCAGAACCTGCTGCCACTCCGGCCGATCATAGGCCAGTCCGCGGCCGGTGCTCGGATTCCCATCGGCGAAAACCGAGGCGTACGCGATCACTTCCAATCCGTGTCGCTCGGCCGCCTGGCGGAACGCGCCAAAGTAGTCGAAACCGGGATCAATCGGGGGCGCGACCCGGCTCGGAAAGACCACCCGGCCGTCGCGCAACTTCACATCGACGATGAGGCGCTTGAAGCCGGCACGGGCGACGGTATCGACCAGTGCATTCACCGCCTCGACCGAATTCAGGCGGACCAGATTGCGATCGAGGTCGATCATGATCGCGGGCGCGGGCGCCGGCGGCATGGGCGGCAGCGGGGTGGTATCCGCCTTCGAGGTGTCGGTGATAGCCGGAAGCGGATTCAGGTGCCCCTGTCCCATGGCCGCCGGGGCGGTAAGGAGCAGAAGCAGCGCTGCCGAAAACCGGATGGCGTCAGGCCAGGATTTTTTCGATCCGCTTGAGGATGTCGTCATGGTCGGGAAATTTTCCTGTCTCGAGCTTGGACCAGATGTTCTTGCCGTCCGCGGTCAGTTCGAATCGTCCGCCGTCGGATGGGATGAGAAGCAAGGATTGAATTCGAAACTTCAACCGTGGAAGCAGGTGGGCCGCCAGACCGACGGCCTGAGGTTCGTAGTTTCACTCCGCGCAATAGACAAGCTTGAGTTCCATCATCCAACCCTCCGCCATGTCTTCCAAAGGACGTGACTACGGTGTCCGGGGGTAGAACTGCCCCTCGAGGTTTCGCTCGTCCTTGATGCCCAGTTCCATCGCCTTCTTGAAGTGTTCGCGGCCAACCGCACGATCGCCCATGGCAAACAGGAACGCCAGCGCGTAGTGAGCCTCTCCATAGTTCGGATCAACCGCCACGGCCCGTTTGTAGGCGGCCAAGGCTTCCGTGCCGCGATCCATGTTGAACAAAGCGTACCCCAGGACGCGATAGGCCGGTGCGTATTCCGGTTGCGCCGAGATGATCGTTCCGATCAACCGGGCCGACTCCGGGTAGTTCCGTTCGGCCACCCGGGCCGCGAAAGCCAGGCGGAATGCCATCTCGTACGAATTCTTGAGAGCTGCCGTGTCGAGGCGGGCCCGGTCGCGCGTCATTTCCTCGGCACTGGAAAGGCCGGCTAGCTTGAGCCGAATGGCATGGTCATCGGTGGGTCCGTCGGCGTCGGCCATGCCCTGGAAGGGGCCCCGGGGTGCGGCCACCGGCGGGGCATCGGCAGAAGGTGTTACGGTGGCTTGATCCTTCGCGTTCTGACAACCGGCCACGACCGGAACCAGCCCGATGGCTGCGATCAAGCCCAGGCGCGGGACCCATGCAAGTCGGCTCAAGAAATCTCCTTCATGGGCTATTCCACCCAGTCGGCAAGGAAAATGTTCGTTTCGCCCGGGGCTTCCGCGTTGCGGTTGGACGCAAATACGAGCTTTGTGCCGTCAGGACTGAACATTGGGAAGCCGTCAAAGGTTTCGTTGAAGGTGACCCGATCGAGTCCAGTGCCGTCCAGGTTCACCAGGTAAAGGTCGAAATTGCGCCCCTTCGGATCGGCCAGATTCGAGGCGAATATCAGCTTCTTTCCCGAAGGATGGAAGAACGGTGCAAAATTTGCCTTGCCGTTCGAAAACACCACCTGCTGGTTGCCTCCGTCCCGGTTCATCACCATGAGGTCGAGCACGCCGGGCTTGATCAGGTTCTCGGCCAACAGGCTCCGATACTCGGCCAGCTCGGCCGGGTCGGTTGGATGGTGAGCGCGGTAGCAGATCAATTTCGAATCGGGCGAGAAAAATGCGCCACCATCGTACCCCGGCTTGTTCGTCAGTCGTTTCACGTTCTGCCCGTCGAGGCTCATCGAGTAGAGTTCGAGATCGCCATCTCGGTCCGAGGTGAAGACAATCGTCTTTCCGTCCGGCGATATCGTGGCCTCGGCGTCGTAGCCCAAGCTTGCCGTCAGCGGCTTCTGGATCCGACCATCCAGACCGGCCTGATAAATGTCGTACGACGGATAGAGAGGCCAAACGTAACCGCGCTCGAAGGACGGTTTCGGCGGACATTCCGCGCCGCCGCCGTGGGTCGATGAATAGAGAATGGACTTGCCGTCGGGAAAGAAGTACGAGCAGGTGGTTCGCCCCATCCCGGTCGACACCAGCCGGCCGGCGAACTCGCGGCCCGCATCCTTGGCCGGGATGTCCATCACGAAAATCTGGTCGCACGCATACGGCGGACGGCTGGATTGAAGCGTGAGGCGATCGCCATCGAACGAGAAGTAGGCCTCGGCGTTCTCTCCGCCCCGGGTGAGCTGGCGAATGTTGGCCAGGTGAGGCTCATCCGGAAGCACGGCGAAGTGCGTGCCTTCCGTGCCGACGTCCGTGCTGTCAGCCGGGTGTGTCGACGGGATCCCGAGCGGTTGATCCGGCGGCACCTGGAGGATTGGCCGGGTGGGCTCCGCCCGGCCACCGGACGCCAACAGACCAACCAGCAAGCCAACGATCAGGGAGACGGCCCGGACAGCGTGTCGTGTCAATTGAGTGATCCCTTGGTGTACTCGCGGGCCAAAATCCAGTCGTTCGTCTTGAAGATGTCCTTGAGCAGGAGCCGGTCGCGGTCATTCGGCAAGGCATCATCGAGGTGGCGGTCGTAAGCTTCCGGGGAGAGGAGATCGCCCGTGACGCTGTATGGCTTGCCGGCGTACTCACCAATGGCCCGTTGAAACTTGACGTCCGGCACCCGGAACGGCGTCTCGCCAGGCGCAATCATCTTGTTGAAACGGCTGACGAGATCCGTCACCTCGGCGTGATACAGGGTGCGGTTGTACTCGTTCAACTGATCGAGGTCGGCTTCATCCTGGTTCACTTCCTCGTCAAATCGTCCCTTCAGCCCCCAGACATAGGCCCAATGGGCCGAGGACGAGTGCGAGCTGCCAAACAGGTCGTAGGCCGTCGCAATCCACTTGTTCAGGTACTTCTGGACGATGGCGTTCGGCACCTTTCCGGCCTGGATGATGCGGCGCAGCCCGTTGTTTCCGGTGCCAAGATGGAAAGACTCCTCGCGCAGCATCGGCGGCATGCTTCGGGCCAGCGGTGCGAAGGCCGAGTGGCTGAGCATCTTGAGCTGAAACTTGCCATCGCGGTCGATAAAATCGGCATAAGTGAAAAAATCGAGCCAGTGCTCGATCGGCTCGTTGAACGTGTTGAGAAGCCGTTCGAAATTGTCGGCGTTGCGCGAGAGGAGTTTCTGCGCCTCCACGCGACCCGTGGTCCCGAAGTACTTCACGAGCAGGTAGGACATCTGCCATCCGTGCCGCATCTCCTCGCGCATGACCCGGGCCATGGACATGAGGTCATACGTGTTGGGCGCGGTGTTCAGCAGGAGTTTCTGCTGTTCGACCGAGGCGAACTCGGTGTCGCCCTGGTAGACGATCAGATGAATGAGCGCATCCCGCACCCGCTGATCGGGTATTTCAATCACCTTCTCCCACTTCCGGCCGCCGGCGTAGGCCCCAAATTCGATCTCATCGGAATGAACACCGCCGAAGAGATGTTCGAACTTGTATTCCTCCATCAACTCCTTGTCGATGCCGAGCTTGTCGCGCCAGGTACGGAAGAGATCGATCCAGTCGTCAAAGGTCGTGATGAGCCGCATGCGGGATGGGCCTCCTGTGCGTGGCCGTGGTCATTTGTCTGGCGTTGCGCTTCGCCATCTGCAGTTTGTTGCCGTTTAATGGGTTAGCAGCAGTAATGGTGCTACTGCGGGCGGTAAGAATACATGAGTGGATCGCCCTCACGCAATTCCTCGATTGCTTCCTGGAAGGACTTGAGGAGATGAACTGACAATTGACACCTCGGAAACGCGTGTGAGACTCTTTGGACTAATTAGTGGACTAAGTTACCACACTAACGGAGCGACCAATGCCGCGTCCCACAAAGTCCAAACTCCCCCCGGAGACGAGGACTGAAATGAATGTGCACGAGGCGAAGACGCACTTCTCCAAAATCCTCGCCCGCGTCGAATGTGGCGAAGAGATCACGATCATGCGGGATGGCGAGCCGGTGGCGAAGGTGGTGCCGATCCACCGGCCGCGAATCCTGGGCCAGGATCGTCACCTGCTGGAAAAAGGAATTGTCTGGATCTCACCGGATTTTGACGAATCGCTGGAAGAGGATGACCTGTTCCATCTGGACGATCCCGATGACCCCCTGTTCAGCGGGGGAAAAAAGTCGTGACGCTTCTCCTGGACACCCACGTCTTCCTTTGGATGAGCGTGTCTCCGGAACGCCTCAATGCAAACGTTATCGATCGATTGAGTGAACCGGGAGCCAGGATCTTCCTGTCGGCAGCCACTGCGTTGGAGCTTTCCATCAAGGTTGCCCGGGGTAAGCTCTCCCTTGGCGATTCCGTCGAGACGTTTCTCGGAGATCGCATGCGCCGCCATCAGCTGATGGAGTTGCCGATGACCAGCCGCCATGCCATCGAGGTCGGCCGGCTGGAATGGCACCATCGCGACCCGTTCGATCGAATCCTCGTGGCGCAGGCACGATGCGACGACCTGACGCTGGTGACAGGCGACCCACGCATCCTTCGCTATGACGCACAATTTCTTGACGCACGCCTATGAGCCATCCGACTTCCATGCGCCAAGCAGTGCCAGCATCCAGAGGAAGTTGCCGCGATCCTCGGAGCCGCTTGAATTGTCACGGATCACCTGATCCAGGACCCCCTCGTCGACCATTCCGGACAGCCCTGCCCGCAGGTCTTCCAGGATCGGGTTCGCGGATTCCTTTCGGAACCAGCTCCGGAGTGGTACGGCAAACCCCTTCTTGGGAGCCGACAGGATCGCCGGCGGCAACCGCCGGCCGATGGTGCGGCGCAAGACGCTCTTCCTCTCGTAGCCGGACATTTTCACATCCCGATGAACCCCGACCATCAGTTCGACCAGCCGGAAGTCCAGGAATGGCAGACGGGTTTCAAGGCCATTAGCCATGCTCATCCGATCGACTTTGACGAGCATATCGTCCGGAAGGCTCACTTTCAGGTGGAAATACATGTGCCGATAGAACGGGTCGGACCACGGGCAGCGACCCATGACGTTGTCCACGTACTCCTCGATGGCCACCCGGCGCGGCGCCGGCTGGAGCAAGGCCTTGACCTGGGCCAGGGGCGCCCATCCAACCTTGGCAATCAGCCGGTCTCGGTAAGGCTGATTCGACGATTCCAGCACGTTGCGAACGCGATTCGCCCGGTAGCGCAGTCCGCCCCGGGCGAGGCCGGCGGCGGCGCGAGCCAGCACCGGGATCGCCCCGCGTATCGGCGACGGCATCCTCTGGAATTGGGCGGCAAACTTCTCGCCCTGGTAACTGGTGTAGCCGGACAGCACCTCATCGCCGCCATCGCCGGTCAGCACCATTTTCACGTGCCGGCGAGCGGCCCGGCAGACCTGGTAGGTCGGGATCGCCGATGAATCTCCGAACGGCTGATCCGCATGGAGTGACATCGACTGGATCGCCTGCGGCAGTGTTTCGGCCTCGACCTCTTCCTCGTGATGCCGGGTGCCGAATCGTCCGGCCACGAGCCGGGCCAGTTCCCTCTCGTCATACTCCCGATCGTCAAAGCCCATCGTGAATGTCCGGACCGGCTCGGTGGTCACGCGGACCATGCTCGAGATGATGCTGGAAGAGTCGAGCCCGCCCGAAAGGAAGGCGCCGAATGGTACGTCGCTGCGCATCTGGATTCGAACCGCGTCGTCGAACAGTTCCTCGAATCGAGTGTCCACCGCCCTCCGGTCGGTGCGCATGTCCGACTCCGGCACGACAGGCAGCTCCCACCAGGTCGATTCGCGCGGCAGGCCGTCGGCCTCAACGACGAGGCTGTGGCCGGCCGCCAACCGGTGAACATGCCGGTAAAACGTCTGCGGCGCGGGGACGTAGCCCAGGACCAGGTACACCTCGACCATGTCCAGGCTTTTCTCGTCCGGCACCCCGCCGGCCAGGACACCCCGGATCGTTGAGGCAAAGACGAGCCGATTCTCATGCACGGCCCAGTGGAGCGGTTTCTCCCCCAGCCGGTCCCGGGAGATGAGGAGACGTCGGCGTCGCTGGTCCCACAGGGCGAAGGCCCACATGCCGTTGAACTTCGCCTGGCAGGAGTCGCCCCACTGTTCGTAGGACGCCAGGATGACTTCCGTATCGGAGGTCGTTTGGAACTCATGGCCGAGCCCCTCGAGTTCCGCCTTCAACTCGAGGTAGTTGTAGATCTCACCGTTGAAGGCGATGACCGCATCGCGCCGGGCGTTGACCATCGGCTGGTCGCCGGTCGACAGATCGATGATGGCAAGCCGCCGGTGGCAAAGAGCCATCCGACCGTCGTCGAAGAACCCTTCGCCATCCGGGCCGCGGCGGGCGAGCGCGTCGGTCATCGCGCGGAGGCAAAGGCGAGCCTCTTCGACAGCATCCATGCCGGGCAGGCCGGCGGAGCCGTTCAGCCGAAGGAAACCCGCAATTCCGCACATGTCAGGCCGGGGAGGAAACGTTGATGGGTGGCGAGGGGGACCATGCTTGAATCACCCCTTCAGTATATCGGAAACAGCGACCGCGCTTGCTGCGCCGGGCTTGCCATCCCATACTCGACCGCATGAAACGAATGTCTGCCGCCGGCGGCTGGGCTGCGATCCTTTACTCGCTCGAGAAATCAAGAGAGGCCGGCGGGCTCTGGCGTCTGTACCAGCGACTGAACAGCCGGAATGCCTGCAAGACCTGCGCCTTCGGCATGGGCGGACAAACGGGCGGCATGCGCAACGAGTCGGGTGCCTGGCCGGAAGTGTGCAAGAAATCGATCCAGGCACAGGCGGCCGACATGCAGCCCCCCATCGCGCTCGACCTGTTCGAGCGGACGTCCGTCCGGTCCTTCGAATCGATGGATCACCGAACCCTGGAATACCTGGGCCGGATCGGTCACCCGATGGTGCTGGCACCCGGTGATACGCACCTTCGGCCCGTCCAGTGGACCACCGCCCTCACCGCCATCGCGAACGACTTTCGACGCTTCGCGCCGGATGAGCTGACCTTCTATTCGTCGGGTCGCGCCAGCAATGAAGCGGCGTTCCTGCTTCAATGTGTGGCCCGGGCAGCCGGCACCAACAACGTTCACAACTGTTCCTTCTACTGTCACCAGGCTTCCGGCGTCGGCTTGACGGAGGCACTCGGATCGGGAACGGCCTCGGTCACGCTGGACGACCTGGAGCACGCCGACTTTGCCTTTGTCATCGGGGCCAATCCGGCCTCGAACCACCCGCGGCTGATCACCCAGCTCGTGGCCCTGCGCGAACGCGGCGGGCAGGTGCTGGTGCTCAATCCGGTGCGGGAACTTGGCCTCGAACGGTTCCGTATCCCCTCGAGGCCCTTCTCGCTCCTGTTCGGGTCACGCGTGTCGGATCTTTATCTTCAACCGCGGATCGGCGGGGACATCGCGGCACTCAAGGGAATGCTCAAGGCCCTGCTGAGTTTTGAAGGCGCCACCCCGGGCGCCATCGACCGGGCGTTTCTCGATCGGTGCGTCAGCGGGTGGCCGGCGGTGGAGGCCGATATCGCCGCCGTTTCGTGGGAAACCATCGAGCGACACTCCGGCCTCACCCGCGCGGCCCTGGAGGATGCGGCACGACGCTATGCGAAGTCCCGCGCGGCCCTCTTCCTCTGGGCCATGGGGATCACCCACCACGTGCACGGCGTCGACAACGTGCTGGCCATCACGAATCTGGCGCTGGCCCGCGGCATGGTTGGACGACCCCATGCGGGCGTCATGCCGATTCGCGGCCATTCCAACGTACAGGGAATTGGCTCAGTGGGCGTGGCGCCGGCGCTGAAGGAGGCCTTCGCCGAGCGCCTGACGCGACTGTACGGCATCGAAGTGCCAAAGGCCCCCGGCCTCGACACGTTTTCGACGATGCTGGCCATGGACGCGGGAAAGATCAAGGGTGCCCTCTGCCTCGGCGGCAACCTCTACAGCTCGAACCCGGACTCAAGATTCACGAAGCAGGCCATGCAGAAGATCGAGACGACGGTCTACATCTCGACGAAGCTGAATCCGGGGCACTTCCTGGGGCGTGGCCGGACGACGTACATCCTTCCCTGCCTGGCGCGTGACGAAGAACGCCAGAAGACGACGCAGGAGAGCATGTTCAACTTCGTGCGACTCTCCGAGGGGGGCTCCGAACCCCTGTCGCCCGACATGAAGAGCGAAGTGGAAATCATCGCCAGCCTGGCGGAACGACTCCTGCCCGGAGGAAAGGTCGACTGGTCCCGCTTCCAATCACACGACACGCTTCGCGAGGCCATTGCCGCGGTGGTGCCGGGCTGGGAGGCGCTCAAGGATCTCGGAAAAGGTGGCCGGGAGTTCACGGTTGAGGGACGTGTCCGGCATGAGCCGAACTTCCTGCTGCCGGGTGGCAGGGCCCGCATGTTCGTCACACCGATCCCGAATAATATCCCGCCGCCCGGGCATCTCATGCTGATGACATTTCGGAGCGAGGGGCAGTTCAACACCGTCGTCTATGACAAGGAAGACATCTACCGGGCCATCGACCGCCGCGACGTCGTCCTGCTCAACAGGGAGGACGCAGGCGAAATGGGCCTCCAGCACGACGACATCGTCCGGGTGGAAACCGAAGCGGCCCAACTCGACGGCCTCCGGGTCCGATTTCTCGATGTCTCGCGTGGGAGCCTGGTCATGTACTACCCCGAGGCCAACGCCGTCGTCCCCCGCCGAATCGACCCGAAATCGGGCACGCCGGCATTCAAGAGCACGCTGGTCCGGCTGGTCAAATCGACGACCCGGCCGGTTGCGCATCATGCGCGAAAGAGTGAGCCGGTCGGCGCGGGATGAGCCGGAACGGGGTGCGACCCGGAATCGTCCGACCCCGTGCCCCACTCCAACGGAACCTATGGACGCCACCGTCACCATCCGCCACGAATCGGACGCCTCGATCCTCGAATCCCGGCAGTGGGTTGACCGCTCCCTCGAGGCGGTCTTCCCCTTCTTTGCGGATCCGCACAATCTGGAGAGGATTACGCCGGCATTTCTGAAGTTCAAGGTGCTTTCGATGGATACCCCCACGATCGAGAGCGGAACGTTGTTGCGCTACCGGCTCAAACTGCACGGCCTGCCCATCCATTGGACCACCCGGATCAAGGATTGGAATCCCCCCCACTCGTTCCGCGATGTCCAGCTTTCGGGTCCATACCGGCTATGGGATCACACGCATCGCTTCGAGCGGCGGGAGGGCGGAACGCTCATGACGGATATCGTCCGTTTCCGTACGCCTTTCGACATCCTGCGTCGCACCCCGCTGCTGTCGTGGATCAACCGGGATGTCGAAGCCATCTTCCGTTACCGGCAGACGGTGATCGAGACGATGTTGGGCCTGCGATGGGCCGTGTCAGCCCCCCACTCCGACCACCGTGCCGGCGGATTGTGTCACCCCACCGCCGCCACCGCCGCCACCACCGGTCCCGTACGGGCCGAAGCTGCTCCTTCATGTCGGTGACGTGGTCACCAAGAATCAATGCGCGAGTGGAAGACTGGATCGCTGCGATCAGGCGCTGACGGCGGCCGGTTTGAGCACGCCGGACGGCCCGTTTTACTACCTGTATCTGCTGGCCGCGCGCGGGACCCAGCCTACGATGTCGGGACTCATGGTTGGGATCGACTACGAATCGAGAGCCGCAGGCGATGTGAACAACGGCACGGGCGTCGATGTCTTCTCCTGGACCCTTTGCGCCACCGCCGAATATATCCGGGCCACAACCAACACCTGGCCCGAGCCGGGGGGATCCAACATCATCGTCTGGAATTACATCGACGACTGCCAGACCAGCGAGATTGCAGTGGCCGGCTACTTCTACACCGGCGTCTATTCACCCGATCGCTTTCGCCTGACGCCGGATGAACTAAGCAACGATGTCCAGGTCAGCAACTGCGATCTGCAAGGATTCGACCTCGCGGCAAAAGACCTTGGCTACGTCGAGTTTTCGGACGGCGCCAAGGCGCGCGGCTGCAATCCATGTCTCGTGGATTGTTCCGGGGCGGTAACGGTGGCTCCGACAACCTGGAGTCGGATCAAGACACTCATCGGGAAATAGATTGAATGAGGGGCGCGCCGCGTCAGGGCGCGCGCCTCACCAGCACATCGCCCGAGCCTGTTTCGATGACAACCGTTCCCTTGCCGTCGCCGACCGTGCCCCGGAATTCGTTGCGGCGGACGCGGGTGGCCTCGTGGGGGGCGTCGATGTCAATGGAGCCGCTTCCGGTTTCAATGTCGAGGCTGGCCCCCAGGATAGTGCCGACTTCCAGGGTGACGTCCCCGGAACCGGTATCTAAATTGCCGCCATCGAGATCACTGCCCAGTGACACGAGGATCGAGCCGGAGCCCGTGTCGCAACTGATCGTTCGGACCTGGACGCGCTTCAGCGAGATGTCGCCCGAACCGGTGTCCATCGAGAGTTGGTCGCAGGCCAGTCGCTCACCCTCGATGTGGCCGGAGCCGGTATCGGCATCGACGACATCGCCCGTGATGTCGGCCAGGATCACCGAGCCGGACCCGGTGTCAACACCGACATTGCCGGTGATTCGGGCCAGTTCGACATCGCCCGAACCGACGTCCACGCCGACATCACCGGTGATGCCGCGAGCTTCCACGTCGCCCGACGCCGTGTCGAAATCGAGGTCGGCGCTGACACTCTCCGCGCTGATGCGACCGATGGCATTGTAGAGCTTGAGGCTGGCGTCTTTCGGTACTACGATCCGGAGATCGGCCCAGAGTTGGCGGCCGCTTCCGGTGCCGGCTACCTTGACCTGCCTGCGGTTGACCATGTTCGAGCCGCCAAAGCTGCCATCCGGGCTGATGGAGATGCTGGAATTCGAGCCGATCCGCATGGCCGGGTAGACGAACCGATCCCCCCTGTAGCGAAGGCGCAGGACCTCGGTATCGCCGTCTTTCTCGGTCGCGATCTCGAGATCCGCGGCATCCCCGCCACCCCGGGTGATTTCGACCTGAAAGCCGGGGCCGGAGCCGGCCACCACGGTGGCCTTGCCGATCAAATTGTGGATACGGAGTTTCTTGCCCGTGAAGGATCTGGTTTCGGCGTGGGCGGCGACGCTGAGCAGGATACCAACAGCAGCAATTGACACGATCGGGCGGAAATGCGACATGGACCCCTCCATTGAAGGTGAGTGACGGAGGGATTAGACGACAGCCGCGGCCCCGATGTTGCCTGGATTAATCGCGGGTGCTGTAGAGCTTGAATCGCCCGCGGCACTCGACCACGGTGCGGACCATGTCGAACTGGATGGCGTTCCCCTGTGCATCCACCAGGGTGACATCCATGTCGTCGTGCAGCTTGAAGTTCGTGTAGGTGAAGACTTTACCGACTTTTATCGACGCCACTTTCAGCCCCTTGCCATGCATTTCGCCGGTGGTCCGGTTAAAGGAGGCCATGTGACGGCGGCGAAGGAAATCCCAGGACTCGTTGATCGGTACCCCGGCCGCCGGACGGCTCTGCGGAAATTCCGGCCAGAGGATCGATTCGAAATCGCCGAATGTCACGGCGCTCCGGTCGAGCATGGCGCCGTCACCCAGGTCGAGTCCGATGGCGATCATCTGGACCAGATCGTCCATTGAAGCCGCGCCGCCGGTCAGAAAGGTACGATCGCTCACCGGGACTGTCCGGTAGCCGCGGGCGGCAGCCTCCGACTCGGGATCATTGGCACCGGGCTTGTAGTCCGGGTAGGCCTCCCGCAGCGACATCGTTTTGCCCGGCTCCACGTTGGACGCGGCGGCGTGGCGCGTCTCACTGGAGGAACCGTCGGTCAGGCGGCTGGCCGCCGGCACGGATGCCCCGGAGGCCGTGGGCGTGTCGGTGCGCCGGGCGCAGCCGACGGTGGTCGCCAACATGGCAAAGAGAAACGCGGTGCGGACAGATCGAATCACGAAGCCTCCTGAATGCTAGTCACCGAATCCGAGCGAGATGCCGAAGCTCGAACCGGTCGTGAAGTCCTCGCGGACCTTTCCACCCTGCGTCTTCCGCTGGGGGGTGTTGGTGATGTTCTTGCCGACAATCTTGAGTTTGAGCGCGCGACCGAGGCGCTGGGAAAGCGAGGCATCCAGCGTCACCCGTCCCTCCTCGTACACATCCGGCTGGCCGTAAACCCCCACGTCGGTCAGGCGTCGACCGAACTTGTTGAAGAAGAATGACGCCTCCGTCCGGCTGGAACGACTGGTGTAAAAGAGCGCCAGGTTCTGGACGAGCCTCGACTGGTCGGTGAGCGGCCGGACGCGGGAGGTCTGGACACCGTCAGACCCGGTGAATTCGACCCGGCTGTCGACGATGATCAGGTTGCCACTGACGGAGAACCGGTTCAGCCCTCCCCATAGATGGCCCAGGCCGAGTCGCCCTTCGAGCTCCAGGCCGTAGTTTCGTCCTTCGGGTGTGTTCACCGGCTGCTTGCGCGGGGATTCGCCGCCCTGGATATTGTTTTCAATGGCGTCGGTCAACTTCTTGTAGAAACCGCCAACCGACACCAGTTCGGAGAGCGATGGGAAGAGTTCCCAGCGGAGATCATAGGAATCGATCTCGGCCCGGCGCAGGGCTGGATTGCCGATGAAGGGCGCACCACTCTCGTAATCGGTTATCTCGGTGGGAGACAGCTCGCGGAGGTCCGGCCGGTTCAGCGTCCGGCTCCAGGAAGCACGAACATTCTGCCGGCCGGCCGGCGCCCAGGTCAGGTTGATCCCCGGCAGGAAGTCACGGTCGTGATGCTGATTCCCGGCAAACTCATTGGTGAAGGCATCTTTCGCGTAGTACTCGATGCCCTGCCAGGCGTTTTCCATCCGTCCGCCGGCAACCGCTCGCAGCCTCTTGAGAAGTGGAAAATCGAACATGAAATACCAGGCACTGATTGACTGGTCGCCCCAGGTGTAGTCGGTATTGCGCGTATTCTCCTTGAACTCCAGGCCATGCCCGATATTGGAATTGGCCAGAACCGAGTCAACCGGCTCCCCCAGATCGAGGCCGGAGAGGGGTCGATAAGTGAACCGACGGGTCCAGGAATTGCGTTCCTTGTCCGAGACCCATAGACCGGTGCGGAATCGGGCCTCCCCTTCCGCGTAGGAGTAGAACGGGATGGTCAGGTTCAACTCGGCGCCCTTCTCGGTGTCGTCCAGGAAGCCGAACAGGCGGTCAGCGCCTCGCCCGGAAAAGGCCCAATAGGTGGTGTCGCGGACGGTCGAGCCGTTCTCGCCTTCCTCGACGATCTGATTGGTGGTCCTGGCGTAGAAGCTTTCACGGCGGTCGGGCTCGTCGCGATGGGCCATCGATCGATTGAGCTTCCAATCGAGGCGCGATCCGAGGAACGGCATATGATGTTCGCCGCTCAGCGTTCCAGAAAAAAGGGCACGTTCCTGGAACAGGAGCCGATCCACCCGGAAAGTGGCGTTGGCGTCGAGGTAGTACCCCTCGTACCGACGCGCCTCGTCATCACTGCTCGACGTGTACAGGGTGTTCAACTTCAGCGAGGACTGCTCACCGAGGCGGAGGCTCAGGTTGCCGATTCCGCCCAGCAGGACGCTTTGCGTCGTGCGTGTTACCTCGTAGTCACCCTTGATCGTGGAGAGAGTGTTGTCCTCATAGTTCAACACCTTGCCAACATCCGTGTTGTATCCGTTCTGGTAGGCCAGGGCGCCCACGAAACCGAATGGCTTGTCCATGACCGTGGTGCGCTGCCCGAGGGCCATGTTCCAGGAACTATTCACCGGCGGACGACTGTCCTGAACGGACCAGGTGGGGTTGAACGACCGGGCCAGGGTGAGGAAATCATCCTTGCTGAATCCAGGGCCGTCCGGCTTCAGCGGGCTTCGCTGCACAATACGCTTATTGCCGGCCATGTCGGCGACAAGGTCGGGGAAGCTCCGCGCGCCGTCATCCATGCCGAGGAAATCCAGATTGCCGCCGGCATATCCGAGGCCGTCCGTGCCGGTGGTGCCGGAGCGCCAGCCGGTTCCGATTGAACTTGTCAGCACCGGATTCTCAGGGACATCCCGGGTACTGATCTGTACCGAGGCGCCGCCGAAATCACCCTGCAGGTCCGGTGTCCAGGTCTTCTGGAGCACCACGTTGTCGAGCAGGCTGGCGGGAAAAATGTCCATCGGAACGACCTTGCGATTGGCCTCGGGGCTGCCGACCCGCACGCCGTTGACCTGGGTTGAGGCATAACGCTCACTCATCCCGCGGATAACGAGGAACTTGCCGTCCTTGACTGACACGCCGGTCACACGGCCGAGCACCTGGGCCGCGTCGGAGTCGGTGCCCTTCTTGATCGATTCACGGGAAATGCCGTCGGTGACCGCGGCCGACTGGCGACGGGTCGAGAGTTCCGACACGGCCGAATTTCGAATGCGATTGCCGCGGACGTTGACTTCCTGCACCGTGACCTTGGCCTCCGGCAGCATTTCGACGCGAAGGGCCGTATTGAAGCCGGAGGAAACCGACACGCGGGAAATGACCCGCCTGGCATAGTTCAGCGCCAGAACGGTGACTTCATACGTTCCAGTCGGCAATTTGATGGAAAATCGGCCGTCCGCGCCGGTGACGACCCCGTACGGCCGGACGGTCGGATCGACCGGCATCGGCGCAAAGGCCACGGATGCCTGGCTGATATTTTCGAGAGTGCTGAGTCCATCGACGACGTGCCCGCGAAACTCCTTCAGCGTCTGGTCGGTCAGCGTCAGCTCGAGGGCGACCGCCTCGCCCGGGTTCACCTCGACGCCCTCCAGGGTCTTTGCCGGCCAGAGGAGGTGTTCGACCAGGACGTTCCAGCGGCCGGCGCGGACCTCTGCGCTCCAGAACCCTTCCGCGTTGGTCGTCAGGACACGCTTTGGCCCCGAGCCGTCGGCCGGGGTCAGGGTCACGTAGGCGAAGGCCAGCGGCTCCCCGCTGTCGACTTTGGTCAGCCGGCCGCGGAGGACGCCCCTGGCCGACTCGGGCAACGCTGCCGCTACCTTACTTTCCGAGACCACCAACGCACTATCCGAGACCGCCACCTCCTTATCTGAATCCTTCACCTGAGCCGCTGCCGGGGCAAGCCCAACAGTCAGCGGGAAAAACCCGACAGTCACCGGAGCCGAAGCTCCGGTGACCGCCAGGATAAGTATGGAGAGTAGTGCCGAACGGAGTCTTGTCATCGGATGTAGACCAGTTTCCCCGTCGCCTTCCGATCACCGGCATCCACTGCATAGAAGTAGATCCCTTCGGAAAGATCGCTCGGCGTCCAGTCCATCTCGTGGAGACCCGCCTCGAGGTTCCCCTCGGCGAGCGTGGAGACAAGCTGACCACTCAGCGAGAAGATCTTGACGGTGGCCCTGGCGGCCACCGGCAGCGTGAACGAAATGCGGGACGAGGAGCGAACCGGATTCGGATATGCCCGGGCCAGCAGGCCCTTCGCACCGTTACCGGCATCGGCAATGACGCCCGACGTCACGGAACAGAACACCGTGCCGTTCCCGCCAAAGCCGCCGGCCACCGTTTCGGCGTCGTCGAAGTCGAAGCCGCATGTCTTGAATCCGAGGACGATCGAGTTGCAGACCTCGCCACGGGCGCCACGGCGGAAATGAATGCCCTGACCACCGTTGCTGGTGGTGGAATTGCCGTCCGTGGTGCGAACGCCCACAAGCGTCAGGTTGTAGAACTGGGGGTTGGAGCGGCAGAGCGAATTCGCGAAGTTGAACTCGTTGTTATCGCCTTCGATCCCCTTGTCCACCGTATTGGCGGCCGGGTTCGCCTCCTGCTGGACGATGGCAAACTGAACCTTCCCGCGGTAGCCCATCTGGAAGTCGAGGCCGTCGTCATCGCCGTGCGTGGCCAGGAGGTATTTGCTGCGAACGGTGCCACCGAACCACTCGAAAAGATCGTCCGAACCCTGGTGCGTCTGGATGTAGTTGATCGACGTCCCCTGGCCGAGCGCGTTCATGGTCAGGCAGTTCAGTTCATTGTTCGGGGCCACCTGGAAACCGGCGAACTCGACACGGGCCCAGCCGAGTGATCCACCGTTGTACTCATCGTCGACGCCTCCGAAGCTGCCGGCATTGCCTTCCGAGACACACGAATCGCCGGCCGCCGTGTTGGCGCAGTTGGCGCACGCACGACCGTGCCACACGAAACCGCCCCAGTTACCCGGAGCCGCGGAGCCGGCCGGAGCCAGTTCCGAAGTGAAAATGATCGGAGCCTGGCGGGTGCCGTTGGCGAGAACCTGTCCGCTCCGCTCGATGACAAGATAGGAGGGCGTCACGGTCGTCGAGCCAAAGATCGCCGTGCCAGCCTGGATCATCAGGGTCCGACCACCGGCCACCGACACACGGCCCTCGATGATGTAATTGTTGGTGTTGTTCATGACATAGCCGTCCGGCAGATTGCCGGCCGTCAGCGTCACCAGTGGCTTGCTCAGGTCGAAGTCAGCCGGGTTACCGTTGGGATCGTAGGTGGTCCAGCCCTGTGTCCAGTCCTGCGCCGGATCCTGCGACAACGCGCCGGCATAGTTGGTCTGGGTCATGAAGCCGTCATCCTTGACCACGACAACCGGATGAAAATTGGCGCAGAGCGCGCCGCTGGCCGGCTGAGGAACGAAATTGGGGTTCGAAAGGCTGGCCGGGTTCGTCAGGATCGGATTGACCGCGCGATTGTGTGTGAACGGCGAACCGAAGAGGACGGTGTTTTCGAGGAATCCGCCTGTCGCCGCATCGCTGCAACCGTTCGGATTGTTGTTGAAGGTGACGTTGCCATCCCAGGTAATCACCGGGTCCTTCACTTCCTTCGGGCAAACCGGATCGCCATCCGGGCCGAAGCCACCGGCCACGGTTTCCGCGTCGTCGAAGTCAAAGCCGCAAGTCTTGAAGCCGAGGATGATGGAGTTGAGAACCTGGCCGCGGGCGCCGCGGCGGAAGTGGATCCCCTGCCCGCCGTTGCTGGTAGTGGCCGGGCCGTCGGTGGTCCGAACGCCGACCAGGGTCAGGTTGGCGAATGTCGGGTTCGAGCGACAGAGTGAGTTGGCGAAATTGAACTCGTTGTTGTCGCCTTCGATGCCCTTGTCGACCGTATTGACGGCCGGATTGGCCTCCTGCTGGACGATGGCGAATTGAACCTTGCCGCGGTAGCCCATCTGGAAGTCGAGACCGTCGTCATCGCCGTGCGTGGCGATCAGGTACTTGTGGCGGGTGGTGCCGCCGAACCACTCGAACAGGTCGTCGGAACCCTGGTGGGTCTGGACGAAATTGATCAGGGTCCGGTCGCCGAGCGCATTCATGGTCAGGCAGTTGAGTTCGTTGTTGGGGGCCACCTGAAAGCCGGCGAACTCGATGCGGGTATAGGTCATCGTGCCGCCGTCGTAAGTGTCGTCGGTGCCGCCGAAGCTGCCAGCATTGCCTTCCGACACGCACGAATCGCCGGCCGCCGTGTTGGCGCAGTTGGCGCAGGCATGGCCGTGCCATACAACACCACCCCAATTACCCGGTCCGGCGGTGCCGCCCGGAGCCAGCTCGGAGGTAAAGACGATTGGCTGGCTCGGCGAACCGTTGGCGACGAGCTTGGCGCCCCGCTCAACCACAAAATAGGACGGGGTCACGGTGGTGGAGCCGAAGATCGCCGTGCCCGGCTGGATGGTGGCTTTCCGACCCGTGGCCACCGAAACGCGCCCCTCGATCAGATAGTTGTTGGTGTTCATGAAGACGTAGTTGGCCGGCAGATTCCCGGCTGTCAGCGCCACCAGGGGCTTGCCAAGATTGAACTCCGCCGGGTTGCCGTTCGGGTCATAGGAAACCCAGTTCCCCACGGCCCAGTTTTCCGCTGCAATCGGCGAAAGAGCGCCGGCAAACTTCACCTGGTCAAAAAAACCATCCGTCGGGACGGCAATGACCGGGTGCGTATCGCAGACTGAGTTGCCGCCGGCCGACGGCCGGAAGTCCGGAGCCGTCAGGCTGGACGGGTTAATCAGTTGCGGATCGACAAACCGGTTGTGAGTAAACGGCGATCCCAGGAGGACGTTGTTCTCGAGGAAGCCTCCGGTGGCCGCATCGCCGCAGCCGTTCGGGTTGTTGTTGAAGCTGATGTTTCCGTCCCCGACGATGGTCTGGGATGCCGCCGTGCCGGCAAGGACAAGCCCGAACGACGCGGCCAGTGCCACTTTCAGTAGCTTCATCGATTTCCTCCAGGTCGCAGATGCGTGGCGAGGACACTTGGTGACAACCGTCACCAGCGTTTGGTCGCGACGTGGAAGGTAGAGAAGCGGCTTGTCGGCGGGATGAAGTTGATGTGGCGTCATGGCGACGAGAATATTGTCGGGCTTCCATGACGATTCGGTGACGGGATGGGGCGGAAATCAGCTCTTCTTGCGGGAGGCCATGATGGCGGACAGCAGTCCCTCGGGTACGCCGGGTGGTACATCGTGGTCGACATGCGGAAAGGCACCCGCCTCGAGCTGAACGGTTTGCTCGTAGGTGGCCAGGTAGGCCTGGCAGTCCGGGCACTGGTGTAAGTGACGATCGAACTCGAATCGTTCGTCTGGCAGCAAATCACCGCCAAGGTAATCGATCAGGAATTCGATGAATTCACGACATGTCATTGCGGGCCCTCCCGAAAACTGGGATCAAGAAGTGTGCGCAAGCCCTGGCGGGCCCGGTGCAGTCGAACCTTGACGGCATTTGCGCTGATTCCAAGTGCGCGGGCCGCATCCTCGGTGTCGTAACCTTCAATGTCGCGCAACAGCAAAACCGTTCGATATCCCTCCGGGAGCCGGTCGATGTTGCGCCGCACCAGGAGCCTGATTTCCAGCGAGGCGGCCTCCGGTCGGGCGGAATCGTTCCAGAGGACGGCCGGATCGAGCTGATGCCCGTCCTCCTGAAATCGGGGCAGGAGGTCCTCAATCGACTCCTCGGGCTTGCGGCGCCGGGTCCGCAACTTCATCAACCCGGCATTGACGACGATCCGGTGGAGCCATGTGGTGAGGCGGGCGTCTCCCTGGAAGCGTTCGAGCGATTTGAACGCGGAAAGAAATGCATCCTGGACGGCATCGCGACTGTCATCCTCGTTTCGCAACAGGCGCCGGGCCACCGCAAGCAGGCGGGGGCCATACAGCAGGACCATCTCGGCGAATGCCGATTCATCTCCACGGCGCAGCCGCAAGAGGAGATGAGTTTCGTCCTGCCGTTCGGGATTCTCCGCCGTCGTCGAGGTAGGCATCGTCACCAGATCCAGTTCCTCCGCCCCCGGTCCAGGGGGCCTTGTTACCCGTTGGATGCCGCCGGCCGGCCACGGTGTCGCCGGTTCGCCCGGGTGGTACGTTTCACGAACTTTACCTCTGGCCTGGTCCGAGCAAGGAGAATTTCGTTGGCCCCAACAAGGAAAGCCGGGCCGCCGGGAAGCCGGCGGCGAGGGATCATCGCCGAGCGCGCCCGGCTGGAGGAGGATCGCCGCCGCGACCGGAACTGGAAGCGCTGGGGCCCATACCTTGCGGAACGCCAG
>JAWXBZ010000147.1:0-5170 GCA_034440375.1 Candidatus Eiseniibacteriota bacterium
CGCCCGGATATCCGGGCGGCTACGACACCGGCTTTCCGATCACGGGTATCGACAAGGCGGAGAGGGAGGGGGCCCTGGTCTTCCATGCCGGCACGGCGCTACGCGATGGTCAACTCGTCACCGCCGGCGGTCGCGTTCTCAACGTCACCGCCGCTGGCCCAACGCTCGGCCTCGCCATCGAAAAGGCCTACCGCGCGGTTGGCCACATCCACTTCAAGGGCGCGCAGTACCGACGCGACATCGGCCATCGGGCGCTGGGGTCGGCGGGGGAGTAGTGGCGGAGGAGACCTAGTGTCAACCGGTCCAATCCAGGTGGATCTTGCCGAACCGGATCCCGTGGTGGTAGAAGAAGCCGGTCGAATCCTTCGGTTGGGTGGCCTGATCGCCCACCCATCGGACACGATTTTCGGCCTGGCCGCTGATCCAAGCCATCCCGGTGCCATCGAGCGCCTCCGCCGTCTGAAGGGGCGCACGGCGGATCGCCCTTTCATCCTGCTGATCGACGGTCCGGCCCGAGTCGAAGATCTCTCCGAAGAGACGCCGAACTATGCAATTGCTTGGATATCAACAATCTGGCCGGCTCCTTTGACGTTGGTTCTGAAGGCGCGTCCCGGCACCCCCGGGCGTGCCGAGGATGGTTCCGTCGCCTTGCGATGGCCGGCCCAGCCGCTGACATTGGCGCTGGTGGGTCAGGTGGGGGGTCTGTTGGCCTCGACCAGCGCCAACCGGGCCGGCGAGCCGCCGGTTGCTGACGGGGCGGCGGCCTGGAGGGTCTTCGGGACCGGGCCCGGCGGGGTCGACCTGATCCTGGCCGATTCGAGTGCCACTAACGTCGGTCCAATCCCGCGGCTCGAGTCCACCATCATCGACTGCCGGGTCGATCATCCCCGGGTGATTCGGGTTGGGGCCATCGGACTGGATCGACTCGGGTTGGCTTAGGCCTGTTAGAATCTCCCGATGCGCGACGGCCTCTATCAGATTCTAGCCATCTGCACCGGCAACATTTGCCGGAGCCCCATGGCCGAGGGACTGATCCGGGTTCGTCTCTCGGCGCGGGCGGCCGAGTTCGCCACGGTGGGCTCGGCGGGGATCGCAGCCGTCCCGGGAGTACCGGCCTCGAGTCACTCGGTCGAAGCCTGCCGTCGGCATGAAATTGATATCAGTGCTCACCGCTCGAGGCCGCTGACGAAGGAGATGATCGACGAGGCGGATCTTATCCTGGTCATGGAGGGTCACCACCGCGCGGCCATTTTGATGGCTGAGCGGAGCGCGGCCGACCGGACATTTCTCATTTCCGAATTCGCCGCGGAGAACGCCGCGCGCGGGACTGGAATCAATGATCCGATCGGTCAGGATATGGATGCGTACCTGGACGTTTTTCGGCGCCTCGACGATGACATCACGCGTGCCATGCCCCGCATCGAGGCATCCGTCGACAGTTCTTTCCGGAGGTAAGTCATGAGTCACGGTTCTGCCGGATACACGCCAGGCGCGAAAATATGGATGGACGGACGCCTGGTCGAGTGGGGCGAGGCGAAGATCCACATCGTGGCCCATGTCATCCAGTACGGTTCGGGCGTCTTCGAGGGGATCCGCGTCTATAAGACCGCCTCCGGCAACCATGCCTTTCGCCTGAGCGAACACCTCGAACGCCTGCTTGGATCGGCAAAAATCTACCGGATGGAATCGGGCTATTCGCTCGCGGACCTGACCACCGCCTGCCTCGATACGGCGGCGGTGTCCGGCCTCGAGTCGTGCTACATCCGCCCGCTGATCTACCGTGGCTCGGGCAATGTCGGCGTGAACCCGCTCGGCTGCCCGATCAACGTGGCCATCGCCGTCTGGCAGTGGGGCGCCTACCTCGGCGCTGACGGTCTCGAGCAGGGGATCGACGCCAGGGTGTCGTCCTGGTGCCGGCTCGCCAACAACACGATGCCGGCGCTGGCCAAGGCCACCGCCAACTACATGAACGCCCAGCTGATCAAGGCCGAGGCGCTGCTCGACGGCTACGCCGAGGGGATCGCGCTCAATACCGACGGCACCGTCAGCGAGGGCTCGGGCGAGAACATTTTCCTGGTCGTGAATGGAAAGCTCCTGACACCGGCACTCAGCGATTCGATCCTCTCGGGAATCACGCGGAACACGGTCCTGACGCTGGCTGCCGACCTGGGCATCGAGGTCAAGGAAACCCCCGTTCCACGTGAGATGCTTTACCTCGCCGACGAGGTCTTTTTCTGCGGCACCGCCGCCGAGATCACACCCGTCCGTTCCATCGACAAGATCACCGTGGGCGCAGGGCGCCGTGGGGCGGTCACCGAAAAAATCCAGAAGGCCTTCTTCGAGATCGTCCGCGGGGAAACGGCCGACCGCCACGGTTGGTTGACCCGGGTGCCGGCGGCTGCGGTGGCCGCGGTGGCTGCGGCGGGGAGATAGCGGACCACATGGACTGGGCTTATCCAGATCTCACCCGGCAGGACCCCGCGATCGCCGCCGTGCTCCATGCGGAACGCCATCGCCAGCAGACGACGCTCGAACTGATCGCCTCCGAGAATTTCGTGAGTCCGGCGGTGCTCGAGGCGCTGGGTTCGGTGCTCACCAACAAGTATGCCGAGGGGTACCCCGGCAAGCGCTACTATGGCGGTTGCGAGCATGTCGACGTGGCGGAGAGCCTGGCGATCGAGCGGGCCAAGTCTCTTTTCGGCGCCGAGCACGCCAACGTTCAGCCGCATTCGGGGTCGACGGCCAACCTGACCGCCTTTTTCGCCTTCCTGAACCCGGGCGACACGATTCTCGGGATGAGCCTGGCGCATGGCGGGCATCTCACGCATGGGCATCCGGTCAATTTTTCGGGGCGTTTCTTTCGCGTGCTGCAGTACGGACTCGACCCGGCCACCGGTCGCGTTGACTACGATGAGGTGCGGCGCCTGGCGAAAGAGTGCTCGCCCAGGATTCTGCTGGCCGGATGGAGCGCGTATCCGCGCCAGCTTGACTTCGCTGCGTTCCGTTCCATTGCCGACGAGGTGGGGGCGAAATTGATGGTCGACATGGCCCACTTCGCCGGGCTGGTGGCCGGCGGCGCGCATCCATCGCCGGTACCCTATGCGGATGTGGTCACCTCGACCGCGCACAAGACGTTGCGGGGCCCGCGCTCGGGTTTCATCCTGTCGAAGGCCGAACACGCCGCCGTCATCGACAAGACAAATTTTCCCGGCATGCAGGGGGGGCCGCTGATGCACACGATCGCGGCCAAGGCCGTCTGTTTTCTCGAAGCCGCCACCCCCGAGTTCAAGATCTATGCTGCGCGCGTGGTGGCCAACGCCAAGGCCATGGCCGAAGTGCTCCTGGACCGCGGGTATGATCTGGTAACCGGGGGCACCGACGTCCATCTGATCCTCGTCGACCTTCGGAGGAAGAATCTGACCGGCAAGAAGGCCGAGGCGATCCTCGAAGCGGCTGGCATCACCGTGAACAAGAACGCCGTGCCCAATGACCCCCAGAAACCGTTCGTGACCAGTGGCATTCGCGTCGGTACGCCGGCCGCCACGACGCGCGGCATGGGGCCGGAGGAGTTTCGTCTTGCCGGCGGCTGGATGGCCGATGTCCTCGACGCCCCGGACGATGAGGCGCTGCGCGACCGGGTGCGCGGTCAGGTCGAGGAGATGGGGCGGGCGTTTCCGCTTTACGTGTGAGTCGGCGGGGTGGCCCCGCCCGCTGGCCCGGTATTGGAACCGGGGGTGATCGTGTCGCGAGCTCATCGTTCCATGACTTTCCCGCGACCCGCACACCGACTTCGTCCTTTCATCACGTTCCTGCAACTCGCATCGGTGCGAGTTGGCCCAGATATGCCTGACGAATTCCGCCATTACTAGTGCGAGTTCCGACTTCCTGGAGGTCCATGAGCCGGCCGAGTTCACTCCAGCCTGGTCTGCCCCGACTCATGGTGATCGGTGCGTTACTTTTTGTTACCAGTGTGTCGGTGCTGGCTGGCCCGGCGGCACTCCCGACTTCGCCGCTTACCTGGCTCCGCGGGGCAGCGGCCTTCCTCCTCCTGGGATGGTTTCCTGGCTGGGTACTTGGCACTCTGCTCGGGCGGAATGATGCGGCCGGTCCGGCCGATCCCTCCCATCGTGGGTGGATGGAGGTTGAGCTCTTCTACCTCATCGGCCTTCCCCTGGCCCTGTCCCCGATTCTCAGCACCGGCTTGATTGTGCTCGGGTCATTGACGGGACTCCCCGTACAGAAATCGGCGTGGCTCCCGGTGATGGTGACGGCCGTGCTCCTGTTGGCCGCGGTGCTTCTGACACGCCATCGGTCAGCCGGCGCGATAGCACTCGTCCCACCCACCGCCCCCCCCGGCGCGCCGACCACCGCGCGGCCAGCCGCGCGGGATCATGACATCGCCCTCTTCAGCTTTCTCGTCGTGCTTCTCCTCCTCGCCATCAACCTGGCAAACCCCTGGCTCGGCTGGCGGGCCGACGGTCGGTTCCACATCGGGGTCACGACCGAAATTCTGCGGGGAGGATTGCCGCCCACCGATCCGTTCTTTGCCGGGCTCAATCTCCAGTACATGTGGTTCTTTCACGCCTGGCTCGCGGGCCTGTCGACACTCTCCGGCGTCTCGACTTCCTGGCTGATGATCGGTACCAATATGCTCGGACTCCTGGCGTTCCTCACACTGGCCGCAACACTCGCACGCGAACTGGGACGCAGTCGCGCCGGCACCTGGCTCACGGTACTGGTGGTGGGTTTTGGCATGGGGGGCCTGTCATGGGCGCTCCTCCCGATCAAACTCCTGAGCGTGTTCACCGGCGAGAAACGGGGGATGGAGGAGCTTCACACGCTCCGCCGTCTCTGGCCGCCGACAATTCAGCAGGAAATGGGATTCCTGTCAGCCGGATACGATCAGCCGTTTCTGCTTCGCAAGTTCCTCGTCGGCACCGCCATGTCGCTCGCGCTGGCCGCCATCCTGCTGCAGGTGGTCCTGATCCGGCGCCAGCTGAAGGGGGGCGGTGCCCGCTGGCTTCCCGTGCTGGCCATCGCCTCAACCGGCGCCATCATTCTCCATCCAATGGTGGGAATTCCCGTGGTGGCCGTCGGGCTGGGGGCCGCGTTGCTGGCACCCCTCATGGCGCGCCTCCTTCCGCCGTGGTCGGCACCGGCCGCCGGCGGC
>JAWXBZ010000148.1:0-59030 GCA_034440375.1 Candidatus Eiseniibacteriota bacterium
CCGCCCCGGGGCGGCGAGATCATCGCGATCGTCGAGGCCCCGTTCGATTTCCCGTTCGTGGAGCACCTGGCGAATCCAGGCCGGCTCGGCCTGCCAGCCCAGGTCCACCGCCCCGCCCCCGCTCAAGGCGCGCAGCGTGAGGGTCGGGCCGTCGGGACCGGGATCGATGACCAGCCGGTCCGGGGAACCGGTCGCGACCGTGAACGGCATGGCCGATGAGTCTGCCGCATGACGGTTGCCGTGATGATCGCGGAAGGCCAGGAGCGGCCGAAGACCCAACACTACCGGTCCTTCACCGTCCAGCAGCCGATAGCGCAGGAGTAGCGCGTTGACCCCGTGGACCATGATGACCCGGCGCTCGAGCCGCCACGTACCCGCCAGCCAGACATGACGCGGAAAAGGCCAGCGGTCGAAGCTTTCGAGAAGGTGATCCCCGCGGGGATGGAGAATGCCGGGACTCGTACCGCCGCCCGCGTCCGGATAGCGATGAATGCCCAGTTCAAACGTGCCGACGGCACCGGACAGCGATTCGTCGAGGCTGGCCAGCGTCAGCTGCCGGTCCACCGGCGGTTTGACCGCCGCGACCAGGAGGCCGCTGTAGCGCCGGGGCAGGAGTCCGTTGACCGCCTGGAAGGCGTAGCCGCCGAGGCCGTTGGTTTCAATCCACTCGAAGCGGCCGGCCGCTTCGGGATCGGCCAGGACGGCCCTGGTCAGGGAGAAGCGCGGGAAGCCGTTCTGAGTCGGCGTCACCTTTTTACTCTGGCACGCCGCTCGCGGGCCACTGACCCACCAGCCATGTCACGAGCGCCGGGAATCGCTGGGCCCACGCGCCTTCATTGTGACTCTGGCCGGCCGCCTCGATCGACCGGAAGTCGAGCTCATCGACGAACCCCTGACCGAGCGCCACCGCGCGCATTGCCCGCAGGTCATCGATGTAATCGTCGATGCCGTTGCCGTCCTGGTCGGTCGTGCTTCCTGATTCGAGGGTGCCCATGTCCTGGTAGAAGCGGGTCAGTGCCGGTTTCCCCTGTGCCTGTGCCCAGCCGATCAGGTGATCGTTATCCCACCAGTAGCTGGGGGAGACGGCGGCCACACGACCGAAGACATCGTCGTGCGCCCAGCCGGCATAGGTGCTGATCAGGCCGCCGAGGGAGGAGCCACTCATGAAGGTCTGGGTTCGATCGGCCAGTGTGCGATAGCGTCGGTCGATCTCCGGCTTCAACAACGTGATGAGGTCGATCAGGTACGCTTCACCGTCGCCGCCCGAGCCGCCCGATGGCCACGGCGTGTACTCGGACAGGCGCGCGCCGCCGCCGTTGTCGACGCCGACGACGATGACCGGGCGGATCTGGCCCGACTCGACCAGTAGATCGCACGTTTCATCCACCCGCCATTCGCCGGCAAAACTTGTCCGGACATCGTAAAGATTCTGTCCGTCGTGCATATAGAGGACCGGATAGCGGTCGGTCGACGTGCGATAACCCGGCGGCAGGTAGACGCGCACGGTTCTCCCGCCGCGAAACGGCGAGTGGCTGAACATTTCCACATCACCGGTCAACGTGCCGAGATCGGCCCAGGTAGTCACGGTGAAATCGTACGTCTGGCCCGCCTGCGGCGTGAGCATGCGATTGGGAATATCGAGGCCGGTGGCGTCCTTCTCGACGCGTGTCCACGAACCGTGGGTGAACTTGAACTGGATCGGCTGGCCGGCGGTCAGGTTCAGATCGATGGTCCAGCGACCGTCCGGCTGTTTTGCCAGGGCGTGGGTTGGGCTGGCCGGGTTCCACCCCTGGAAATCCCCGGCGATGTAAACGAGATCCCCGGCGGGCGTGGAATTCGGCGCATCGACGCGGATCGTGAAGACGGCGGTCATTCCCGCCGGTGAAACGGGCTCGGCGGGGCCCAGGCCGGTGGCCGACGCCGTCGGCGCCGGCGAGCCCTGGCCGCACGCGGACAGGACCAGGAGAACCAGGGAGAGGTAGCCGGCGAGTCGGAGTGACATGGCGCGAAGTATATCGCGTCGGATGGCTGTTTCGGCGTTGGACCATTTGTTGGACCGCTCCACCTTTTCAGCCGGCGGCAGGCCGACTACGATTCCCTCTCCGGCCACCCGGCCGTCCGATCGCAACTGTTTCGCCCGAGGGACCTGTTCATGACTCTCCCCTTCCGCCTGCTCCGGATTGCCGCGACCGCCGTTCGACCGGCCCTGTTCGTACTTCTGGCCGTTCTGGCCTCTGCCGCGCCGGCGCTGGCTGAGCCCGTCGTCTTCACCTTCGTGCCGGTGGCCGGGCAGTCGGTTCTGAGTGTGTCGGTGCGCGGATCGATGAACACCTGGGGAGAGACCGCCATGACGAAGGGGGCGGACGGCACTTGGAGCGTCACGATCGACCTCGCGCCCGGCGAGCACCAGTACAAGTATTTCGTGAACGGTGAATGGCCCGGCAACATGAAGTCGGGTGCCGACGGCGGGCCGCTCGATCCGGCCGCGGACAACTACGTGGACGACACGTTTGGCGGCCTGAATGCCGTACGTCGGGTGGCCGCGGGCGGCGCCGCCGCTCCCGCCCTGGCCGCCGCGCCTAAACCGCCGGCGACGGCGCTCGAAGCCGGCACAGCCCGCATCCACTACTTCCGTCCCGACGGCCAGTACGATGACTGGAAACTCCACGTGTGGGAGGACGCGCAGGAAACGGTCACGTGGGAAAAGGGCCTCACCCCCGCCGGCACCGACGCGGCGGGCGCGTTCTGGGACGTGCGCTTGAAGCCCAACGCGGCCAAGATCGGCTTCATCGTTCACAAGGGGGATGAGAAGGACCCCGGCGTCGACATGTTCCTGGTCCTGGCCGAACAGGGACCGGAAGCGTGGCTGGTGTCCGGCCGCAGCACGATCAGCACGAAGCAACCCGACGTTGCCAGCCTCGGCGCCGGCGACCTCACCCGCCGAAAGGCCCACTGGGTCCGGCGCGACCTGATCGCCTGGCCGGGACGTCCCGCGGCGGGAGCGGCGTTCCAGCTCCACGCCACGCCAAACGGCGGTTTGAAGCCGACTCCGACCGGCGTGATCGGCGGGGAGACTATTGCCCTCACGCGCGACACGGCCGGACTCCCCCGCGAGATCCTGATCGAGAACCCCCACCTGGCCGGAATGACGGCGTTGCGCCTGGACGCCGCCGCGACGGCGCGGGCACCTGAATTCCTCCGCGGGGAATTGGCGGTGTCCGTGTCCGGCCCCGACGGCAAGGTCCAGGATGCCACCGGCGTCCAGATCCCCGGCGTCCTCGACGACCTCTTCACTTATGACGGCACCCTGGGAGTCACCTGGGCCGGCGGTGCACCGACGCTTCGCGTGTGGGCGCCGACAGCGCGCGCCGTCCGTCTCCTGATGTTTGCCGACTCGAAGGCCACGACCCCGGCAGAGACACGGCCCATGAATCCTGGCGATGCGTCGGCACCTGGCGTGTGGAGCCTGGCTGGCCCAGCTGACTGGGCGAATCGATTCTACCTGTACGAGGTCGAGGTGTTCGTGCCCACCACCGGCCTCATGGAAACGAATCGCGTCACCGACCCCTATTCCCGCGGGCTGGCCAGGAACAGTCGCCTGAGCCAGATCGTTGACCTGAACGCCGCCGCTCTCAAGCCAGATGGCTGGGATGCCATCGCCAAGCCCGCACTCGCAGCCCCCGAGGACATCACCCTGTATGAACTTCACATCCGCGACTTCAGCGCGCTGGATGAGTCGGTTCCGGCCGCCGAGCGCGGCACTTTCCTGGCCTTCACGCGCGACACACCCGGCACACGCCACTTGAAAAACCTTGCGGACGCCGGTCTGTCCCACGTACACCTGCTCCCCGTCTTCGACATCGCCACCGTGAATGAAGACAGGAGCACCTGGAAGCAGCCGGCCGATCTCTCGAAGCTCCGGGGCGATTCCGAGGAGCAGCAGGCCGAAATCGCCGCCATCCGCGGCGAGGACGGCTACAACTGGGGATACGACCCGTGGCACTACGGCGTGCCCGAGGGAAGCTACAGCACCGACCCCGATGGCACGGCGCGCCTCGTGGAGTTCCGCCGGATGGTGCAGGCGCTGAATGCCATGGGCCTGCGCGTCGTCATGGATGTCGTTTACAACCACACGAACGCCAGCGGCCAGAACGAGCGATCGGTCCTGGACCGCATCGTGCCGGGTTATTACCACCGGCTGAGCCTGGACGGGGTGGTCGAAACGTCCACCTGTTGCCAGAACACAGCCAGCGAGCACCACATGATGGAGAAATTGATCGCCGACGACCTTGTGCACTGGGCGCGGGACTACAAGATTGACGGCTTCCGTTTTGATCTCATGGGTCATCACCTGAAGCGGAACATGGAAACGTTCCGGAGCCGGCTGGCCGCGCTGACGCCGGCCGCCGACGGCGTGGACGGCTCGACCATCTACCTGTACGGCGAGGGGTGGGATTTCGGCGAGGTGGCCAAGGGCGCGCGCGGACCCAACGCCACGCAGCCCAACATGGCCGGCACCGGCATCGGCACGTTCAATGACCGCATCCGCGACGCCATCCGCGGCGGGAACCCCTTCGGTGATCGCCGCGAGCAGGGCTTCACGACCGGCATCGCCGACGATCCCAACGGTTTCTCCGGTTCGGGCGCCGGTGACCGGGGGAAAATCCTGGGCGGTATGGACCGGATCAAGGTGGGGCTGGCCGGCAACATGACCGACTTTGCCTTCATCAACTCGTCAGGCCAGCCCGCCACGGGGGGCGCCAACGGCGTCGGCTACGCGAGGGACCCGCAGGAAGTGATCAACTACGCCGCCGCGCACGATAACGAAACGTTCTGGGACAAGATCGCCTATGCGGCGCCGCCCACGCTGCCGGTGGCCGAACGCGTCCGCATGCAGATGCTGAGCCTCGCGCTCGTCGGTCTCGGCCAGGGCATCCCCTTCTTCCACGCCGGCGAGGAGATGCTCCGCTCCAAATCGATGGACGCCGACAGCTACAACTCCGGCGACTGGTTCAACCGACTCGATTTCACGTTCGCCACCAACAACTTCGGCGTCGGCCTCCCGATGGCCGACAAGAACAAGGATCGCTGGTCGATCATGAAGCCGCTATTTGGCCGCTCCGACTTGACGCCAGCCACCGCCGACATCCAGGCCTCCTCAGATTATTTCCGGGAGATCCTGGCGATCCGCAAGTCGAGCCCATTGTTCCGACTCCGCACGGCCGACGATATCCGGCGGAAGCTGTCATTTCCCGCCGGGGCCTCGGTCCGGATTCCCGGTGTCATCGTCATGACCCTGGCCGACCCCACCGGCGCGGGTGACACGGATCCAAATGTCGGCACGCTTCTCGTCATCTTCAATGCCACAAAATCGGATCAGACGGTGGCCGACGACACGTGGAGAGGGGGCAAGTACACGCTCCACCCGGCCCAGGAGGCCTCGAGCGACAGCCGCACCAGGACTTCGAGTTATGACGCCGGTCGGGGTGCCTTCAAGGTACCGGCCCGCACCACGGCCGTGTTTCGGGCGCCGTAGGGGCGGGGGCTTTCAAATCAGACGTGCTGATCGAGGAGGATTGGGTTTCCATCCGGATCGACGGCGACAAGACTGGCTGGCCCCGTCGTGCTCTCGTCACGAGAATGAAACCATCACGCTTCGCGGCATCCCAAATGTTCGTATCGGGCGCCCCCGCCAAGCTCAGGCCATAAACGTGTGCCGAGCCGGGGAAGCTCGCTGCCAGCCGACGCGCAAACTGGGGCGGCAAGTGCTCGTCAAAGAGGAGCTTCGGGCCGACCTCAGGCAGCGGGGTTGCTCCGAAGAATGCGTTCCCTATCAGCCGCAAACGAGAGGCACGCACGGATATCATCGCCCGAAAGCGACGGGTACTCGGCGACGATCTCCGCCTCGGTTAGCCCGCTGGCTAGATAGGAAAGAACGTCGCCGACGGTAATCCGCGTACCCCGCACGGTCGGCTTTCCAAAGCGAACTTCGGGATCGAGGATAATGCGAGCGTGATAGTCCATGCCCAGGATGCTACGCCGCAGTCCGAAGGTGGTGAACCTGGACTGAGCGCGTGGCGCGAGTCCCGCTAACGACCGCCGTTCAGCTGCAGGGCCCGCGCCCCTGTCGGCCGAAATGCCATCCCGGATCTGCGGCACCTGTCGGTTGCAACGGCTGGTCAGACTACGCCTACAGGCCTATATAGTGAACCGATCGGGCCTGCTGGACCGGTCCAATCGCATGATACACTCGTCGACACGTCAGGCTCGACCGGTGCCACCAGCACCCCCGCCACCCCTGGTACGACGACCGAACGGGGCACCATCCCATGTTTCGTCCATTACGTTGTTTCCTTTTCGTCATGCTGACAGGAATTGTGCCCGCCCAGGCCGCCCTCACCATCGGCCCCGGCCCGGCCCGCGGCACGGATCGCGCCGGCGTCACCTGGTACGAGGACTTCCAGGATTGGAGCCGCGCTGACCTGAAGGCTCTTGATGGCGCCGGATTGGCGGATGCCCGGTACAACTTTGGTGACGGGCGGGATGACTCCCGGGACCTGGTGGCGTTCTACTTCCGGGATGAGGGTGGCAACCTGTACTTTCGGGTCGATCTGTACGACCTCGCACTCGGAGCCGAGAACGGCTCACTCGACATCTATGTGGCCATCGACGCGGCGGCGGGAGGGCAGATGTTCCTCCCCGACTTTCTAGACGTGACAACCGATCGCCCGTGGGAGCTCTGCGTCAACCTCTACAGCGTCGGCACGACCTACGGCACGAACTATCGGATCTACAACAGCAGCTTCACCAACATCACGTCCGGTTACCTGGGGTCATACTTCAACAGTCAGCTCGATGCGGTGGAGTTCGGCATCGCCCGGCAGACACTGGTCGACGCGGGGTGGAACGGCAGCTCGCCGCTGACGTTCCAGGTGGTCACGGCGAAAGACGGCTCCGACACTGGATGCTCGGGCGGCGGCGCCTCCAGCGATCTGACCGATGCCTTCGAGGATGACGACCGCGGCTGTTCGGACGGCGTCCTGAACGGTGGCACATCCTCCACGGCCTCGGCCGGCTACGCCTGGTACGCCTCCATCGCCCATGGCAACCAGTCGGTGAACAAGGGGGGTGACATCGGGGCGCATATTTACGACCCGGCCGCCTCGACCGGTATTTCCGGAGGCACGGGATTTCTTCGAACGCTCGACACGCACGAAATTTTCCGCGTGCCGCTGAACATCCACCCGTCGGGCACGCTGACCATTGCCTGCAACTGGGCGGCCAGGCCAGGCGGCGCCGCCGACCCGCAGGACGGGCCGGCGTTCCTGGCCCGCGTCAAGGATTTCGTGGACGCCGATCAATCTTCCCGGCCGGGCAGCCTCATCGGCGGCGTACTGGCGGAGCACATCATGCCCTACTTCGAAGGGCCGGTGAACGCGGCCTCGATGGCCCTGACGGATGAGTTGAACCAGGCGGTGTACGGCGTGTCGGCGGCGGCCGCCCGCGTCATGCACACGCCGGAGCGGGTTATTCGCAGCCAGTCGACCGGGCTCTCGCCGCTGGATGGCCACACGTTCGAGGACATCGCCGCGAGTCCGTACCAGGCCACCTATCTCGATGAGGTGACCCATCTCCACTGGTGGTTTTATGCCGGGGAAACCTGCCAGCCGGACCAGGGCTACCGGCACAAGGTGCACCGGATCAACGGCGTCTACTCGTTTGTCATCAACGACCGGGAGGATCAGGGGAAGTTCGGCAATCACGACGGCGGGATGGTCATGGACAGCCGGTTCAGCCTGCTGGAGAAGGCCCTCTTCGGCAACTCCAGCGAGGTCGTGACGGTCTTCGACGATTGGGAGGCGCTGGCCGGCAAGTCATTCGACCCGGGTTCCGGCGCGCCCGTTCCGAACAACAATCCAAACCAGTATCACAACACGATTCGCTGGGCCGCCAATCACCCCTGGATCCGCGTCGCCAACCTGGATGACATCCTGACGGAGGCACTGGCCAATCCGGGCGCCTTCGTCATCGACCATGGCACGCGTTTCGACCTGCCGATGCAGACGTATGAATGGTTGAAGCACGCCAGCGAGGATTCCTACAATTACTGGTACTACAACAACAATGCCGGCTTCGGGGGAAACGAGCAGGACTTTTACAACCTCGTGCCGGTCCTGACCGGCCCCCAGGGGGATTACCGGCCTCGCGGTGTGACGCCGGCGGCGGATGGCCCGCCACTTCCCTCCGGGAGGAAGCACGGCGATCTCAACACCCCGGGTTCGCTCATGTTTGAGGCGTGGGCCACGCTGGAGGCGGCCCCGGCAGGCCGACTCAAGGAACTCGGCGTCGCCGGGTACCTGGCCATGATTTACGAAACCGCCTGGCACGAAGAGGATGAGCTGAACTATTCGGATACCAGTTGCTACGGCAACTGGGTCGATCCCGACGACACCTGGGACGGCGTCAACACCTGGTGCCTGCGACTGAACAATCACGTCCGATGGTCGGTCATGTATTCGGCGGCTGCCGGTTGGGTCGAGCAGTGCCGGACCGGCTCTCAGATTGCCGCGACCGAAGCCGGCAGCCTTGATATCGACCTGGACGGCGAGGCCGAATATGTCCTTAAAAACAACCGGATCTGGTGCGCCTTCGAGCGCTACGGGGGCCGATGCGTCCTCGCCGTGGCGTACGATCCGATGGTGATGGACGGCCAGGTCCTGATCGGCGCGCCCTTCACCAATCCGTCCGCGCCCGGGGAGGAGGAATACGCAGGCATCGCCGCCAACCGGTGCTCGGCATTCAAGGAGATGAACGGCGGCAGCTACGTCGATGCCCCCTACAGCGTGTCGGTCGGGCCCGGCAGCCTCACCTTTACCAGCCCCGACGGCCTGGTGGTCAAGACAATGACCGCCGAGGCCGGCAGCAACTCGCTTCGGGCCCATTACACGGAAAGCGTGCCCGGCCCCCTCTACTTCCGGATCGGCCTCTCGCCCAACCCGCTGGACCTGGCCTTTCATGGTCAGGCCCACCTCACCTCGAGCCTCACCGCCACCCGGTACATGCTGGTCAACTCGGCCGGCGGCGGCGTGGCCATCGACCGGCTCGGGCTCGATTTCAACGCGACGCCCTCGGACGCCGGATACAACCGGCGCAACCTGGCGCTGACGGAGGAGGTGGAGTTGTCGGGGGCGGCTTCGGGCGATTTCACCGTGACTCTCCACTTGTTGCCCGGCGTCACGAGCGTGTCGGGAACCCCCGAAACCAATCCGATCGCGGGGCCGGGCACCGCCACGCCGCCGCTCGCCCTTGCGACGTTGAGCGCCATGCCGGCCAGTGGTCCCCTGCATCTGGAAATCACCCGCCGCCACTCCATCGGCGCGCTCACGATCGATGTCATCACCCCGACAGGACAGCGGATCCGCACGATGGAACTCGGTGAGCGACCCGTGGGGATCGAGACGCTCCGCATCGATCCGGTGGACGATGCCGGTCGGCCGCTGCCGGCGGGGACCTACTTCATCCGAGCCCTGGCGTCGTCCGGGGCCTCAGCCGTTTCGCGATGGGTGGTTCTGAAGTAGGCGGCCAGGATTTTCCAGACAGCCATCCGGCCGAAATCCGCCCGGGTGGCGGGTTTGACCGGTCCACTGGTCGGGCTCATACTGATTGCTCACCCGCCTCCCTACCCGGCGGCGGCACCGACTGTCGATCGCGCCCCCGCCCGGCGGGGTTTGTGGAGGCTGCACCTGTGAGCGCCCCGTCCTTCCTGAATACCCAGTTGATGCCTCGCGGCATCAAGGACCCGCTGGTTCTGTGCGCCATGCGCGCCGTCCCGCGACATCTGTTCGTTCCCGACGCGCTGGTCGCCAACGCCTATGACGACAATCCCCTGCCCATTGGCCATGACCAGACGATCAGCCAGCCGTACATTGTCGCCTTCATGACGCAGGCGCTTGCGCTCTCGGGGGGCGAACGCATTCTCGAAATCGGCACCGGCTCCGGCTACCAGGCGGCGGTACTGGCCGAGATCGTCGAGCAGGTCTTCACGATCGAGATCGTGCCCGCCCTGGCTCACGAGGCCATGGCACGATTGTCCCGGATGCACTACGGCAATGTCCATGTCCGGATCGGTGACGGTTACGGAGGCTGGCCTGAAGGTGGCCCCTTCGACGGCATCGTGGTCACGGCCGCACCCGATCACGTTCCACCGGCGCTCATCGAGCAATTGAAGCCCGGCGGCCGCATGATCGTGCCGGTCGGGGGCGCCAGCCAGGAACTGATCCTCATCACCCGGACCGAAACAGGCTCCGCCCGGACGCCGGTCCTTCCAGTGCGCTTCGTTCCCATGACGGGTGAAGCGTGCCGGACGTGAATCGCCGGAATAATAAGGATGCGGTATCGGGACGACGTGCGGCCTGGTTGGGAATCCTCGCAGCCTGGGTTGTTTCGATTGGGCCAGGCGTGTCGGTGGCCCGTGCGCTCACACCCTCACCTGCTGATTGGCGCACCCTCATGGTTTACCAGGTCCTGACGGACCGTTTTTGGGACGGTAACCCCGCGAACAACAATGCCGAGGGATCGTACGAACCGGCCACCGGCAACCGCACGCACGGCGGGGACTTTGCGGGGTTGACCGCCCGGCTCGACTACATGAAGGGTCTCGGAGTGGGTGCGGTCTGGATCTCGCCCGTATACCTGAACGCGTATGGTGAGTATCACGGCTACGCGGCACGCGATTTTTACGGCATCTCGAGCCAGTTCGGCGGCCTGCCCGGCCTCACGGCCTTCGTCCAGGCGGCCCACGATCGTGGCATCTACGTCGTCATCGATCTCGTTCTGAACCACACCGGGGACATGATCGATTCGGGGAGCGCCAATTACCCGGCCTTTGATGCCCCACCCTCGCCCTACACCCTGCGCTTCCGAAACCTGTCCCCACGGCCGGCGGCACCCTTCAACAACCTGTCCTGGTATCACAATAACGGCCACATCGGCAATTTCAGCGATCCCGAACAGATCCTGGGCGAACTGTCGGGACTCGACGATCTGAAGACCGAGTCGATCCCGGTTCGGGACGCGCTGGTTTTGGCCGCCAACTGGCTGATCGACCAGACCGACTGCGACGGCTTCCGTATCGACACGGTCAAGCATGTCGAGCTGGAGTTCTGGCAGTACTGGACGCCGCTCGTCACGGCCCACGCCGCCGCTGTCGGCAAGGCGGATTTCCTGATGTTCGGTGAGGTCTTCGACGGGAGCGACGCGAAGAACGGCAGCTATACCGGCACCGTGGCCGGCGGACCGTACGCGCTGAACAGCCTTCTTTACTACCCGATGCACTTTTCGTCGAACGACGTCTTCATCTACAACCAGCCGACGAGCCGCCTGAGTGACCGCTACAACGCGCTTGGCAACTACGACCCGACCGTGCGCGACCGCCTCGTCACGTTCCTCGACAACCACGACAACCCGCGATTCCTGGCCTTCGAAAAGGCCAGCCAGGACACGACGAAACTGCGCGTGGCGCTCGACTGGATCCTGACCTCGGTCGAGATTCCCTGCCTGTACTACGGCACCGAACAGATGTTCGACGGCGGCGGTGACCCCTACTGCCGCGAGGACATGTGGGACGGCCAGTGGGACTACGGCCCCTCCGAGGGAGACAACTTCAACATGACGCACCCGCTTTACCTGCGCGTCAAGCGGCTCAACAACTGGCGGCGGCTCGTGCCGGCCCTGACCACGGGGGCGCAGACGCTGTTGCAGCATGATACCGGCGCGTCCGGTCTCTACGTCTACCGCCGGGGTGCGGGATCCACGGCGGCGATCGTGGCGTTGAACACCGCCTCGTCGTCGCGGACAACCTCGTTCCTGGCCACGCCGTTCGGGGCCAACGTGCCGCTGGTCGACCTGGCCGACACCTCGGCGGTGATTGCCACCAACGGCGCCGGCAATGTGCAGGTCAACGTGCCGAGCCGCTCGGGCCGAATTCTTGTGTTGCGCACCGGGCCCGTGCACCTGGACCCGCACGTGCTGGCCCAGAGCCCCGGTCATGACAGCCGCACGGTGCCGGCGCTGGCCCCGATCGTCCTGACATTCAACGAGCCGATGGACACGCTGTCCGTGATGACCGCGTTCGACCTTGAACCCCCGGTCTTCGGCCAGTTTGCCTGGTCGGCCAACCGTCGAACGATGACCTTTCAGCCACTCGAGTCGATGGCTGCCGGGACGACCTACACGCTACGCGTCGCCATCGGGGCAGTTGACGCCACCAGCCGGCCCCTGATCGCGGCGTTTGACACCCGGTTTCGCGTCGGAAGCGGTTCGGTCTCCGGGATCACCGTGCCGTCCGGCTATCGCGTCGAGGTCCTGGCCCAGGAGGGGTTGTCGACGCCGGAGGGGCTGGCATTCGGGCCCGGCGTCAATGGCTGGAGCACCGACCTCTACGTGGGCGACGAATCACAGCGGAAGATCTTTCGGATCGGATCGACCGGGACCGTCTCGACGTTCGCCTCGAACATGAGCCTGTACCAGAAGCCCGAGGGCCTGGCTTTCGACCGGTCCGCTTCGTACGGCAATGCGCTTCTGTCGGCGGACAACAACCAGTATGTCAGGACGACGAGCGGCGGAACACCGACGATGTTCGGGACGAGTACCGCCTCCGCGTCGGTCGGTACCATCGCCACCGCGACTGCGGGCGCGTTCCTCGGCCGGGCCTACGGCTCGTCGAACGACAACGACCGGATCGAACGGATCGAGACGAACGGCACCCGGACCACTTTTGCCACCGGCATCGGTGGACCCGAAGGTCTGGCCTTCGGGCCGGGCACGGGCGGTTGGACGGCCGATCTGTACGTGGCCGATGCCAATCTCGGCGGTCTGGCTCCCAGCGTCAACGGCCTCGGCGCCCTGTGGCGCGTGGCCGCCAACGGCTCGACCTCGCTCCTGTTCCAGGACCCCGCCCTGCTCGGTGCCAGTGCGCTGGCGTTCGACACGGTCGGCGAGTTCGGCGGCGCGCTCTTCGTCAGCGACATCCTGAACGAGCGCATTCTCATGGTATCGCCCGCAGGCGAGATCGAGGTCTTCGCGTCCGGGTTCGGCAATCTCTTTGCCTCGGGCGGGCTGGCGTTCGGCCCCGACGGAGCCCTCTACATCAGCGACACCGGCTCGGGGCAGTCGTTCACCGACTCGAGCGGCGGGACTGCTGTCGGACGGGTGCTCCGCATCGTGAAGCTGGACACGACGGATGTACCGGACTCACCGCCAACCATCCGCCTGACCGCGGCCCCCAATCCGTTCCGGGAAGGGGTCGATTTCTTCGTTGACCTGCCCGGAGCCGCCACCGTCCGATTGACCCTGTTCGACGCGCAGGGGCGCCTGGTGGCCAGGCTCCCGGAAACGACTCGCGATGCCGTATCACATCGGATTCACTGGGACGGTCGTGACAATCACGGCCGCCCGACGGCCCCCGGTGTGCTGTTTGCCATACTCGAGGCGGGAGGCGTCCGCCGCACCATCAAGCTCGTCCGCAGCCGCTGAATTGTCAGCCATCCCAGACTCACCCCATCGAGATACCAGCTTGAAACGAATGGCGACCGCATCCCTGTTACTGGCCCTTGCCATGCTCCTGCCGGCGGCTTCCCCCGCGAGGGCGGGCGGCCCCTTGCCGGTCCGGGTGGACCTGGTGGAATGAAACAACGTTCCCGGTGCCCTCGTTCCCGGCGTGAGATTCCGCCCGCACGGGGCCCCGGTCTCACGCAATCATCCGAATTACAGAGACTTCAGGTACTCGACCAGATCGAGCTTCTGCACCTCGCTCAGGTGGAGCTCGAGCACCCGGTCGTAGTGATCGACAACGTCGACCAGCGACTTCGCACTCCCATCGTGGAAGTAGGGGGGGTGCTGCCATAAACCGCGCAGCGGCGTCGTCCGGTACTGCTTGTTTGTCGTGCGCAGCGCGTACTGTCCGTCCATGCCGGTTTCCGCCGGCATGTGGAGTTTGCCGGCATTGTTATCCGTTCCACTCCCGTTCGTGTGACAAGAGGCGCACTTGTTGTTGAAGATGACTTGACCCCGGCTGGCTATCGTTACATCGACCGTGCCGGCCGGAGGTTCAGGCGTCTTCAGGCTGTGCTGATAGTCGCGCAGCGCCGCCAGGTGCGGGGTTACCATGTCCGGCGAGTGTTTGACATCGATGCCCAGCCGCGGCTCCGAAAAGTTGCCCAGTCCATGCATCTGGGTGACGGCGACGTAGGCATTCCAGTAAGAGATCGGACCTTCCGCCGTGTAGGTCTCGTTCGTCACGTTCGCCAGGCCATACGCCGGCGGCAGCACCAGCGGTGTGCTCTTTCCATCCAGGTTGAATCGAGGATCGTATTTCCCCGGACCCCACGAACTGTAGATGGCCTTCTGCGCCGGCGTGATCGCTGGTGACAACGCGATAATGGCGCCGACGTTCAGGTCGCGGTTGGGCCAGCCGTCCAGGCGGCGCCCTATCCCCGCCGAGAACGAGTTGTCGACCGTCGAGTGGCAGAGGGCGCAGGTGATTCCCAGGCGGACCAGC
Source organism: Candidatus Eiseniibacteriota bacterium (assembly GCA_034440375.1). GTDB lineage: Bacteria > Eisenbacteria > RBG-16-71-46 > JABDJR01 > JAWXBZ01 > JAWXBZ01. The sequence continues at coordinate 14,558 of JAWXBZ010000148.1, forward strand.
TGATCCTTTCCATCCACCGTTTCCACGGTCCCCTTGAGTCCCACCACCGCGTTCAGCTTGAGGAGCGCCACCGTGGTGGCGGGGCTTTCAAGATCGACTTGACCACTCTTGATGGCGGCGGCGATATCAGGGGGGATCGCCTCGGCATCCACTTTCAGTCCCACCTTCAGCGCCAGCGCGGGACTCACGGACTCCCGGACAACCTCGTGCATCCGGGCCGTGTCGGTCCAGAATGCTTCGTCGCCAAAGGTTTCGAAGCGGAAGACCCTCCGACCTTCGGCGAGGGCGGACGCGGAAGGCTCATCCATCGCCGTACCAGTCCCGGTCGCGGTACTGCCTCGAGTCGCCGCATTCCGCTTTTCGTCGACTTTGCCCCCGGAGCACCCGAGAATGGTACTGACCATGATGCCGATCATCACCAGCTTCAGCTTCGTCCAATAGCCTGGCTTCGAAGCCGAACAGACTGACAATGGACTTTGAGTGGACATGATCAACGCCCTCCATGATTGAGTGAATTGTCAGGCTTCGCTATTACCGGACAGCCGTTCGCCACCCTTCTGCCGCGGGCTTACCAGCTCCCATGCTCGTCAAGCCACCGGAGCATCTCGCCCACGCTTCCGGTTGCCAGTGCCACGCTGGTGTCGGCGGCTCCGTAGTAGACGTTTAGCGTATCGCCGTCCGCTCCAAGGGTGTAGCCGCACGGAAATGCCACGTTGCCCACGTCTCCCTCGCGCTCGTAGGGAGCCTCCGGGCCGAAGATCCATGAGTCGCCACGCGCGAGGCACTGTTCCGGATTTTCGATATCAAAGAGAGCCAGACCCAGCCGATACAGGGACCCTGAAGCCGTGTGCCGCACGCCGTGATAAATCATCAACCATCCCCGCGCCGTCTCGATGAGCGGCGGCGAAAGGCCAACCTTGTTCGCATCCCACCAGGCACCCTTGCGTGCCGGCAGAACCAGCTTGTGGCCGCCCCAGTTGCGAAGGTCCGGCGAGTACGAAATCCAGATGTGTGCGCCGGAGTCGGCCATCGGACGGTGAAGCAGGGCGAAACTCCCGTTAAAGCGCCTTGGCAGCAGCGCGGCGTCCTTGTCATCCGGCTGCATGACCAGGCCGTAGCGTTCGAACCGGCAAAAGTCCTCCGTCAGCGCGAGGGCAACGCCCGGTCCTCCCTGGCTGAACGCCGTGTAGGCAATCGCGTACTTGCCCAGCTCCTCCATCCAGGTGATTCGCGGGTCTTCGATGCCCCAGAGCTCCTCCGGGTAGCCGAGTGGATCGGGCCACAAGGTCGGCTCCGGATCGATGATCCATCCATCAACGCCATTCACCGAGCGGGCGGCGCACAGATGCGAGTGACCGCGCCGGTCCTCAACACGCGCCAGAAGAAGCGTTGTGCCGTCCTTGAGGAGCGTGGCGCCGGCATTGAACACGGTATGCGCGGGGTAGGGCCACATCGAGGCTTTGAGAATCGGGTTCGATTGATGCCGGTGTAGAAGCGTGACGTGTGGTCGGATCAATGTCATGCCATGACCTCCCGCACCACCGGCCGGTCGAGGGGAGCGAGTTCGACACCAAGAATATCGAGGAGCGCGAGCTGAAAGGAGAGGGTCGATTCCGCACCTTGATTTTCATTGAAGCGATCCGCGTGAAGTCCGTCCCGGCAGCCGCCCGTGGAGGCATCATAGAGCGACTGCTGCAGGTGGTTATGTCCAAGAAACCAGCCGAAAGCCCGGCGCGCGTGTATCGTCCAAAGCTCCTCCCCCGTTACCCGCCGCGCCTCCAAACAGGCCGAAACCATTGAGCACGCCTCGATTGGTTGCTGATCGAACACCGCCCGGGCCTCTCCCCGCCCATAGAAACCGTTGGACCCGATGGGGGCGAAGTAGCCGTCCGTCGATCGCTGGACTGAAACCAGCCACTCGAGCGATTGAAGCCCCGCGGCGACCATCTCCCGGTGATCCATCCCGGCTCCGGTGGCCAGCAATGCCTGTGACAGCCTGGCATTCTCGTAGGTGACCCGATCCTCGAACCAGGGCCAGTCGTCACGGCGTGTCCTCTGGTACAAATCCAGCAGCCGCTCACCCAGTGTCCGCCGGAGGGATTGCACGCTGCTGTCGCCCTGGAACGCGTGCAAATACTCGTCGATGCCCAGGAGAGCGAACGCCCAGGCACGCGGGCTGGTGAATTCGGCGACCGCCTGAAGGGCCTGGTGGAAAAGTGCGCCTGAGTGGCTCTGCCGACCAGGATCATGGGAGCGCCCGACGACCGCCCCCAGTGCCCAGAGGGCCCGCCCATGGCTGTCCTCCGAGCCGATTTCCTCGGACCAGTGTCGGGAATAGGTCATGAAGTTTCGAAATCGCCCCCGTGGTTCATCGAACGCGTGACTGACGAAGGCAAGATAGCGCGTGGCGAGCGAACGCGTGGTCCCGGCACCCACTGTCCCCGCCTCCTCGACAAGCGCCATCAGGAGGAGGGCGCGTGCGTTGTCATCAAGGCAGTAACCATCGTCATAGCGTGGAACGCTGAAAACTGCATGCTGCAGGATACCGGTCGGGTCTGTCATCAGTGACACATGCTCCAGGTTGGTCTCGGGAAGCTCGGCCGGTCGCTCCGCCAGTGTTCGGGCGTGGAAAACATTCCGGCGTCGGTCCGCGTGATCGGCGCACGCCCGCTCCAGGCTTTCATGGTAGCGCCGGGCCACCGCCGGCCAGACCATGTCGCTCGCGTAGTCAGCCGCGCGCCTTTCCATGGTCGTCCGCCGCGCATCATCGCCAAGGAGACCGATGACCTCACGGGAGATCGCCGCCGGATCCCGCCAGGGGACAATGATGCCGCGATCGTCGGCAAGCATCTCCAGAGCATGCGAATAAGGCGTTGAGATCACGGCCTTGCCGGCCCCAACCGCGTAGGCCAGGGTTCCCGATGTGCTTTGCTCGGCTTTGAGGTACGGCGTCACGTAAATGTCCGCGGCGGCCAGGAACTCGGCCAGCTCGGCCTGGGTCACGAAGCGGTCATGAAAAATGATATGCGCGGCCACTCCGAGTCGCTGCGCGCGATTCTCCAGCGCCAGCCGGTAAGTCTCGCCATGCTGTTCCTTGACATGCGGGTGAGTGGCACCCAGCACGATGTAGAGCACATTCGGGAAACGTTCGACGATCGCGGGCAGCGCCTCGATGACATGCTCAATTCCCTTGTCCGGCGACAGGAGGCCGAAGGTCAGGATCACCGACATTCCCTCCACGCCCAGCTGATCCTTGCCGCGACGGGCGCGCGGCGCGATCGGAATGCCGTGGGGTATGAGATCGATCTTGCCGATCGGGACGTCGTGGACTTCGTGGAGAAGCCGGGCCCCGCTCGCGCTCATGACAACGAGACGTTCGGAGAGTTGCGTCAGTTCGTTCATCACCTCGCGGTGGATGGCGTCGGGCTCGGGAAGGATCGTGTGGAGTGTGGTCACGATCGGCATGCGAAGTTCGCGCAGGAGCCCGAGGAGGTAGGATCCGGCCTTCCCGCCGAAGATACCGTATTCGTGCTGCAGGGAGACCACATCGACCGCATTGACATTCAGGAAGTCCGCTGCCCGCCGGTAGGAGGCCACGTCGCCTTCGGCCAGTTCAAATCGGACGCGTCCGGGATAGGCGTGGCGCCGTCCGGCATCGTTCATGGCCATCACGAAACAATCCAGATCCGGAAACTCGGCCGCCAGCGTCTGGCTCAGATCGGTCGTGAAGGTGGCTATTCCGCAGTGGCGGGGCAGGTGATTGCCCAGCATGGCGATCGTCTGGATGCCTGGCGGGGCAATGACTGGATTCATGTGTCCTTCCCCGACAGTGCTGGTTGTCCCGATTCCACACTTTGCGTACAGTTGGGAGGATATCCGATCCCACCTGCGCGAGGGCTAACCACAATGACCTCCCGGTTTGAAGAACTCGATTTTCAACAGACGCCCCTGGGCGAGTTGAGCCTCCGTCGCCGCCAGTCTCCATCCATTCCGGATGAACCGGTATACGAGGTCAAGATCGGAAACGAACTCCTGATGTCCAGTACGGTCAATGCCAGCGAGCGGGCCCTGGCCCGGTTGGCGTTGGAGGGGCGTCCCGATCAATCATGCGACGTGCTTGTCGGAGGCCTTGGCCTGGGCTATACGGCGGCGACGGTCCTGGAGTATTCCAGCGTTCGAAGCCTTGTGGTCATCGAGTTGCTGACTCCGGTGATTGACTGGCACCGCCGGCGACTCGTCCCGATGGCCGGCCAGTTGATGGATGACCTGCGATGTTCTCTGGTCGAGGGGGATTTCTTCAAGCATGTCGCACCCGGCTCACCAGGCCACCGGGAGCGGCTCTATGACATCATTTTGCTGGACATTGATCATTCCGCAGAGTCCTGGCTCCACGCCCGCCACCGCGAATTCTACACGGACATCGGATTCCGCGGACTTTTCGATCGACTTCGGCCGGGCGGGGTATTTGGCTTCTGGTCGGCCTCAGAGCCTGCCGATCAACTACTGGACATCGTCAAAGGCATATTCCCGACCGTGCAATGCCACGAGATCTCTTTCACCAACCCCCATCTGGGTGTAACAGACGCAAATTGGATACTGATTGCCAAGTCGGCCCCGGCCCTCGTTTGATAAATCCTCAGGCCTTGCGTTTGTCGGCGACCAGCAGGGCAACGCCACCGATAATGGCAATGACACCCACAATGGGCGCGATCGGAAGCGTCTTGTGTTCCGTGGCCGTGGCCTTTATCCCACCGATATCAAGGACGGTCTTTTCCCGATTGTAACCAATACCACCATAAATAAGTCCGACGACCCCAAGGATCACGAGCAGCAGAGCGACTGGTTTCATGTAGCACACCCTTTCGGTGGCGATGGCCGGCCGGGTCAAGCACGGCCGGCCATCGCCTGACAATTAGTGGTAGAACGTCCAGCCAACTGTCAGCATGACGTCCGGCGACGTATCGGTCAGGCCCAGCTTGGTTTCCAGAAAGAACCGGTCGCCATTGGACAGACCCTTGTCAATGCCGCCCAGGACGCTGAGACCCAAGTCGGTGCTCGTATCATTGCCGAGTCCGTCGTCGCCGGCACTATAGAAGTTGAGACCGACGCCGCCACCCAGGTAAGGTGTCCAGACGTCCCAGTTCTCACTGAAGCGATAGGCCACATCCGCATTTGCCGTAACGAGCGTCACATCGCTGCCGAAGCCTACTTCGATGTTCGGCTGAAAACGGACGTGGTGGGCAAAGTTGCCAAAGTCCATGTGAGCGCCCACATGAACCTGATCGGGCTCAAAGGTCAGCCCGACGCGGGGACCCCAGCCTCGAAATCCGATGTCGCTACTGGGGTCCGCACGGGCTATCACCGGCTCGATGGCCACGGCCAGTGTCAACGTCAACAATGCCGTTGTCCAGGAATGTCGCATGTGTCCTCCCTTGATTCGGGTCACAGGATGTGTTCCTTGTTATCTTTGCGCAACGAGCACGATGCTCGTGGATGATGTCGTATGCAGGTTGAGTTTCTGTCCCGGCTCGAGCACGAGATCGTCGCCCTTGGTGGTCAGCACGATGACAGTCCCAACCCCCGCACCGGCACCGGCGCCAATCAACGCGCCCTTCTTGCCGCCGGCAATTCCGCCGATGATGGCTCCCAGGACACCGCCCCCCGCAATTTTTTCGACATCGCCCCGCGTGTTGGAGTCGGCCTTCAGCGTGAGAGACTGTGCCGAGATCCGGTGCATTTGTCCTCGCACGTCCTCGATCTGTTCAAAGTTGAGGGTCATTCGGGCCCGACCCTTGATCTTGCCGGAATCCTGCACGTCGCTCAGCACGCCGCGGACCGTGGCGCCGGTCGAAACAACCGTCTTGCCGTCCACAATGATCGGCTCAACCGTCCGGGCACGGAACTGGTCTCCGGCATGGTTCACGTCCGAGGAGAGCCTGGTTTCAAGCGATGCCAGGATATTGGTGCCGGCCGGGATAACCATGGTCTCCGTGCGCGGCTTCGGTGTCTCCCTGACCGGCTTCACCGAGGGCGCCGGCTTGACCGAGGCACCCGGCTTTACCGACGCCGTCTGAACGGTGTCAGGGTTGTCACTTTTTGAGCATCCGATCATGCCAACAATGGCCGTCAGCAAGGCTATCGTGATGTTTCCTGTGATTCGTTTCATGAGCTTTCCTCTTTTCCTTTAGGTCTGACTCTCAAAGACGTTCCGAATTTTCGCGTCACATTGACGCCTTCATCGTGTCAACCGGCGCGTGTTGTCCCTCGATCATCTGCCTTTTCACGCACTATTGGGTTGCGGCCCGGTAGTATTTCATCGCCTCGGGCATTTCCTGTCCGATCTTGGCGATCCGGGTGGCATCCGACGGGTGCGTGCTCATGAATTCGGGGGGCGAGCCGGATTTGCCCTCACTCATGCGCTTCCAGAAGGTAAGAGCCTCATTCGGGTTGTATCCTGCCATGGCCATGAAGATAAGACCCAGGTGATCCGCCTCGTTTTCCTGGAGCCGACCGAAAGGCAGGAGGGCCCCGTACTGCGCACCGAGACCAAAGGCGGTCATCCAGATCTGCTGTGTCTTCTGCGGATTCTTCGAAAGGGCCTCGGAAAGCGCCATGCCGCCGAATTGAGCCAGGAGTTGCTGGCTCATTCTCTCGCTGCCGTGCTCGGCCACGGCGTGAGCAATCTCATGCCCCATGACCACGGACAGGCCGGCCTCGGTCTGTGTTATGGGGAGGAGCCCGGTGTAGACAACGACTCGGCCTCCCGGCATGGCCCAGGCATTGGCATCCTTGTTTTCAACGAGGTTGAAGCGCCAGTCGTAGCCACTCAGCTGGTTGGACAGGTTTTCCGCCCGAAAATACCGTTCCACTGCCCCCTGAATGCGCGAGCCCACGCGCTTGACCAGTTCCGTATTCTCCCTGTCGGTGCTTAGCTTGTTGGAGTTCAGGAACGCGCTGTACTGCTCATTGCTCATCGAGAGCATGGTCGATGAGGGGATCAAGTCGAGCTGCTTACGATTGGTAACAGCCACCCGGCTGCAACCCGTCTGGAGCGATACGAGGGCCAGGAATCCTGCGAGCAGCCATCCGCGGACGGCGCGCCTCCCCCCCCTTGAGAATCCCGCAGCTCTCACTGGATTAGTCATGGAGCGTCCAGATTTCGACGCCCTGGGCCGCCGTCACCATATAGGGGCGCGGCGAGTTGGCAATTCCGGAAAACTGCGATCCGAAACTGGCAACTTCAATTCTGGACGACACCAGGCCTTCGGCAACAAGTCGATCGCGGACGGCATCGGCCCGCCGCAACCCGAGGCCGAGGTCTTTCTCTGTCTTGTGTGAGAAGCCCACGACCAGGAGGCGCGGGTTTCCGGATTTGACTTCCGCCGCGATCGTCCGGCAGACGGCAATGCCTTCGCTATCCACCGTGGTGCTGTTGTCCTGGAAGGCAATCTCGTTCAACCGACGGTTCGGCTTCCTTGACGGTGCCGGAGTCGGCATTGTGTCGTAATCCCAATGGGTTGGCGCCGACGCATCGATCCGGCCGGCCGTGTTCTCCGAAGCTTGGACCTCACCAGAGGAGTTTCGCGTCGAAGTGGATCGAGACGACCCGGCGCAGCCGACCACGAGAATAAGGGCGGCGGCCAGCGAGATATATTTTGAAAGTTGAATCTTCATGACAATCCCCCATTGGGTGAGTGCAAGAGAATGCGCTGCTCAGAGTACTTTTCTTCCCTGGATGACCCGGATCAGCACCGCAGCAATGGCGATAACCAGAAGAATGTGAATCAGACCGCCACCGACGTGACCGATCAGGCCAAGGGCCCAGAGAACGACGAGAATGAGTGCCACTGTCCAAAGCATGACGCCACCTCCTGGTGGTAAGAGTTCTGGCCGACCGCAGGATTACGGACTTGCCAACTTCAACTTGTCGATCGTTGACTGTGTAATCGCACACTTCGCCTTCAGATCATCGATCCTCTGATGCGTTTCAAAACTGGTCTGGGGACCAGCCTTCAAAGCTCTGGCGGTCAGATCGTCGATCCTCGTTCGCCACAGCGCTAATTGCGCCTCCATTCTTTTCACGTCGGCTTCCACTGTTGTTGCCTCGGAGTCACTGGTCCTCCCTTTCATTCCGATCGAGTGGCCGCACTTACTGAAGATTGTCGGTCCCACCAGCGCCCGGCCGCTCCGCCAAGGAGGTGCGAAACGAGCGTGATCACAACAAGTGCGGCTACGAAGCCGGCGATTCGTCGGAGAAGGTTGCTTTCGGTGCGCTCGACCCGCGTCGAGGACTCCATCATGCGGGCTCCCGGTATCCGAAATGCCCTTTCCCAGGTGTTGCGGTAGCTGTTCATGCCAGTAAAGCAGAGCAATCTACGTGCCGATTAATAAAACATCTATAAAATGTTATTCTACTTATACTTAAGTTGATTTTCCCTGTTCAGACACTTGCACTCACCCTCAGTACGAAGTAATTTCGATCGGAATGAGGGGGTAAATTTGAGGGTTGACGACCTGAACATCAGGGAAATGCTGGACCTGGGGGCCGGAAGCGGTTTGATCCGCTTCGCCGGTCAGCGCGCCGTCCTGATGGACTCCTCAGCCCTGGGTGACCTCCGCCGGGAACTGATCAGCAAGCTTGGTCTCACGGCGGCTCGCGCGATATTGACCCGGTTCGGGTTTGTCCACGGCTCCCGGATGGCCGAATTGATGAAGGCTCGATTCAGCTGGGAGAGCAAGGAGGACTGGGTGCATGCCGGCGGGCGCATTCACATGATTGAAGGAATGTACCGGCTGGATCCCGGGACCACCGGTCCGCTGTCAAAAGATGGAATGGCCCTGCTCGAGTCGTACGAGTCGGAGGAGCACATCGTCAACATGGGGCGCAGCGACGTCCCGGTTTGTTGGACGATTACCGGCCTCCTGAGCGGCTATCTGAGCCGGGCCATGGACCAGCAGATTTACGTCCTGGAGGAGCGCTGCATCGGATGTGGCGACAATGTTTGCCAGCTCTTCGGCCGGACGCGCGAGGAGTGGGGCGGCGAGCGTGAAGACGAGCTCCAATTCTTCCACACCCAGGACCTCAACGATTTGCTGGGTGAGTCGCTCCACCGGATCACGGAAACACTCAAGGAGGCCGAGCAGCGGCTTCGTGAGAGGAAGCGCGCGTTAACACGCGTGACGCGTGACGTGGAGGACCCGCACGGTATGGTCGCCCGAAGTCCCGCCATGCGGCGGCTTGTCGACATCGCCCGGCGAATCGCCCGGGTGGACTCCACGGTTCTCGTCACCGGAGAAAGCGGGACCGGCAAGGAGCGGATTGCCCGGCTGGTGCACGAAACGTCCGCTCGGGCGCTGGGGCCGTTCATCGCAGTCAACTGCGGCGCCATCACCGAAACCCTGCTCGAAAGTGAACTCTTCGGCCATGCGCGCGGCGCCTTTACCGGAGCGGTGCAGGACCGGCCAGGGCTGTTCGAGGCGGCAAACAAGGGAACCATTCTGCTCGACGAAATTGGCGAAGTACCGGTTGGCATGCAGGTCAAATTGCTGCGCGTCCTGCAGGAACGCGAGATCCGGCGCGTCGGCGAGAACAAGAGCCGGCCCATCGACGTCAGGGTCATTGCCGCGACGAATCGAGAATTGACCGAGGACATCACCACGGGCCGCTTTCGTCAGGATCTGTATTACCGGCTGAATGTGGTCGAGCTGCATGTGCCGTCGCTCCGGGAACGGCGGGAGGATATTTTACCGCTAGCCCGTCAGCTGTTGGCCGAGGCGACGATCCGGCTCAAGCGTCCAATCGAGGGTTTGTCCCCGCGGGCCGCCGACCAGCTTCTCAGGTACAGCTGGCCCGGCAATGTGCGCGAGCTGGAGAACGCGATGGAGCGGGCCGTTGCGCTGGCGCGCGTCGACCGCACGGATTTTGACGACCTTCCGGAGGAGGTCCGACGGGCGGTTCCGACTCCGTTGCTGTCGGGCCCCGTCAAGGCACTCGACAGCGTGGAAAAGGAATACATCCTGGCGGTGCTCGCTCTAAACGGAGGCAACCAGGCCCGTACGGCGGAACAGCTGGGCATCGGATCGGCGACACTCTACCGAAAGCTGAAAAAATTCGGCGCCGCCACCGAGAGCGACAACGCTGGCAACGAGGACATGGCCAGCGATTGAACATCACGAAAAGCCTGGAAGCCCGGATCCCTGGGGTCGCCGGGCTTCCAGCAGGACATTCGCTACAGCGGTCGCCGGCCCTGAATGACCCGGACAAGAATGGCAATGACGGCAATTACGAGCAGGATGTGGATCAGGCCTCCCATTGTGTAGGACGTCACCAGTCCGAGCAGCCAGAGAATGACGAGTATTACGGCAATTGTCATGAGCATGGCACTACCTCCTATCGGGGTTGAAATGATCAGGATGCCGGGATCCATGAAGACCCCGGCATCCTGCATTGGTGTACTTATTCGCCGAGCTTGAGCGTTCTCCGCCGCTCCCGCTCCCTCTTCAACACTTCGGTATTCAACACCTTGAATTCGACGCGGCGATTCTTCGCCATCCCTTCGACGGTAGTGTTGGGTGCCACGGGTTCACTTTCGCCGTATCCCTTGGCCGTGTACTGCGATGTGCTGATGCCCGGGAACTTGCCGGTCAGGTACTCAAGGACCGAGTTAGCCCGCTTGTGCGACAAGTCATGGTTGTAGGCGTCAGAACCGCGAGCATCCGCATGACCGCCGATCTCGACGCGCAGATCAGGCCACTGAATCAGGATGTTTCCAACCTCGTCCAGGACACGGTACGACTCGGGAAGAATGTTCCATTTGGCGGTTTCGAACTTGATGTCCCGCACGGTGATCTTGCCCGTGTCGAGAAGCTCGGTCTCTTTCTCGTTCACTTCGATCGGGCAGCCGTCCTTGTCCACGCGCGTGCCCGCCGGTGTGTTCGCACAGCGGTCAAGTCCGTCGTAGACGCCGTCTGAATCCGAATCGGTGGGGCAACCAGCGAGGTCCACCGTGGCCCCCTTGGGTGTATTCGGGCATTTGTCCGTGCCATCCGGAACGCCATCGCCATCCGCGTCTAGCGGACAGCCCCTGGCGTCGACGGTGACTCCCGACGGCGTGTTGGCACACTGATCAATTCCGTCGTAGACCCCGTCCTTGTCGGAATCGAGGGGGCAACCGTAGCTGTCAACCTTCGCGCCCAACGGGGTGGCCGCGCAACGATCAAGGCCATCCGGAACTCCATCCTTGTCGCCATCAATCGGACAGCCGTTGACGTCGACGAGCGCGCCGAGAGGTGTACCGGGACAGGTGTCCCGGTCATCAGGGACGCCATCGCCGTCCGCATCATCGGATTCAACGCGGCCGCCGAGGCTGAACTGAATTCCCAGGGTCATGAAGAGGTTGTTCTGGGTGCCATCGCTCAGGGCCGAAGGGCTGTCGAAGCTAAGGGTGACGTCGCGGACCTCGGCTCGCATGCCGACCCGCGGTGACAGGTTCCCGATGACACCCACGGCGACCTCATAGCCGGAAAAAGTATTGTCCTCCACGATCACCGGGGCGTCACTGTTGTAGGCAATCTGGTGATAGCCACCCAGAAGATACGGAGTCAGGACCGATGAAATGGGGAGCTTGAGGAGGAGGTCACCACCATAATGGTGGAGATCAGCTCCAACTTCGGGACCGACACTGACCCTCGGCGTATACATTGTAGGCCCGAAAATGGCTTCCGCCGGGACATAGCCGTAGTTGGCTTCCACCCCGATGTTACGGCTGAGCATCAGGCCCAGACGGCCACCGAAAATGGGCTTGTCTCTCAGGTTGACGCCATCATCCCAGTGGGTAAAGCCCGCGTAGGGTGTGATGGTCACGTGAACCCCGTCCACCTGCGCCAACGCCTGGCTCGGCAGGAGGATGAGGCCGAGCAGGAATGCCGGGAGCAATCGTCGGACAGCGCGTAGTGTAATTTTTACCGAGGTAGACATGTAATTCCTTTCCAGAAGAGATCTACTCATGAACAGACAGGACTCCAGAGGGAGTTCGCATCTGGCCCATCGGCCAACACAAGGTTCTGAAGCAATCCGTGGGCCGCGGCCGCCAAATTAAGTCAAACGATTTAGCCCCATGGCGTTAACGAAAAAAATGGGCCGGGGGAGCCATCACTTCGATTTGGCATCCATCAAGATGAGTGGGCGGCCAGGGTTCCAGAGCCGGGGTCCGCTCAGCGGGGCTCCCAGGCAACCGACACCGCTGATTCTCCATCCTCGAAGCCTCGAGCGACATCCAATCGGAGTTGGCCGTGGCGCCCGATGCCAGCCAACCGGAGACCGACACCAGCATCCAGCTGCCATGGGATCCGGTCGGATGTCAGCGTGTCCCATGGTTTGGCTCCATCGATGAATGCCGCCCAACCGAGGCGCAGCGGTCCGAGGATCCAGGGCCATTCCTGCTTCTCCAGGCCGCCATGAACAAGTGCGCGTCCAAAGACGCGTCCATTCAGGACCCCATCCTCCAACAGGGGGTGCGCCCGAAGGAGCGGTGCCCGCGCGTGGCCCGTGCCCGCTCCCGGCCAGAGCGCCAGCGGACAATTGAAGGAAACGCCCTGTATCCCCAATCGAGCCAGCCACCCACCTCGGTTGGATGCTTTCGGCCCCCACCCGACCAGCAGGCTGCCCGCCTGAAACGGACGGCCTCCACCAGGACTTACCCAACCGGCTCCTTCCGCCCTCATGGCCAGGCGATCTCCAGCGCCCCGAGCCTCCAGGGTGGCGCCGACGGAAAGGAAGGACCCGCGGTCCGCCCACTTGTCCAGCGCGGCAGAAGTCTCGAGGCGCAGATCGGGGCCGATCCAGTCCGAAAAAGAGAGCGAGGTGCGACGGCGTTCTTCACGAACGGCTCCGGAACCAGTGCTGCCACCGTCCGCGTCGGGTTCCACGATGGCGTAGGACTGACGCTCCCACGTACCTTCTACACGCCAGATGCCGGGCCGGCCCCCCACGGCCGGCACAGCCAGCGCCAGCAGGAACCGCGGCCGCTCCCTCCACCACCGGTATTGAACGGTCCACAGTTCGCCCTGTCCCGAAGGGCTGGCCACGTCAATGGATACCTGCCGGTCGACGATTGACCGGAGGGCCATGCCGCCCGCATCCAGCGGGCCATTGAACAGCAGTGGGCGCTCGAACACCGCGACATTCACCCGGGCGATTCCTCCCGGCAACGGTTTCAGGCCGAGGCGAGATTCCGAGTGCGCCGGAAACTCGGACAGCCGCCGGCGTGCGCGGCGAAAGGCGCCGGGCGTGATCATCTGGCGCGGCGACAGGTCGAGCTGATCGGCCACCACCCGATAGCGTGTGCGAACCAGACCGTCCATGTGTGCCAGGTCCATTCGCGGCTCCGAAACCCGATTCCAGGCATCAAGGGCGCCCTCGATGTCGCCGCTCAGGAACCGGCTGCCGGCCAGGAGGCGCCAGGTATGAGAATCCTCCTGATCCAGCGCCAGGGCGCGCTCCGCCACCCGGGCCGCACCAATCCAATCCTCGGCAGTGAAGCGCAGGCCGGCGAGTTCACGAAGGGGGGCCGCTGACAGGGGGCAAAGCGCCTCGGCCGCAAGCAGCGTCAACTCGGCCCCGGCGGCATCGCCAGCCAGTGCCTGTCGGACTCCAGCATCCACGATCGTGTCACAACCAACATCCCCAATGTTTTTTTGGGGGGTGGTGGTCGACGATTCCGAGGCATCAGGAATTGTCAGGGGCTCGGGCGGAAGGATCAGGAGCGCCCAGCGCTCACTGCGAGCCCAGCTGGCAGCGAATTCCGATTCGCGAAGGACCCGATGCGGCCCGATGGCGGGGTCATGCAGGATGACGCTCCCATTGGCCCAGGCCACAACAACCACGTAGTGCTGGGCGCCGGAGCCTTGGCCGACAAGCAGGATCATCGGACGCCCCTCGGCCAGATGGCTCCGAACGATGGATCGATCGCCGGTTACGGGGAGGGCGGTCCACCCTCGCGACCGGACGGCCGAAACCAGCCCATCGGTTCGAATTCCGGCGGAGCCCGGTTCCAGCAGGTGGGCGAAGTCTTCGGCGAGAACGGACGATTCGCCCCAGTAACGCAGAATCATGGCCAGAGCCGCGCCGCCGCAGAGCGCCTCGCTTTGAGAAACATACGGCACATCAAGCAACCGCACGTTCTCGTTGGCGGCGGGTGTTGCCAAAGCAACCACCGCCTGAAATGCAGAAGCGGCCACCGCCAAACAGGCGGTGGCCGCGAACCACATTTTCACAATCGGCCGACTATCAGTTGGCCACAAGAATGATAATCAACAAAATGATGATGATTGCCGTAGTTGACAATACGACCGTGCTGGTACCACCAATTCCGGCGTTGATCTCAGCGGCTTGCGCCGACAGCACCTCGAGCTCCGCTCCGGAAAGCACCGACGCGGCGGCACTCGCCCGTGTGATGTCCAACCCGGCCTTGCCCGCCAAGTCACGAACTTCCGGACGCTGCAGCATAAGCTGGATGGCCTCCCGGCTGGCTGCTTCCTGATCGGATTGCTGATCGATCCGATCCTGAATCTGGCTGGCGTCGACCACATGGCGGGATGACCCGTTATCGGCGACGGCCTCGTTCGCCGTCACTCCCATGACCAGGAGGGTGAGCAGGGTCAGCGCCGATGTGAAAGCTTTTTTCATTAGGTACCCCTTTGTTGAGAACATCAAACTACCGGCCAGGTTGGCCTGGCTTCAGTTCGTTATTGCCGGCCTGCGGCTGATAAGCCACCCGGACCGAATAGCCGAAATTGCCTGCATTCAGATTCGTTACCCAGACCTTCGCATAGTGATTGTCGCCCGTGAACACCGCATAGACGTGGTCGTCCAGCACTTCAACGGAATGCGAAGCATTCGGGTACGAACCCGTTCCGGCCGGCGCCTGGTCAATCTCGTCCCAGTTGGAAACGAAACCGAGATCCTGAATTAGCGCGCCGTTCTGACCGACCATCCCGGCGCGATCGCCCGCGCCCGCGTTGAATGATTGGCTGAGAAAGTCGGCGCCGGTGCTGCTCGCCGACGCGGATGGCGGATCGGTATCAACATTGACAAAACGAATGTTGCCGGTACCGTTGGTCAGCACCAGCGTGCCGGATTCCCGCCGCGGTGTGTCGGTGACGACGTTGCTCGGTCGGGAGATCTTGTCCCCGTCATCCTTGGATGCAACCACCAGAAAGCTGTAGGTGGTGCCATTGGTCAGGCCGCTGACCGTGGTGCTGAACGATCCGGCTTCCTGACTGGTTGTGAGCATGGCCACCGGGGTGGTTCCAAACGCCGCGGGAATCGATTCACCGGGCGTGGCCGACTGCGTGCCATTGGCCTGATAAATCTCGAACCCATCACGGCTCTGGTCATAATTGCTGGCCTGCCAGTGCAGGGTGACGGCGGCATTCCCCGTCACCGAAGTGAGGCCCAGCGGGGGCCCCAGATCTTCCGGATCGGCAATTGTCGTGCCGTCATCACATCCGGCGCCCATGGAAGCCACGGAGAACGCTAGTCCGAACAAGGCAATCAGCACTCGAGATGAACGCATCTAAACCTCCTGTGGAGTGACTACTGGGGACTGAATCGCGGCGAGGACATCCCGCCGCGATCGTCAATGAGATCCGATTATCAGCTGGTGAAGGTGTCCTTCGCCTGCCGGTATGCCTGCTTGCCGTCGGCGATGACCTGGTCGACCTTGTCCGCACGTCCCCGAAGAGCCTCAGTGGCGCGATGCGCCACGTCGCTGGTCTTGGTCGAAACGGCCTCGGCGAACTCACCGATCCGCCGGCGGGTTCTCTGGCCGGACGCGGGAGCAAGGAGCAGCGCACCGGCCGCGCCAACTGCAAGACCAATTGAAAGTGCCAGCATGATGTCGGCGGACCTGCTGCTCGGGCGGTTTTCGTAGCCGGAAAATTCAGACATGGTAGGTTCCCTCTCTTCTTGTTGTGTGGATTGTTAACGATCAGTGCTGGAGTAAATTAATTGCCCCCGTCGCTGATCGAATCGCGGGCATGACGCTTGCCCATGTGAGTGGCCTGAGCAAATGGATGTCGCAATCTGCGTGCCACTCTTGAGAACTTGTCTAACTATCGATCAGCAAAGTCTTTGGCAAATCCGGACAAATGGGAAACCAGGGCAGACTCCATCATTAAGATGTAGAGTCCGAAGAAATGGGTCGGCACAAGGTAGGAAGTATTTACCCATGGAGCCCCATTTGCCGGCAATGCGCGAGGCGCTCACCTCGGGTTGCGAGGGGCATACGGGTATGCCGGCCAGTTGAGTGGCATGTGAATTGCGGGAAAACGGGAATCGGGACTAATGCCTGTCTCTATCGAAAAGGAGCACGAAATGTCCTTTGCACTCTATCTGCTTGGATTTGTCATCTTCACCGGGGGCGTCGCGTGGGCCCTCAACGCCGCCAAAGTTCCCGGTCTCTACATCGTCATCGCATGCACGATTCTGATTGGCCTTGGAATCATGGCGGCGGTCAGCAAAACTCGAAGCAAGGATCCGTCCTGATCAACAAGGATCTGGGTTGTCCAAGTCCCTCATCCAGTACGGCTCGCAACCGTAGTATTTGTAGAGCCGATCACCCCAGATTCTGTCGGCAAAATTGGGCCACTCAGCGTCCTTGTCAAAACCGGGAGCTATTTCGAGCATCTGCTTGTCCACGTTCAGGACGCATTTGTTCCCCGCGTCCGAGAACTCGAGAGTGCACCAGGGAATGGCGAACAGTTTGTTCCCCCTGCCCAGCATGCCGCCCAGGGACAGAACTGCGTAGGCCAGTCGACCATCCCTGGCGTCGATCACCAGCTCATGGATTTGGCCCAGATTCTCACCCTGTTGATTGACGACCGCCCCACCAATGAACTTTGCGGCGGGTACTACACCGTGCATGTACCGGGAGTGCCCGGTTGAGACCGACATGCCTTGACCCCTTTCTGGAATGTTCTAGCCGAATCAATTCGGCGACTCTCT
This sequence comes from Candidatus Eiseniibacteriota bacterium, assembly GCA_034440375.1. Lineage (GTDB taxonomy): Bacteria > Eisenbacteria > RBG-16-71-46 > JABDJR01 > JAWXBZ01 > JAWXBZ01. The sequence continues at coordinate 31,563 of JAWXBZ010000148.1, forward strand.
TACCGGCACTCGAACCGCCGGAGAGTGGCGGGACGTCACAATGTCAGGCTGTCTTTCCCTTGTTGGCCATTGAAACAATCGCCAGGATGACGATTACAGCAAGAATGAGCGCGCCGGCAATGAGGGCCGTGGTCTGATCTACACCGAGAATCGTGGTGCCCGACGGGCCGGCAGGGCCAGGAGCACCCTGTGGGCCGGGCGCGCCCTGCTGGCCGCTTTCCTGCGCCATCAGCGGAACCGCGATCAAACAGGCTGCCAGGAATGACCACACGGACGCGGTCAGTCGTCGAATCATCATGGTGTTCTCCTTTTCCTATTGCTCTCGTGGGGCACGATCACCCCCCTGCTCCTGAAACTTGCAGGAGGCAGATATTCGCGAGTCCAACCCAGCAAGGAAGGTGCCACCTTTCCTGAATCCAGAAAGGCCTCCGGCGGGTCCTTAGGAGCCCTTGAGGCGTGCGGATTTCGGGGTGTCCTGGCATGCCGCCGGTCGAACAACGTAATCCACTCCAGAAATCGGTAATTATTACCGGGTTGCCTACTGTTTCAACTTGAGATTCGAACACCCCGACCGGTGGGGGTCTCTCTGGAGGTGGAGGATCCACTGGAGGCGATTGGTAAGCGATGACCCCCCGCAAAGCGGCCACCCGCCCGACAACCGACCAGCGAGAGGAAACACTGCTGGTCCTCCGCGCCCAGGTTGGTGATCGCCTCGCCCTCGATCGGCTCTTCCAACGTATCCAGGGGCCTCTTCACGGTTATCTCCAAAGGCTCGGCGGACCGACCGTCCCGGTTGATGACCTGCTTCAGGAAACGCTGTTGCAGATTTATCGGAAGCTGGACAGCCTGCGGGCGCCGGAACTGTTCCGGCCCTGGTGCTATCGCCTGGCCACACGCCTCGCCTGGCGTTATCTGCGCCGGGAGCGGCGGTGGTCGGATCGCATCGAATCACTGGATGCCCCGGGTGAAGCGACGTCCGTTGTTCATTCGTCCGGGGCGGCCACGCAGCCGGTCGAGCTTGCACTCGGGCGGATGGACGACCTGCTGGAAAAGGCCTCGGCGGCCAGCCGGCCGGTGCTCATCCTTCACTACATGAACGAACTGTCAATCGTTGAAGTGGCTGAGGCGCTCAGCCTGCCGATCGGTACGGTGAAATCGCGCCTGGCATATGGACTCGCCGCGATGCGGCGGGCTCTCGGAGAGTCGAATGGTGAATGAACGAAGCAAGTCGTTGAAGAATCCTGTTTTTTGGATCGTGGGAGGCCTGTTCGTGCTCGAGGCGGCCTTCATCGCGTACGTACTCATCACCCGGTTGGCCCGCCAGGACTAGGGGGCGTGGGAGGATTTCATGTCGGACAACAACTTTGATCAGATGCGTGGTGCCGTTCTGGATCACATCGAACGGAGCGAGCGAAACATCAGGGTCGCCTTCGTGGGCGCGGCCATCCTGGAGGCGGGCTTTCTGGGAGCCTTCCTCCTGCTGGCCAACCTGCGCGATCCGCTGCAGCTGCTCCTCCTGATCTCCACGGTGGCCGTCTACGGAATCCTGGCCCTGGGAATGCTGGCGCTCGGGAACCATGTCACCCGTTGTACCGGTCGGGTGCTGACGGCGATCGAGCTGGCGCGCAAGGAATAGCGGACTCTGGAGTGGAGCAGCAGATTTCGGGCCGAACTTGCTGCATAATCGAGTCATCATGAACCCAGTAGCCACCGGCACCCCCCATCACAACTTCGGCGCGCACCAGAAGGCGCTGCTCATCAATCTCGACAAGCAGATCTACGGCACCTTTGCCGAGATCGGCGCCGGACAGGAAGTGGCCCGGTGGTTTTTTCGGGTCGGGGCCGCCTCCGATACGGTGGCCAAGACCATCTCGGCCTACGACATGCAGGTGAGTGACGCCATCTACGGGAAAAGTGAGCGTTACGTGGGCCAGCAGCGCCTCGTCACCATGCTGGATCACGAGTACGGCCTGTTGCTCGAGCGCCTCGAGTCCAAGCGCGGATCCACCACACGCTTCTTTGCCTTTGCCGAAACCGTCGCCGCGCAAAGCTATGTTCACCGTGATGAATGCCATGGCTGGATGGGTATACGCTTTCAGACGGTACCGGGCCGTGAACCCTCCCAGGTCATCATCCATATCCGGATGCTGGACCACGAGAACCTCGCCCAGCAGGAGGCACTCGGCATCGTCGGCGTGAATCTTGTCTACGGCGCTCACTTCTATCACGACGAGCCGGACACCTTTATCCAGTTGCTGCTCGATGATCTCAGCCCGGCGCGGATCAGCGTGGACATGATCCAGTTCTCCGGGCCGGCCTTTTCAAAGGTTGATAACCGGCTGATGAGCCTGCAGCTCGTGCGGCTAGGGCTGACCGAGGCGGCCATGTTCACCGCGGACGGCGCGGTGGTGAACGCCGCCGACATGCTCTACAACAAATCCATCCTGGTTGAACGGGGCAGTTTTCGTCCGGTGACAAAGGTCACTCTTGACATGCTTCACTGCGCGGAGGCGCAGTTCGTCCAGGAGCCCGGGGTGGAGGGTGACAGGCTGCTTGTCCTGATGGAGATGACGCTCAAGAACCTGACCGACGGTGGCGAGATCGATCACCAGGACTTCCTGGACCGGGTCGATATCTTGAGCACGCTGGGCAAACCGGTGCTGATTTCAAACTATGCCGAGTTTCATCGCCTGGCTGGTTACCTCTTCCACTTCACGAAAAAAAGGATCGGCATCGCCATGGGTGTGTCGACATTACGCGAGATTTTTGACGAGAAGTACTACGCCGACCTGGAAGGCGGCATCCTGGAATCGTTCGGGCGCCTGTTCAAGAACGATCTGAAACTCTACATCTATCCGGCCCGGGATCATGCGACCGGTGCCCTCATTACGGCCGGAAACCTCCGGGTGGCCCCAAACCTCAGCCACCTCTATTCCCATCTCCACGAGAATCGCCACATCGAAGGATTGAAGGACATTGACGAAAGGTGCCTGAGCCTCTTTTCGCGCTCGGCGCTGGCCAAGATAAAAGCCGGCGATCCCTCCTGGGAGGAGATGGTGCCAATGGAGGTGGCGGCGATCATCAAGGAACGGCGCCTGCTCGGGTGTCGGGGAAACGATGAGGGGGCGACGTCGTCCTGATTCAGCTCGCACCCTGGGCAGCTTAGGAGCGCGTCACCCGGGCCACCAGCGCCGGAAACCTGGGATCGCCCCGCAGCGCGGCCAGCGAGGGATCGATCTTGATCGCAACCAGCCAGTGCGCCCGCTCCTCAAAAGCATCCTCCAGCGCCTGGAAAGCGGCATCCGGCTCACCCAGCGCCACGTAAACCTGGGCACGATAGTAGGCGCTGGCGTAGCGGTGGGCCGATTGCGCTTCGATGTCCGCCATCAGCGCCATGGCTTCCGATTTTCGTCCGGCCAGTGCATGCGCGGTGGCCAGGGCCGCAACAATCTGAGGTGTGTCACCCAGCAATTCGATTCCGCGCAAGAGCGCCGCCACGGCCTCGGCGTCCCGGCCGGTCCGTGCAAGAGCCAGCCCCCTCCAGTAGTAGAGCGGCCCGAAACCGGGGATCAGCTCCCGCACATCGTCAAATCGTTGGATGGCCTCGTCGAAACGCCCGCCCAGGTAGGGAAACCAGCCGGCAAACGCGATCGCCACATTGGAGAGCGGGTCAAGCGTCCTGGCCAATTGAGCTTCTGTCTCCGCCTCATCCATCCGGCCGTTCACGACAAACGAATTGGCAAACCAGAGGTGTGCCTGAGAGTACTTCGGGTTCAATTCGATGGAACGACGAAAAAGCCGCTCGGATTCCGCAAAATTCCAGTCGTGCCACAGGGTGCAATAAGCCAGGGATGTCAGGGCCTCGGCGCTCGAAGGGTTGATTTCCATGGCCCGGCGCGCGGCGGCCCTGGCCCGCGGAAAGGCATCCCGTGGCGGAAGGGCCGTCATGAAGCCCATCAGGTTGTATGCGTCCGAGACACCCACGTGAGCGAGAACGAATGTCGGATCGAGCCGGACGGCCTCTTCAAATCCGGCCAGCCCCTTTCGGAGGTCCTCCTCGGTGCGACGCTCGATGAAGTAGCGCCCCTTGAGATAGGCCTCGTACGCATCCGGTGTCACCGCCCGGGCGTCCTTGAGGCGTGTTTCCTCCTGAGGTGTCACGCTGACCTTGATTTCGGCCACGATCGCGGCCGCCACGTCACCCTGCAGCGCGAGCACTTCCGTCATATCGCGCTCATAGGACTGGGCCCAGAGGTGGCGCTCGGTCGATGCATCGATGAGCTGTGCCGTAATCCGGACCCGGTCACCCGCCCGGCGCACCGACCCTTCGACGACGGCATCCACGTTGAGTTCGCGCGCGATCTCGGTGATCGACTTCCGCTGCCCCTTGTATCGCATGACCGACGTCCGCGAGATGATCCGGAGCGCCCGCACCTGGGCCAGGCAGGCGATGAGCTCCTCCGTCATGCCATCCGAAAAATATTCCTGAGAGGGATCGCCGGACAGATTTTCGAGCGGCAGCACCGCAATCGACGTGACGCGGCGGCCCGTCACGGTGGTCATGGTCGCGGTCTCGCCCGACTCGATCGCGTCGGGCGCGGCCAGCCGGCGGAGTTCGCCCAATAGTTCATCCGCGGTCTGGTATCGCTTCGGACGCTCGCGGTCCATGGCCCGAAGGATCACTGCCTCCGTCCGCCCCAAAAGGGACGGTTCATGCGTTCGGGGCGACACCGGCGTGCCGTGCAGGATGTCGTTTGCCAGCGCCGTCGACAGGGCCCCGCGAAACGGTCGATGCCCGGTGGTCAGTTCGTAGAGCACCACACCGAGCGCGTAAAGGTCGGCGCGCGCATCGACCGGCTCACCGAGGAGCTGTTCGGGCGCCATGTAGGCCAGGGTTCCGGTGGCGGTGCCCACCTGGGTCAGGGCCATGCTCCGGGTCTCCTCGCTTGGTGGAGCCACGATCTTTGCCAGCCCGAAGTCGAGCACCTTCACGCGCCCCTTGGGCGTCACCATGATGTTGCCCGGCTTGAGATCCCGGTGGAGCACGCCCCGCTCGTGCGCCTCGACCAGCGCCTCGGCCACCTGGGCGCCGATGGCGGCGGCCTCGCGCTCCGGCACGCGGCCCCGCTCCACTCGCGCTGCCAGTGTTTCCCCCGGAACGAATTCGAGCACGATGTAATCCAACTGGCCGTCGTCCCCAAGATCCAGGACCATTTCGATATTCGGGTGGTTGAGGCGCGAGAGCGCCACCGCCTCGCGCCGAAAGCGGGCCCGGGCCTCGCGGTCGCCACGGAGAAGATCGGGCAGCACCTTGATGGCGACCTCGCGCCCCAGTCGTGTGTCGCGGGCGCGGTACACCTCACCCATGCCGCCGGCTCCGAGCAGTACGGCGATCTCATACGGGCCGAGGCGGGTTCCAGGATTTAGCGGCATTCGGGGATTCTACGTCATGTCGGGGCAACGCCAGAGTCGTCCGAACCAAGTACACTCGCCGGGCTTCTGAAATCCGATTCGCATCTCTCCATGACAGCTCCGTCGTTGTCCGAGGTACTCCAGAATGAGCGTCAGCCCCGATTTCCGCGACTACATTCTGGAGCAACTCAATCGCCTCACTCCGACAACCGCCCGCGCCATGTTTGGCGGTGCCGGGCTGTATGCGGGGGGCCAGATCTTCGGTCTGCTCGACGATGACACGCTCTATTTCAAGACCAACGCTGATACGCGCGCCGACTTCGAGGCCGTCGGTTCCCGCCCGTTCCAGCCATTCGGACCGGAAACGAAACCGATGGGCTACTTCGAAGTTCCTGCCGATGCCATCGAGGATCCGGAAAAGCTTCGTCCCTGGCTCGACCGTGCGCTGGCGGCGTCGATCAAGGCCGGGAGCCGGAAGTCACCGAAGGCCGAGCGCGAGGCTGCATCGTCCTCACGCAAACATGGCACCCTCAGTGTCAGCGAAACGATCACCATCACCGTACCGCTCCCGCGGCTCTTCGATGCCTGGACCAGCACCGCCGCGCGACGCCTCTGGCTTCATGTGCCCAGCGTCACCACCCGCCGCGCCAATCCCAGAAAATCCATCCGCCTCAACTGGAACGACGGCTCGTCCAGCGCGCTCGCCGAATTCACGACCCTGGCCGGCGGACGTTGCGTCATCACCGTCGAGCATGGTGGAATCCAGCGTCCAGCCCAGGCTGCCGAGATCGCGGCCATCTGGACCGCGTCGCTGAAGCGGTTAAAGACCCGGTTGGAGCGCTAGAGGGTTCCTGAAGCCACATCTTCCGTACCCAGGTCATTCTTGCCGCATTTTTCGGTCAACTTGATTGACGTGACTTCTAGTTAATCACGTGATCGACCTCCCTGCTCCTTGTCAGGACTCCTCAACGTACTGCTAACACACGTCTTATGAGTAATGACGCGGACAGGCCCATGGCTTGCAAGAGTCAAGTGAAGGTGTCTGATGACAGACACGAGGTCCCGCAGGCCGAAAGAGGGTGAGGAACATGGAAGACTGGCTCAAGCTCTGGCACGCACAGATCAAGTATCTGGAGGCTCGGACGAAAAGTGCCGGCTCTCAGGCCAGCTTCAACCTCTACCAGAGAATCGACGAGATCAAGGCCATGTGCGCGGTCCTGGAAGCACGGCTTGAAAATTTGAATACTGTCAGAACCTGACGAAATCCGGGGTCCCCCCTCCCGGCGGGCGGGATGATGTCCGGAACGCGCAGACAAGTTTACCGACCGGGAGCCAGGGCTCGTTCAGCAGTCCCTGCAACACGATTGGATCAACTCCCGGTGCGAGTCCATCTCCGTCCCTGGTGTTGGTATCAATTCTCAATCCCGGTTAGCGCGAGCGGCACGACCACCGCAAACCCCACAGTCGCCAGGACGCCGACAATGGAACCCGTCGATCGCCATTGCCGCCAACATGGAGCAGACCGCCCAAGGCGGAGCGCCTGGTCAGATTTCGCATGTACCCCAGATCCTCGGTCACAAAGTAGAGCTGCTCCCGCTCGCCGACCGGGCCAGGATTGAGCAGGTAGTGAAACCCAAATTCGGTAATGAGAAAGGAGGAGCACTCGGGGAGCGGCTGACCGCGCCAGCGGAAGCGGGTCGCGCTCGCGGAGTCTGGCGCCTCTGCAATAGACGCGGAGGGCACTGCCGTCAAGAGGACAACGCCGACCAGCACATTGAGAAATCGGCGGAGTATGCAATCCCCCTTTTTAGCGCTTCATGCGGAGTGGCATCACACTACCATCTCACGGCTCAAAAGAATCGTGATCGGATCAGCTCGGCGATCGGAGAATATTTCTACGAACTCACCCCGAAGTCCTCTGTCGAATCGAAGATCACCGTGCAAGCCCCGGCGAGGCGGTGCATTGTCGGTCGTCTCGGGAAGTACGGCGCGCACAACCACACTCAGCGCGGTACCCCTCGTACGGACTGCCCGATCATTCCACGCCAGTCGATGTTCTCGAACCCGCCGTGGGGCCGATCCACTCGCTGAGGGTCAGGAGCGCTTCAGGTGATTCGGCAATTCATCCTGCTTCTCCCCTGGTACGGGCGATTGAATAAAATCAACGACTAACCGATCGGAAGAGACGTTCCGTTGGGTTTACACATGGCGACCATGGTGGCGATTCCAGGAAAAGGCGCATTTGGGCTCCGCAAACAGAATCCGACGGATTCGGCTGGCCTATTTCATTTTCATCTGGCCCGCTTGGCACTCTTTGTGCATTTTCGACATGGCCTCGAGGTGCGCGTGGACACTGGCCGCCAGGGTGGAGACTTGCTTCACGTTCGGTGCGGCTGACTGAACTTCCAGCTCCAATGCTGAGAGCTGAGTGTTCAGTTCCACCTGATGCGTCTCCATTTTCGGCATCATCTCCTTCATCCTGGCATGCATGTCGGCGTTCATCTTGCCATGCATATCGGTGGTCATCATCTTCATGTGGTTTTGATGATGCTGTTTCATCTGGACGAAACTCCGTCGCATTTCGGCCACGGCAGCACGGGCGAATTCCACGTTGACGGAACCGGCTGGCACCGATTGTTCGTGCAGGGCCATGGCGAAGGTGGCCAGATTCTGGTGATAGGCCATTGCCAAAACATGATGCGGCTCATTGGTCATCATCGTGTGATCATGCGACATCTCTTTCTGGGCGTGCGTTTGTGGGTGCGCCGGGGTTTTCGTTGTCGAATGATCATGCGATTGCGCGGTTGCCGCCACAGCGCTGAAAGTCCCCAGCGAGAGTGTTATCAAGACCGTTGGAAGTACTTTTGCCATCATCTTGCTACTCCTTGCAACTGTTTGAGAATTGGCTCAACTGAACCTCTATTCCGGCGAAACACGGTCGTCTTGTTGCAACTACTCTTCTGCGTAGCAACAACGATGCCGAGTTTGTAAGTTTTTATAACTATCTGTGTTTAAAGGACTTGGTCAGGCGGGCCCGACTTGGTCAAGTGCTGACTCCATCATCAATGGAGTGCCCTGATCTCAGGACCGGTCAAAATGACCATGGCTCGGGAGGGACATGCAGTCAAAATGGGGCGATGGCTGACATCGATCAAGTTCGCGCTGGCGACAACCCGAAATCAGGGCGGATCGGTCACGTACGAGGACCGTTGCGAGGACTCAACCCTTGCCAAGGACAGCGCTGACCGCGCGAGCCACAACAAGATCCTCCCGCGACTCGATGCGGAGGATCGCCGGAGTTTGGACATCGGGTGCCCCCGGGCCGTGGGCGGGCGCCAGCAGGCGATCCTGTCCGTTCTCGTCGGGTGAAATCGATTGAATACCGAGGACCAGAAGCCGATCGACGATCGCTGCCCGGATTCGGCCGGCGTGCTCGCCGATCCCGCCCGTAAACACCAGCGCATCCAGCCGGTTGAGCGCGACAGCCACCCCCGCGATTCCGGACGCGGCGCGATCGACAAACATCGTGAGGGCGAGCCGGGCCCGCTCGTCGCCCGCGTCCGCCAGGGCTTCCAGCTCCCGGATATCCGCGCTTCTTCCGGAAACGCCCAGGAGCCCGGAGCGGTGATCGAGGGCATCCGCCAGCTCGTCCAGCCCCATCGATCTGTGCCGGAGAAGGTAAAGGAGGATCCCGGGGTCGATGGAGCCCGCGCGGGTCCCCATCATCAGGCCTTCGAGTGGCGTGAATCCCATTGAGGTCGCGACCGAGACGCCGCCGGATACCGCGGTGACCGAACAGCCGCTCCCGAGATGGGCGACGACGGCTTCGACTTCACCCGCGTTTCGCCCGAGGAGCTGCCCCATTTGCTCCATCGCCCACGCGACAGAGAGACCGTGAAATCCGAATCGCCGGATTCCGAGCTCGGTATGCCAGGCCTCCGGGACCGGATAGCGGGCGACGGTCTCCGGCAGGCTGGCATGAAAGGCGGTGTCGAAGCAGGCGATGTGCGGAATCGTGGGGAGCGCGGTGCGGACGACACGAACCGCCTCGACGGCCACCGCGTTGTGAAGCGGCGCCAGCTCGGTGAGCGCATCGAGCTTTGCAACGACTCCATCGTCCACAACCACGGGCCTTGTGAAAGTAGCACCGCCATGGACCACGCGGTGGCCGACGGCCCCGATCGAGCTGGCATCGATCCCGGCGCTGGAAAGGGCCCCGAGAACAGCTCGCACGCCGGCCGGCCGATCCAGTGCCTGCGTGGCATCTCCGCCCCACGAAACAGTCGTCCGAAGAAGCGTCTCGTCATCCTCGACAACGCTCGCCTTGAGCGAACTCGAGCCGGCGTTCAGGACAAGGACGCGCACCGTCAGGGGTCCTGGCCGGTCAGGAGGACCATGTCCATTGGCTCACGTCCGGTGGATCTTCGCCATGCTCAAAGGCATAAGCCCGGGCCATGACCCGCCGGTCGACCATTTCCTGACGCAGTGCGGCGGCCCGCGATCCCAGGCTCGGGACACGGTCGATGACGTCCATCACGAGGTGGTATCGGTCGAGGTCGTTCCGCATGACCATGTCGAACGGCGTCGTGACCGTACCTTCTTCCTTGTACCCGCGGACGTGCAGATTTCCATGGTTCGTCCGTCGGTACGTGAGTCGATGGATGAGCCACGGATAGCCATGGTAGACGAACAGGATGGGGCGGTCTGTCGTAAAGAGCCCGTCGAACTCACGGTCGGACAATCCGTGCGGATGTTCCGAGTCCGGTTGGAGACGCATGAGGTCGACGACGTTGATGAACCGGATCTTCAAATCCGGCAAATTCTGGCGGAGCAGATCGGCGGCCGCGAGTGCCTCGAGCGTGGGGACGTCGCCGCAACAGGCCATCACGATATCCGGATCGTCATCGTCGTGGCCCGCCCAGTCCCAGATGCCTATTCCGCGCGTGCAGTGAAGGATGGCGTCGTCCATGGACAGATAATTCAGGGTGGGTTGCTTGCCGATCACGATCACGTTGACGTTGTGGCGGCTGCGGAGGCATTGATCGGCCACCGAGAGAAGGGTATTCGCGTCGGGCGGCAGATAGACCCGGATGATTTCGGCTTTCTTGTTCACGACGTGATCGATGAATCCCGGGTCCTGGTGGGAAAAACCGTTATGGTCCTGCCGCCAGACGTGGCTGGTCAGGAGATAGTTCAGTGACGCGATGGGCCGCCGCCAGGGGATCTCCGCGGTCATCTTCAACCATTTGGCATGCTGGTTGAACATCGAATCGATGATGTGGATGAACGCCTCGTAGCAGTTGAACAGGCCGTGTCGCCCCGTCAGCAGATATCCCTCGAGCCAGCCCTGGCAATTGTGCTCGGAGAGGACCTCGACCACGCGGCCGACCGGGCCCAGGTGATCGTCGGTCGGGAGGATCTCGGCGGTCCAGACCCGGTTGGTTGCCTCGAAGACCGCGGAGAGGCGATTCGAGGCCGTTTCGTCGGGACCGAAGATCCGGAACGTCGACGGGTTCTGACGGATGACGTCGCGGAGAAACGTTCCGAGCACCTTCGTCGCTTCCGCCGTGGTTGCCATGGGAGCCGGAACGTCGACGGCGTAGTCGCGGAAGTCCGGCAGTGACAGATCGGACAGGAGCTGCCCCCCATTTGCGACCGGATTGGCGCTCATCCGGTGCTCGCCGATCGGCGAAAGTTCGGCCAGCTCCGGGCGGAGCACGCCATGCTCGTCGAACAGCTCCTCGGGCCGGTAGCTCCGGAGCCACTGCTCGAGAAGAACCAGGTGTTCCGGGTTGCCGTGCGGATCCGTGATCGGTACCTGGTGGGAGCGGAAGCTCCCCTCGGTAGGAAGGCCGTCGACCTCCCTGGGGCCGGTCCAACCTTTCGGCGTCCGGAGAATGATCATCGGCCAGCTGGGACGAGTCAGGTCGCCCTGGCGGGCGGCCTGTTGGATCGCCGCGATCCGGTCGCAAGCCTCGTCGAGGGCGGCCGCCATGCGCTGATGAACGACGGGTGGATCCGCGCCCTCGACCATCAAGGGTACGTAGCCATAGCCGTGGAAGAGCGCTTTCAGCTCGTCGTCAGGGATACGAGCCAGGATGGTGGGGTTCGCGATCTTGTAACCATTGAGGTGCAGGATCGGCACGACCGCCCCGTCCGGGCCGGGACTCAGAAACTTGTTCGAGTGCCAGGACGCCGCCAGGGGGCCGGTTTCCGCCTCGCCGTCCCCCACGACGCAGAAGACGACGAGGTTCGGGTTATCGAACGCGGCCCCGAAGGCGTGGCTCAGGGCATAGCCGAGTTCCCCACCCTCATGGATGCTCCCCGGGATCTCGGGAGTGACATGGCTTCCGATGCCGCCCGGAAACGAGAACTGCCGGAACATCATCTTGATCCCGACCTCGTCGCGGGTGAGGTTCGGGTGGATCTCCGTGTACGTCCCCTCGAGGTAGGCATTCGCGACGGCCGCCGGTCCACCGTGTCCCGGTCCGACGATCCAGATCGCGTCGAGATCCCGGGCCTTGATGATGCGATTGAGGTGGGCATGAATGAAGTTCAGGCCCGGGGTCGTTCCCCAGTGTCCGACGAGGCGCGGCTTCAGGTGCTCGGGCCGGAGCGGCTCCCGTAGAAGCGGGTTGTCAAGCAGGTAGATTTGACCAACCGAGAGGTAATTCGCGGCCCGCCAGTAGGCGTTGATCCGATCAAGTTCCACATCGGACAGGGGATCAGCCAAACGACTCCCGCCATCTCCCATCAGGACTGCGGATCCGCCAAAAGACGGGGCAGGCGCATGACAAATGACGTCGTGCCGTTGGCGGAGTACGCGTCGAGTTCACCGCCGTGGGAGAGCACGATCTGTTTCGAGATGTACAGGCCGAGGCCGAGATTCCCTCCGACCGGCTTCTCGCCCTGCTCCCCGCGGCGAAATGGCTCGAAGAGAAACGGGAGCAGGTCCGCAGGAATGGAAGCTCCCTTGTTCCTGATTTCAACCACAACCTCCGCTCCGTCGGCGTGTGCCTTGATGATCACGACCGTTCCCGGCGTCGCGTACTCGATGGCGTTCCCCGCGAGGTTGGAGAACACCTGCTCCAGGCGATCCCGATCCCAGGTGCCCGTCATGTCGCCTTCAAACTCCGATTTGATGGTCGTCCCGAATTCCTCGACAACGTTCCGGCAGATCTCGCGCAGGTCAGCGGGCTTCGTTTCAATCGGCAGCCCGCCGCCAAGACGGGCCCGCGTGAGATCCAGCAACTGAGCGATCATTCGGGTCATTCGTTGGCTGCTGCGGATGATACGAGCGGCCGTTTCGGCGTCCTGCTCGTCGATGCGGCCGCGCCGAAGCAACAAGGTGGCGGACATGACGATCGATCCGAGCGGGTTACGCAGGTCGTGCCCGAGGATGCCGATGAACAACTCCCGGAACTCTGCTACTGCACGTAGCTCGCGCTCGCTCTCCTCCGAGCGCCGCCTGGCCGCGTCAGCCTCATCCGCCAGCTCCTGCATCTGCATCGCGGCCTTCAGGATCTGCTCGTTGGCTTCACGTTGATCGACGATCAGCGTATCGGTGTGAGCCCGTTCGCCAATCAAATCCTCGTTGGTGGCGTCGCGTTCGACCGACAGGGCGCTTTCCAGTTGGCGGCTCTGCTCCGCGCGCTCGTGCCGGAGCAGGGTATCCGCGTTGGATCGCTCGTTCTTGAGGAGGCCGTCCGCCCGGGTGCGCTCACGAGCGGGGCGGGCCTTGTCGGTCGTCGACTGCGGGCGCCGCTCGCGATCGGCGTCCTCCCGCGCGGTCTGTACGACCTTATCCGCACGCTGGCGGGCGACCCGCACGACGTCGTCCGCCTCCGCTTCGCCGGCCTTGCGCTTCCTCGCGATGACGACATCCGTCTTGTCCCGTTCGATCCGGAGGCTCCTGTCCGTCTGGTTGCGCCGCGGGTGGCCGGGTCGGCTCACACCGTCAGCCGCAGAACTTGCCAGGTTTGCGAGCACTTCGATCGGATCTCCGAGCACACCCAGGCATTGGATCGTCTCGTCATCCAGCTCGACCGTGATCCTTCGCTTTGCCATGACTTGCCTCTTTGGTGCGCGCTTGTACTTCGGTTGGCGCGTCGTGCAATCTCCGCACATCGCGAATTGGATCTCGCTTCCTTTCGGTGCGGATCAGTTCAGCTTTTTTCTGCGGTCAGACTGGCGCCTCCTGCTCCAGTTCCGTCATCATTTCCTTTATCCCAGCCCCGCGGAGACCCCGTGAGAAGGCCCTCGTACCCTTTGAGCGCCTTGCCAACAGTAATCCCCCCCTCCGACGATATCTCGTACTCCCTCAGCTCTTTGCTGTGCTGGCTGGAGCGCACCTTGACGACCGACAGCGCTCGCTTGAGCATTCCATCGATCTCGATGTAGCGCTGAATGATGATGGCGTCTGTCAAAAATGCGATCCCCTGTCGGCTGAAGCGAAGATCGTTGTAGGAGTCCTCCAGCTCGAGCGTCGCCATCAGCGTGACACCGAGCCCTGTCAGCGCTCCCATCATTCGGTACAGCGATTCGCGGAAGTCCTCTCTGAACGTGGGCGCGAGCGCCAATTCCAAACCGGACAGGGAATCAATCACCGCCCGTTTCGCGCCGAGGCGCCTCACGGCATTCTGAAGCTCCAGCAATGTCTCGTCGATCGAGAGATCCAGCGGGCGCAGGTAAAGCACTTCCAACTGTTTCTCGCGGACCAACTTCTCGAATTCCTCCCCGCGCGGCGTGGTCTGTAGATAGTCATTGGGCCGTTTCTCGAAGATGGCCACAATCCCTTTCTCGCCGCGCGCGACTCCCTCGCTGATGAACTGATTGGAGAGTACCGTTTTGCCGGAGCCGGAGGGACCGGTGATGAGCACCGAATACCCGCTCGGGATGCCGCCATCCATCATTTCGTCGAGACCCGGCACTCCGGTCGAGAGGCGATGTTTGAGCGGGTGATCAGCGATGAACTCCGCCGGTTTCAAAAGTCGCGGGAATACGCTGTAGCCCGCGTCGGTGATGCGGGCCGTGTGCAGTCCGGGGATCTGCCCCTGGCCACGCATCTTGATCACATGCAGCTTGCGCACGACGGAGTTGTGATCGATGGCCTGGTAGAGCCAGAGTAGCCCGTCGGCCACCGTGAAGACCGAGCTGTCGTGCTCGCCGTCGGCATACTCCCCGATGAGGAAGGTGGTGGCCTCGTAGCTCGTCAGAGCCAGCGCGAGGCTCTGAATGAAGTCCGTCAGCTTCAGGTCGCCGCCCGGCCCGGCCTCGAGCGTAGTTCGCACCAGGGCTCGAAAGGAGTCCACGACGACGATTCCTGGATTTGATTTTTCGATCTCCTGCACGATGGATTCCAGCACCTTCGTGACCCCCCCGTCCAGCGCCTCCTGGCCGAGGTGGATAAAACGAACCGTACCGTCGCCCACTTTGGTAGCGTCGAAGAAATCGTACTGCTGCTGATAGCGAAGCATCTTGATGGGAGGTTCGCCGATAACGCTGAAGTACAGGGCCTTCCGCTGGGGGGTGGCGTTCGCGAACATGATCTGATGCGCCAGCGTCGTCTTGCCGCCTCCCGGGCCGCCGGCAATCAGGTTGAAGGAGAATTCCGGAATTCCGCCGCCCAAAACCTCGTCGAGGCCCGGCACCCCGGAGGCCAACTTCCGAATCGGTACGCGCTCGCTCATTATTTCGTCTCCTTGGGTGCCGTTTCTTCGATTGTCGGCCAGGCTCGGCGCAGCACCTGGGTCGTCAGGCGCTCTCCGATGAAGGTGGTGATCAGCGCGAAAAAGGTTCCAAACAGCGCCGCGGCCGACTCCGTGGAAATGGCAGGATCCTGCGTCTCCAACTGCTCACGCAGCTTCGGCGAGCCTTCGAGAATGGAAATCTCGTCGAGCCAGGTGAACTCGCCCCGTGTCAGCTTCGCGCTGCGAACGAACAGCAACTGGACGCCGGCGGTGCCCACGAGGGGAGACATGTGGGCCTGGAGCTTGTCGAATACCAGGCCCGCAGCCGGTGAAGCCGGCTCCGCCGCGCCCTCGAGGGCCAGCAAACGCCTGGCCAGTTCCAACTGCGCCGTGCTCGGTTGGTTCAAGGATCAACCTCGATCATGGGTAGGAGCCCGGAATTGGAAACGTCAAACCTCCCCTTCATGCTACCAGCGTCCTGCCGCAATGCGTTGCCAATGATCAAGTTCGCCTGGTTCATCTGCCCCATCCACCGGGTGCCGGAGGACGAGCACCCGAAATTCAACTTTGGGTGGCTGAGCCAGTATATACACAGGTGGATCCAGTACAAAAGTCAGCACTGCCATCGCACACCTTTTCTCGCCCGAACAGCGTATAACATATTACACGATAAGATCTTACAGTCAATACCACGGGGTCGGGAACGAACGGGACCCGACGCTCTCCTTGACGGCCATCCGTCCTTCTCCCGGCACTCCGAACCCGTTCAACCCGCGAACGACGATCCGCTACTCCCTCGCGCGGCCCGGTCTGGTTCAACTCGTCATCTTCGACGTGCTGGGACAGCGTGTCACCACGCTGTTGCAAGAGCAGCAAACGGCGGGCGACCATGCCATCGCCTGGGAAGCACGCTCGGACCTTGTTGGACTGATGGAGGGTGCATGACTCACGATGTCGTGGCGCACTATCTGGACGGAACCCTGATCAAGGGAGCATGCCTCAGCGTCGATCCGAAGCGGCCGATGTGCCACGTTCAGACGCGCGAGCTGCAGGTCGTCCAGGTGAATTTCGTCGACCTCAAGGCCCTCTTTTTCGTTCGCAGCTTCGAGGGCGATCCCGGTCGCCACGATGTGAATTCACTCGACCCCGACGATCCCCGCCGCACCGGCGGCCGCGTCGTCGAACTGCAATTCAAGGACGGCGAACTCCTCGTGGGGATTACCCCACGCTTCCCGCCAACGAAACCCCATTTTTTCGTGCTACCAGCCGATCGCAACAGCAACAACGACCGGATGCTGGTAAATCGTGCCGCGTGCACATCAGTCACCGCGGTGGCCGACCGGCCGTAGCCGGCACGCGAGGGGCACTATCGTTGAAAACGGCTCTTCGTCGGTACTCACCCCCGCCCTAAAGCCCCCGCCGCCGAAACAGCCACAACCCCAGAACCAGTGTGACGGCCACGTAGCCGACGGTCCAGATCACCATGGCTCCGCTCGGCACCGACCCAGAAAAGAATGGGGTCATCTGCAGATCCCGTGAGAAGGAAGGCTGCAGGTGCCAGGCAGCCAGCCGCCACATCGAGTCGCTCGGCATGAGCAGGCTGACGATCGTCCCGATCTGACGGGTGACGGCGTTGCCGGTCATGGCACCGACCTGTTCGATCCACCCGCCAACGAACGCCAGGCCGTAGAGGCCAAAGACGACAACGCCGTTCGTGATGGTGCTGAAGCGTGCGCCACCCGCCACCGAGAGCGACAGCAGCACGAGGCCACCGAGGTAGATGAACGCCAGCCCCTCCACGACGTTCGGCGGTGTCACACCGCTCAAGCTCCGCGCCACGGCCAGCACCCCGCCGCTCAACAACAGCAGATAGCCCGCGAGAACCAGCGCGTGGGCGAGCCATTTGCCCAGCACGATCGCCGACCGATGGATCGGCTTGGCCGCCACGGTCTGCATCACGCCGGAGCCGATTTCGCCGGAGAGCGTGTCGACCGACATCAGGACAGCGGTCATGATTGACATGAAGTTGATCGCGTAGAGTCCGGCCATGATGAAGAAATTGAGGAGCATCTGCTTTTGGACGAATGAAGCCGAGGCGTTGCCCCGCACGTCCTTGCCAATGAAGTAGAAGCCGATGGCGAACAGGACGACAAAAGTGACGCCGCAGAGGAGCATCGCCAGGAGGATCCGCCGCTGCCGTGCCTCGTAGAGCGTGAGGCGCGCGATGGTGAGGATTCCGTTCATGCCGTCATCCCGGCCGCTGGTCCTGGCCCATGACTTCCAGGAACGTCGATTCCAGCGATGGGCGGCGCGATTCCAGCCGATAGATGCGTGCGCCCCGTTCGACGAGCCACCGTGCGATCTCGGGGATCGACTCCTCACTCCGTACTCGCAGTCGGACAGCTCCGTCGTAGTGTGCCGGCGACCCGCCCAGGCGGCCGAGGCCTTCCAGCAATTCGGCGCTCATCGGTGTGAAGCGGAGCTCCACCTCGAAGTCCTCGCCCCCGGCCGAGAGACTCAAGGAGCGGATCGCCCGGCCCTGCTTCACGAACACCACCCGGTCGCAGGTGGCTTCCACCTCGCCCAGCAGGTGCGAATTCAGAAACACGGCGGTGCCGCGGGCTTTCAGGTCACGGATGATGTCGCGCACGAGCAGGCGCCCGAGCGGGTCGAGGCCGGACGTCGGCTCATCGAGAAAAACCACCTCGGGGTCGTTCAGGAGGGCCTGGGCCAGGCCGATTCGCTGCAGCATCCCCTTGCTGTATTCACGAAGCTTGCGCGGGGCCGCGTCGAGCAGGTCCACCCGTTCAAGCAGGCGGTCGATCCGCTCGTCCAGCGCGGCGCGGCGGATCCCCAGCAGCTCGCCATGGAATCGAAGCAGTTCGCGCCCGGTGAGCCAGTCATGAAATCGGAAGTGCTCGGGGAGGAAGCCGAGTCTGGCGCGGATCGAACGGTTTCCGAGCGGAGCGCCGAGGACCGTGGCAGTGCCGGCCGTCGGCTCGACGAGACCCAGGAGCATCTTGAGCGACGTCGTCTTGCCGGCACCGTTCGGGCCCAGAAAGCCGAACACCTCTCCCCGTCCTACGGACAGGGAGAGGTCGGCCACGGCCAGTTTGCGTCCGAATTGTTTGCGGAGTCCGCGGGTCTCGATCACCCGGTCGCTCATGGGTGTTCGCAACTCACGGCTTCAGTTCCCACCCGCTTCTCATTGCAGGCTCGCAGCCATCTCGACAAGACTTTCGCTCTCCAAGTTGCCCTTCAGAGCATAGACCATGTCGCCTTCGGCCCACATGAGCATCGCACCCGACCGACGAGTGCCGCCGCCCGGACCGGCCTCGCCGTTCGTCGTAATCAGTAGCGCCTTGTTGCCGCGCACATTCACCTCGCGGAACGAGCCGGCGTCTGTCGGCAACGGCACGAGCAGGGTGCTGTGCCAGTCGATGGAGCGGGCGAAGCGCGCCGCCTCCCCCCGGTCCAGCCCGGCGATACGGAGCCCGATCTCCCCGACCTCGGCGAGATCGATACCCGGCGGCAGCGACACCTCCGGGCTCCTTGCCTGGAGGAACGAAACGCGGCGTCTCTCGCTCCGATACTGGAGGGTGACGGACGGCGACGTCCGCACGCCGACCTGCGCGCCGTCCAGGCCCGCGGGGATGGTCACGTCGGTGAGGCCGAGCGCATCGAGGACCTCGCGCAACTTCGCGGTCTGTGCGGTGAACCGAGCCTCGCCGGAGTCACGCACGGTGACGGTGTCGGCAGTCAGACCCGCTGGCAGAAGCCCAGGAACCCTGATCGCAAACCCGGCGGCCGAACCGGCCGACGCGACGTCGGTGAAGGTCCGCGGCGGACCGGGCTCCTGAAGGGTTTCCGTGTGACCGGCCAGCAGTCCCTCCAAGTCAATCGAGCCGTTCTGCAGCCGCTCGAGCCGGGCCGGATCGATGGAAACCACGGCAAAGGTGCGCACCCGGAACAGATCGAGAAAAGCATTGGCCGACGCGCGCAGTGCCGGGGAGAGAACGAGAGCCAGGACGGCTGCCGCGAGCACACCCCCGGCGAAAAGGGGCCACGGACGCCAGCCCGCACGCGCTGGTAGCACATCGTAGGTCATCGACTCGTCAACCCCCTCTTCCTGTTCCTGTCGGCGCAACCGCTCCCGCAGTTGAGACTTGAATTCGGTCGTGGGCCGGCCGCGCAGGCCGCCAAGGAAATCATCGTTCATCGCGCTTCTCCTCCTCTGACCATCCCTTCCGCAGCTCCAGAATCGTGCGGTGCAGGATGGTGCCGACATTGGACTGGGTGAGCCCGACTATCCGGGCGATTTCACGATTCGTCAGCTCCGCCCCGAACTTCCAGGCGATAAGCTCGCGCTCCCGTTCGGGGAGTCGCTCGAGCAGGCGGGTGAGCCGTTCCGCATCGGAGCGCCGCGCGGACAGCTCTTCGGGTGTCGCGCCGCCGGGAATATCCGCCGCCGCCTCGAGCGACACCATGACGCGCCGCCCCCGGTAATGATCCACGGCCAGATTCCGCGCGATCGTGAAGAGCCAGGCTCCGAACGCGCCCAGATCCCGCCGATATCGCGCACGAGCCCGCCACGCCCGCTCGAACGTCTCGGATGTCAAATCCTCGGCGTCCGCCGGATTTCCGACACGATAGCGAAAGAAGTTATAGATCTGCGGCAGGTGCTCAGCGTACAGAGCATCCCAGTCCGCTTCGCAGGAGTCCTGCAATGGAAACAGCCGACTTCGAATCACGTTATCCATGGTGGCCACAGAAGGGTGTACGGGGCGGGACCCAAAGTGTCACAGGGATTTGACCGAGCCCGGTTTCCAAACCCACCGACCGGATTCCGATCGTGCGGAGCCATCATAATAGTGGAAGATCCGGGAGCCGATCAGCGGGTCGGTTCCGCCGCCTGGACCTAGTACACTTCCCCGAATGAGCTTCGGAGGCCGCGCATACCAGGCTTGTAACCCGGCAGGAGTAAGTCCGTGACAGCACCCCCATCGGGTGAGCGCACATTCCCCGAGAATCGCCCCGCGTGGCTGAGTTCTGCGGACGGCGAATTTCTGGCCGCCCGCTACCAGGTGACTCGAGAAGTCGGCCGGGGTCGGATGGGAGTCGTCTATCGCGCGCATCACGCCACGCTGGATATCCCAATCGCCCTCAAGATTATTCGGGATGCCGATACAGCCGATCGATTCCACCACGAGGCCAGAATGCTGGCCCGGGTGAACTCGAATTATGTCGTCCGTGTACTCGATCTCGAGTACCTCCCTTCCGGCCTGCCGTTCCTGGTCATGGACTGGGTTGACGGTCGGGATCTGGCTGCGGAAATGCACGCTGGTGGCGGACAGCTCTCGGAATCGCGCACTTTGCCGATCATGCGCGATGCCTGTCAGGGGATGCTGGCGGTTGAACGGGAACGCATCGTTCACCGCGACCTGGAGCCGTCCCTTACCGGCAGGACGCCATTCGAAGGTGACAGCATCTACTCGCTGTTCCTGAAGCACAAACTCGAACCAGTGTCCTCGCCAAAATCGCGTTGCCCCGCACTGTCCGCGTCGAGTTGCGAAGCTCTCGAACGTTGCCTCTCGAAGTCACCGGGTGATCGTTATCAATCCTTTGATGCCCTGCTGGCGCATCTCGTGAAGGATACCGACGGCACCAATACGTGGACGGCTGATGCAGATCCGCGCCTGAGGGAAGTCCTGTCACGCTATCGCGAACGAAGGCAAAGCTATTTGAAACCTTCGCGGGGGCAGGACATTTCGGACACGTACAAGTTTCCCGACGATCGGGAACTTCACATCGTCACAGGGGACCTGGCCCGACAGGACGTCGTGGCCCTTGTCAGTTCGGATGACTACGAACTCACGATGGGGGGAGGAGTGTCTCTGGCCCTCTTCAAGGCCGCTGGTGCGGATCTACTTGACGAGGCGGCCATTTATGTCCCCGTCCGTCCCGGTCGCGCTGTCGTCACGTCGGCCGGCCGCCTCCCGGCACGATTCATTTTCCACGGCATCACTCTCGGGGTCCGGGAGGGAGACTACCTGGTCCCGACGCACGACTTGATCAATGAGATCATCTCAAGCTGCCTGTACCATGTCGAAACACTCAACGTGACCAGCATTGCCTTCCCCCTTCTAGGTACCGGGGCCGGCGGATTCGAGCGGCAGGCCTGCCTGGACATCATGTTCGCCCGCCTTGCTCGAACCCTCGTTGGAGGTGTCACGCCGCTACGCTCCGCGCGAATCGTGCTGAACCCGTTGGCTTCGTTGCCGGAAGCGTTGGATTAGCGCTACGGCTGAAACTGGCTCTTGATCCGTCCCCACGTTGTGGGCTCGACGGCGGTGGGGCACGATTCGTAGGCGTTGCCGTTGTGGGTCACTCGCTCCCAGAACGATCGGCCCGACGCGTGGCTCGTCCCATCTCCCCACCAGAGATACGTGGAATCCTCGAAAGGTGGGTCGAGGTAGACAACCCCGGTGAGCGTCAGAGTGCCGTCGTAGTAGACGGACACTGCGCCGTGCTCGTCACTTCAATTCGATACGTATGGGGCGAAATCTGCGTGTCAAGGAAAGCCTGAGATCCGATGGCAAAGTAGCTGCCCCAGAGATAGATGTTGCCGGCCCCGATGAACAGGATGTTTTCGACATCCGGTGCGGTCGCAAAGCCGATCGCCGCGCTGGTCGCCGCCTGGCCAGTGCCATTGTCGGTGTCGAGGCGCATCCGGACCTCGATCACCCAGGGGTCAGGGATTGCCAGATCGGTACCGGACTGAAAGTAATACAGCCCGTCAGTCAGGTTGGGGGTATCGATCTTGAGCAAACCACCGCTGAAACTGACATTGGCCGGATTGTTGGTCATCAAGTTCCAGAAGCAATCCACGTCGGGATACAGGCCGGAGGAAGCCGTCCACGTATGAGGGTACTGAGCGCTGGCAGGCACGCTCAGCCCGGCCAGACCCGCCGCAAGGAAGTACGTGAAAACTCTCAGCTTCATGGTGCAGCTCCCTAGGATGAGGTGAGGACGTGACTGAGGTCGACTGGCGAATGCACTGTCGATAGATTGTACGCCATGGTGCCCGACCATCTCCCAACACATTGCGGAACAATTTTTTCCAGCTACGACTCCGGGGCGATTCGCCTTACGGTGTCCGGATGGTGTCCATTGTCTGCCGCGTGAATCCGGGCCTCAGAGTGCGCCCCAACCCGGGTCTCGGAGACCTGCGGGGAGCACTCCGGTGACCGATTTGCTCGCACGAGTCCGCGGCACAACCGATTACCCCCAGGAGCCGTACGTCACCAGTAGCGCCTTGAATCGCGGATGCTCGCGGATCGGGTCCCAGCGCGGGTCGAGCCGAAGTGAGTGGACGCTGAGCCCGCACGGCCCAGCGAGCAGTCTCTCGATCTCGTCGAGAGCCGCCTCGGTGTCGCCGGTCTGCGCGAGGACTCGCGCCCGATTTTCTGCGAGACCCGGGCCGCCAACGGAGTCCTCGCGATATACGGCCGATTGTTGGAGCCAATGGGCCTCCCGAAGCGCCTCGTCCCGAAGCCCCAGCCCGGCCAGCGCCATACCGCGGGCCGCATGCACGCGCCAGTCATCCGGGAGCTCAGCCAGCGCGGAGTCCAGACGCACGCGGGCCGATTCGAACGCAGCTTGCGCCGCCGGGTGGTCGCCGCGCAGTTTGTGCGCCCAGGCGGTATACAGGGCACTGGGCAGGAAAGATTCCTGCCCCTCGAAGACATCGCCGCGGGCAGTCTCAAGCATTTGCAAGAGGCCGTCAGCGTTCCGCTCCCAGAGTAGAAGTTCAGCCCGATTGCCTGCTACGCTCTCATCTCCCAGCACCGCGTCCCGTGGGAGTCTGTTCAGTGCGTCTCGCAGCCTGTCAAGCTGTCCTTGCCAGCGAACATAGGTCCATCCCCTCATGATCGCTGCGTCATGCATATCCGGCGCGAGGCTCAGAGCTCGCTCATACGCGTGCACCGCATCGGCGTAGCGGCGCAAGTACCGATAAGTTTGACCACCTAGATCAAAGAACAGGTCCGCGTCACGCGGGTTGAGCTGCGCGGCCTTCTCGAACGCCGCGAAGACCTCGTTCCAGTTCCCCATTCTGCGGTGGACATACCCGATCCAACTCCAGAGCTTGTCGTCATTGGGCAAGCCCTTGAGCGCGATCGCAAACTCGTCCAACGCCCGGCGGTAGTCGCGCTGGCCCCAGTAGTGCGCCAGACCCATGGCCACGTGAGCCTGCGGCAGGTCCGGCGCAATCCGGAGTGCCGCCTCCGCCTCCTCCCACTGGCGAGCCACTCGCCCCGCCAGGGGATCGAACGCAAACCAGTACATCGTGCCATGAACTTGCGAGAGTGCCGCGTGCGCCAGCGCGAAGTCCGGATCCAGCCCCAGCGCCTGCTCGTAGAGTTGCTGGGCGACCTCCAGGTTCTGACGAAGAAAACCGGGCCGGCTCCAGTACTCGCGCCCCTGCAGATATAGCCGGTAGGCCTCGGCATTCGCGGTGGGTTCGGCCATCAATCTGTCCTGTTCAGCACTGGTCAGCGCAGCGCCCACCGCTGCCACAATCTGCTGCGCCACATCGCTCTGGATCGCGAACGCATCGTCCAGCGTCCTGTCGTAGCGCTCCGCCCAGAGATGCTTGTCCGTCGCCGCAACGATCAGCTGCACATTTACGCGCAAACGCTCCCCAACCACCTGCACGCTCCCCTCCACCACGCTCCCCACCCCCAGCTCGGTCGCGATTGTCTTGAGCGGCTTGGAGGTGCCCTGATATCCCATCACCGAAGTGCGGCTGATCACCTTGAGCGCCGCCACCTTCGCGAGCTGGGTCAGGAGCTCGTTGTGCAGCCCGGCCGCGAAATACGACTGCGGCCCTTCGGCACTCAGGTTCTGGAACGGCAGAACCGCAATCTCGCCGCGCTCGTGGACCGGCCCAGCCATGGCGGGTGGGGCCATCGCGGCGGTTGGGGCCGACGTCATGGCCCCCGATTCGCGCGAGACGAGCGCCTCGGCGAACAGTGCGACCGAGCTGAACCGGTCGGCGGGAGTCTTCGCCAGCGCCCGCTGCACCGCCGCTCCCACCCAGCCCGGCACCGCGGGACGCAGCTCGGTCACGGGACGCGGCACGATCGAGAGGTGCTGGTGCATCAGGCTCGCGAAGCTGGGACCCGTGAATGGCGGCTGCCCGGCCAGCATCTCGTACAGCACGCATCCGAGCGAGTAGAGATCCGACCGGCCGTCCAGATCCTTTGAGCCTTCCGCCTGCTCCGGGCTCATGTACGCGGGCGTGCCCAGCACCATTCCCGCCGCCGTCAGCGTGCCACCGCCGGCGGCCGTGATCGCCCGCGCGATCCCGAAATCCGCCACCACCGCATGTCCGCTCTGCAACAGAATGTTCTCCGGCTTGATGTCCCGGTGGACCACGCCCTGGTTGTGGGCGTAGCTCAGCGCGTCAGCAACCTCGCGCGCGATCTGGAGCGCCTCGTCGAGCGGGAGCTGCTTCTCGCGATCGAGCCTCCCCCGGAGCGACTCTCCCTCCACGTAGGGCATGACGTAGTAGAGGAAGCCATCCGTCTCGCCGGAGTCGTGAAGGGGCAGGATGTGAGGGTGGGTCAGACGCGCCGCCGTCTCGATCTCGCGCAGGAACCGTGCCGGACCGATCTCCGCCGCCAGCTCCGGGCGGAGCACCTTGACCGCCACCTGGCGGCGGTGCCGGAGATCCTCGGCCAGGAACACCACCGCCATGCCACCCGCGCCCAGCTCCCGATGGATGCGATAGCGCGAGGCCAGCGGCTCCTGAAGTCGTTCAAGCAAATCGGTCATCCGCGTCTCGCTCCAATCCGGGCTACGGCAGTGCCGACGGGGTTTTGAGGCGGGGCCGAGTCGGGTTTCAGCGGCTGATCATGCACTCATTCCAGATCCACCGGCTGGAATTGCGCGGCACGAATCGACACGCGAGCGTATCATCGCATCGTCAGGAAGCCAATCTCCAAGGTGAAGGGCCGGAGCCGGAGTGGCGTCCCGGGCAAACGGTCCATCGGAGGGGCCGGGTTCCGGACATGACATAAGTCATGTCCGTCCATGGAAGTGACGGGTGGCATGCAATAACATCGGGTCGCCGAGGGTCCGAATCCCCAAAGTTTACATCATGTGATTCAAGTCATACTCGCGAATTCCGCCGTCACTCAGAATAACCGGCATGATCGGACCAGCGATGACGCGTGAACGAGACGACAGACCCGCGACGGGGACATCCCGCGTGGCTCCGGGCGTTTCCGAGGACCTGCTGAAATCGCACGGCTCGCGACTGATTCGCGTCGCCGGCGGGACGACCGTATTCGAAGCAGGCGATTCAGCCGACCACTTTCACGTCCTCAAGACCGGCCGCGTCCGGATGGTCTCGATGAGCGACAAGGGAAGAGAGTTTACCCAGGGCTGGTTCGAACCGGGGGAGAGCTTCGGTGAGCCCCCATTCTTCGCCCAGGTTCCCTATCCCGCGACGGCCGTGGCCGAGATGGATAGCACGGTATGGAAATGCGCCCGGGCCGATTTTCTGAGACTTCTCCAGGAGAATCCGGCAGTCCATCTGGCGCTGACGCAGGCGCTGAGCCGCCGACTGGTATATAAGGCGTTGATGCTCGGTGAGATCGCGATCGAGGAAGCGGAACACCGCCTGGCCACCCTGTTCCGGTATCTCCGGCGGATCGCCGTTGGCGTGCCGTCGGCCGACTATCGGATCCCCCTGACCCGGCAACAGCTCGCAGACATGACGGGGTTGCGGGTGGAAACGGTCATTCGATCCGTCAAGAGCATGGAATCCAGAGGCGTTCTCGCCATCGTTGGTGGAAGAATTATCTGGAATGGAAAGATTTCCGGTGGTACGAACAAACGTTGAAGGGAGAATCCAAGTGTCTACGTTGACTGGTACGATCCGTGACTATGTGACGCAAGATTTCCGAACGGCCGCCGTTTTCGAAAAATATGGGCTGGACTTCTGCTGTGGAGGAGGCCTCCCCCTGGAGGAGGCCTGTCGGAAAAAGGGGTTGCATGCCGCCGCGATTCGGGAGGATCTGGCGTCGGTCATGACCTCACCGACGGATGGAGTGGATAACCCGGCAGCCTGGGATACCGGGCGACTGGTGGACCACATCGTCCAGATTCACCACGGCTACGTGCGATCAATCCTGCCCGTCATCCAGCAACATGCGAGGAAAGTGGCCGGTGTCCACGGCGCCCTTCATCCCGAGACCCTGGCCATCGCCGACCAGATGGATCGCGTGGCCGTGGAGATGACATCCCACATGGACCGGGAGGAAGGGGTGCTGTTTCCTCATGTGAAGCAACTCGCCGAAGCTGCGGCGACGGGAACCACACCGCCCCGCGCTCCTTTCGGCACGATCGCCTCGCCCATCGCCCTGATGGAAGCTGAACACCTCGCGGTCGGAAACGAGATGGCCGACGTGCGACGCCTCTCCAACCAGTACACTCCACCCGTGGATGCCTGCACGACGTACCGGGTTCTGTACGAGGAACTGGCACAGTTCGAAGCCGACTTGCACCGCCACGTGCATCTGGAGAACAACATCCTCTTCCCGCGGGCCACGGCACTGGAGAGACTCGAGGATTGACTGGATGCCGACTGAAAGTTCCGTAGGCGCACCCCCCGGAGCGACCGTGGGCTCCCGCCGTTATCTGCTGCTCGGGACCGTATCGTTCTTTCTCTGTTTCATGGCATGGGGATTGGTCGGGGCCTTTGCTCCCCAGTTTCGGGAGCAGTTCGGCCTCTCGGCCACGGAAACGGCGCTCCTCGTGGCGTTCCCGGTGCTGCTCGGCTCCCTGGCACGCATCCCGATGGGAATGCTGACGGATCGGTTTGGCGGTCGCCTCGTTTTCACGGTCCTCATGTTGGCGTCCGCCGCGGCTGCGGCCACGGTGCCCCTCCAGGTGAGTTACACGGCATTGTTGATGAATGCCTTCCTTCTCGGTCTGGCGGGTGCGTCATTCGCCGTCGGAGTACCGTTCGTCGCCTCCTGGACGCCGCCGGAGCGCCGGGGCGGAGCCCTCGGGATCTACGGTCTCGGTACCGGTGGGCAATCAGCGGCCGTCTTTCTTGGGCCGCTCGTCGGCGCGGCCATCGGCATGACGTCGTTCTTCCGCGCCACGGCAGCCATCTTGATCGTCTGGGCCCTCATAGCCGGTCGCAGATGGCGTCGGCCAGGGTCGGTTCACCGATGGCCTCATGCCATGATTTGACCGGCAACTGCGTGGTCAGGAGCGTGGAGCCCCTCTCGTAGCGGTCCTCGAAGACTTCGAGAAGGTCCCGTCGTTCCGGTTCCTTGATCGGGTTGATCAG